>JBAXRT010000278.1:0-1534 GCA_037131065.1 bacterium | reverse complement strand
GCCGATGTCGTTGTCGTCGGCAACGCAATAGAAAAGGACCCGCTCCTCATCAGGAAAATCGCAGAAATCATTTAATCATGAAAAGAACCTTTGTTTTAATGCTTACCGGCATCTTCTTGCCATTATTCATCTTTGCCCAGAACCGCCTGCTTACCATCGATGAAGCAACTGGTCTCAATCCTGCCCTCAGAAGTGCAAGCCTCCCGCAGCTTCAGTGGATGGGAAAATCTTCCACTTTTTCCTATGTTAAGGGAGACGCCCTTTTCAAAGGCACTATCAAATCAATATCAACGGATACTCTCCTTACCCTTTCGGTCCTGAACACATGCCTGGGAAATCTGCCGGATCAGCCATTGAAAAAATTTCCGTCAGTCACCTTCCTTGCTGAAAACCAATTTCTTTTCAATTCCGGGAATAAATATTTCATCTATGATCTTACCCTGAAAACAGTGAGAATGGTCAACAGCTGTGATGCGAAAGCCGGAAATATCGACCTGGAAAAGTCAACATTCAAAATTGCCTTCACCCGGGGAGATAATCTTTTTATCGCTTTCCGCGACAAAGAGATACCGGTGACAAATGACACAATACCTGGTATTGTCAACGGTTCCGAGCGTGTCCACAGAAATGAATTCGGTATCACCAAGGGAACATTCTGGTCCCCAAAAGGAAACCTCCTGGCCTATTATCGCATGGATGAAACCCAGGTAAGCGAATATCCACTGGTGGATATATCCCAAAGGATCGCTGCCGTTAAGCCGGTAAAATATCCGATGGCGGGAATGACCAGCCATAAAGTTATATTGGGAATCTACAATACCGCCTCAGGCAAAACCATTTTCCTTCACACCCCTTATCTACAGGACAAATCGGTCATCCTCTCCCCGGCAGAAACGGACGATATGGAATACCTCACTAACGTGACCTGGTCCCCGGATGAAAAATACATCTATGTGGCCTGTCTGAATCGCGACCAGGGTCATCTGAAGTTTAATAAATATGATGCTTTAACCGGAGATCTGGTCAAGACCCTTTTCGAAGAAAGAAGTGATAAATATGTCGAACCGGAGCATGCGGCAGAATTCCTTGGTGATGATCCCGGGAGGTTCATCTGGCAGAGTGCACGCGACGGATTCAACCAGCTTTATCTTTACGATTCCGAAGGCAACCTGATCCGCAGGCTGACAAACGGCCCATGGGTTGTAACCAGGTTTATCAAGTACAATCCCCTTTCCGGGATGGTCTATTTTTTATGCAACAAAGACCATCCCCTGGATTCACGCCTCTATGCTCTCTCAGTTAAAAAGGACGAACTACTGCAATTGACTGAAGCTGCGGGCTCCCACGACTCCCAAATCTCATACGACGGGAATTTTATCCTGGATAAATTTAACAGCATTACCATCGCAAACCAGGTCGAACTACTCGACGGAAAAGGCAAAATTATAAGGATCCTGCTGCAGAATTCCAATCCTCTCAAAGAATTCAATCTCGGTAAAATGTCGGTTTTTCCGCTGAAAAACGAGGAAAATAC
>JBAXRT010000277.1:0-1553 GCA_037131065.1 bacterium | reverse complement strand
AAGGTTTCCTCCATAAACCGGATGGTGTTCGTTGGACCGGTCATAGAACTGAAGTCCCGGATTGGTAAGCTGGTTGAAGACGTTGTTCCGGCCGGTGTTGATCCATTCGAAAGCACCTTGTATGGGCTTCAATATCTTAAACCTGAACAAAAACTTCTGGTTATCTCAAGCGATGTGCCTCTCATCAAAGGAGAAATGATTGAGGATTTTTTCCTCCGCTGTAGTAAACAGAGTGCAGATTTTTATTATCCCATCGTGCGGAAAGAAGTCTATCAGAAGAAATTCGGCACCACCAAGCGTACGTTCGCCAATCTTCGGGAAGGCAGTTTCAGCGGTGGAAACATGCTGTTCTTCGATCCGCTCGTTGTCGAACAACGGAAGGAGTTTATCTCTCGAATCGTCCGGAGCCGAAAAAGCCTTATTACCATTGCCCAAATTCTCGGTATTCGCATCATCATGAAGTACCTTTTTAAAACCCTTTCGATCAAGGATATCGAGGAACGAGTCGCTCGAATCCTCGGCATGCAAGGGTTAGCTGTCATTACTCCCTATTCGGAAGTGAAATTCGATGTCGATGTGCCGGAACATGTCGAGATCGCTCGTAAGTTTTTGAAAAAGTAAAAAACGCTTTCCGCTATCAACAACTTATCATCTCTGGAAGATCGGTTGCTTTTTCCGCTGTTCCCACCCTGATGGCAGAAAACGGAATGTTGATCATACAAACAGGAGGAGGTTCCATTGAATACCGATAACAATCAACTGGATCTCGACGAAGAAGATAAAGAACTGGAGAAGGAACTGGAAAAAGAACCAGAAAAAGAAAAAACAAAAGCCGAATTACAGTTTTCCTTAGCCGATTTAAAAAATAAAACGAATACTGACCTGGGTGAAATCGCGCAAGGAATGGGTATTTCCGGGTACAGCCGGAAAAGAAAGAACGAGCTCATCTTTGAGATCTTGAGGAAAGCCACCGAGTCCAAGGGGTATATTTTCAGTGAGGGCATCCTGGAAATCACTCCGGAAGGGTACGGTTTTTTGCGGACGTCCGATGACTTCACGGTGAGCGAAAACGATGTCTACGTTTCTCCCTCACAGATCAAACGCTTTGCTCTGAGCAGCGGTGACAAGGTTGCCGGGCAGGTCCGACCTCCCAAGGAAGGGGAGCGGTACTATGCCCTTTTGCGCATCGAAGCCATCAACGATGAAGATCCTGAGCAGGCCAAGAAACGACCCTTGTTTGAAAATCTAACTCCCATTTTTCCCACTACCCAGTTTGTTTTGGAAACAACACCCCAGGAAATCTCCACCCGGATTGTCGACATCTTTGTCCCCATCGGTAAAGGACAGCGGGGTCTCATCGTGTCTCCCCCGAAAGCCGGGAAAACCGTCCTTTTAGAAAAAATCGCCAATGGGATCACCGTCAATTACCCGGCTGTGGCCCTTATCGTTCTGCTCATCGATGAACTGCCGGAAGAAGTTACCCATATTGAGCGGTCCGTCCGGGGGTCGGTCATCGCCTCCACCTTCGATCAGAAGCCGGAGAATCATATCCG
>JBAXRT010000276.1:0-1558 GCA_037131065.1 bacterium | reverse complement strand
GATGCTGCTGAAAGAATTGCGGAAGAGGTGTTCAGCCTGGTGCCTTCACTGAAAAGGGCAGGAATCCGTAATAGCGGAGAAAAGAAAGGAGGCAGCAAAGATGGAGCTTAACTCGTTGCGTTCGGTCTACTTCCTGGGCATTGGAGGGATCGGGATGAGCGCCCTGGCACGGTACTTCATCCGACGAGGGATCCTGGTAGCAGGCTATGACCGTACTCCGACAGTCCTTACAGATCAGCTTTCGGAAGAGGGTATGCGGATCCATTTTGAGGAGGATGTCACCCTGATCCCGACAACCATCGACCTGGTGATCTATACTCCTGCTATTCCCGTTGAAAATGAAGAGTACCGTTACCTGGCCGGCAGCGGGATTCCTATGAAAAAGAGGGCTGAGATCCTTGGAATGATCGCTTCCGGTTATAAAACCATCGCGGTAGCCGGGACCCATGGAAAGACGACCACCTCCACCATGATCGCCCATATGCTTGGGACGGCAGGTCTAGAACATATTGCCTTCCTTGGCGGCATTCTGAAAAATGATGATTCCAATTTCCTGTCCAGCAAATCAGCGCTTGACGGATCTCCCTCCATGGAGAAAGGATCGCATGCATCTCATCCTGTTTACTGTGTTGTAGAAGCGGATGAATACGACCGCTCCTTTTTACAGCTTTCACCGGATATTGCGATCATCACCTCGGCTGATGCCGATCACCTGGACATTTACGGAAACCATTCGGCCCTGCAGGAAAGTTTTGAAGCATTTACCGGGAAGATCAGGGAGAAGGGCTCGCTTATCATGAAACTGGGGCTGACAGTGAAGCCGCTGAGAAATCACTTCTATTTTGAATACGCTTACTCCCTCAACCAGGAGGCGACGTTTTTTGCAAAGAACATCCGTCTCGAAAGGGAGGTTATCCATTTTGATTTTGTCACTCCCACCGAAATCATCGAAAATATGACCCTCGGCGTCCCTGGGATGTTCAACCTTGAAAATGCTGTCGCGGCAATGGCGGCAGGTTACCTGGCTGGCATCAGCACAACGGATCTTGCCAGGGCGATCCTCTCTTACCAGGGTGTCAGGCGCAGGTTCGATTTCCGGATCCGCAGAAAAGATTTTGTATATATCGACGACTACGCTCATCACCCGGAGGAGCTTCGGGCCTGCATCGGGGCAGCCAGGGAGTTGTACCCGGGGAAAAGGATCACGGCGGTCTTCCAGCCACATCTGTTTTCAAGGACCCGCGACCTGGCCGATGACTTTGCAAGGAGCCTGGAGATGGCCGACGATCTTATTCTCCTGGACATTTACCCGGCAAGGGAAAAACCGATCCCCGGCATCACTTCCCGTTTTCTGATGGATAAGATAAATCTTGCGAGGAAATCAATGGTAAAAAAAGAGAGTATCATCGATGAGCTGAAATCAAGAAAGCCGGAGGTACTTCTGACCCTCGGCGCGGGCGATATCGATCAGCTTGTGGCCCCGATCGAAAATGCATTTAAGTGCTGAAAAAGTGAAGAGACTGAAGGGGATATTGAAAATTGTCATCTGGGTGATCCT
>JBAXRT010000275.1:0-1607 GCA_037131065.1 bacterium | reverse complement strand
TTACGGAAATATATTCGGTCAGATCCGGTATGGAAAGTGGGATAAGGCTTTTGAGATCGCAGGGAATCCCGAAGCAGGTTTTGGATTCGAGGGGAGTCCGTTCGGGGAGGACACATTTGATTGCTTTCTCTGGAACAGCTCTCCGTCCATCATATACAAGGATGTTTTCACCGGATTCATCTTTTATAAACCGATCACTCAACATATTCAGAAAGTCGGTTTCCCCTTCTTTTTAACTAATTTTAAGGACTCCCTTTTACGCCGGTCATCGTGCCTGGGTGAAAACTATAAGATTGTGGTTGAGGAAGAATTAATCAGGACCAATAATAAGCTGAATCAGACAGTTAGCCAGGTGTTGCCCTATGAAGTCATCTACAATTTCGTCATGAATATCGGTATATCAGTCGTTTTAATTATATTATGGTTGATGACAGGAATAGTACTTCTTTTTAATCTCTTAAAGAGCTAGAAAGAATGAGAAATGCAAACAATGCAATCAATGCAATCAATGCAGAAATTTTAACTTATTACCTTGTTACCCTGTTACCTTGTCACCTATTACAAATGACCTAATAGCCTAATGACTTAATGACTAAATAATGATCGGCAAAACAATCATCGAGCTCGACAGGGTTGATTCCACCAACACCTATGCCCGAAATCTTTTAAGGAATGGAGAGGCGGAGGAGGGACTGGTCATCATGGCTTCAGAGCAGTATGCAGGCAAGGGACAGAATCTCAGCACCTGGCACTCGGAGCCGGGGAAGAACCTGACATTTTCCGTGATCCTTCATCCGACATTTCTTGAACCGGCGCAGCAGTTCCTCCTGAACAAAGCCGTTTCACTTGCAATCGCCGGTTTCATTGGCCGCCTGTTAAGTGATGTTTCAGTCAAGTGGCCCAACGATATTTATGTAGGGACAAAAAAGATCGCCGGTATCCTGATCGAACACAACATCTCCGGGGGCAGGCTTGAAAGTTCGGTTGCCGGCATCGGGATAAACATCAACCAGACCCGGTATGCCCGGGATATTCCCAACCCCGTAAGCCTTTTCCAGGTCCTTCAGCGGGAGATGGCCCTGGGGGAGGCTCTTGAATCAGTATGCCGGTTCCTGGATGACAGGTACAGCCAGCTGAAGAAGGGTCAATTTGCTCTGCTCGATGCCGATTACAACACCTTCCTCATGGGATTTGGTGAGTGGCGAAGTTTTAACCAAGGGGAAAAAATATTCGATGGAAAGATCGAAGGCGTAGACGATTTCGGCCGGCTCCGGATCCGGAGCCGGGAGAATAAATTATTGTCATTCAATCACAAAGAGGTCGATTATATCCTTTAATTCGTCACTCGTCACTCGGATTACTCGTCACTTATTATGTCTTTTTCCAAACATCGCGCTTAAATAAAGCGTGAGAAAGAACTGTTGTTTGGGATTATAGGCCATGATCGGCACAGGGATGGGGGAGAAGTCGAGGGTGGCGCCAACCTCCAGGGCGCTGGTGGCCTTGTTCTTGATCCCGAACTCGAATTCAAGTCCGGTTTTTATGTAGATCCCGGGATAGAATCCCAGCTGTATCAGACCTGTAAGGAATGATGCCCTGCCATAAAT
>JBAXRT010000274.1:0-1609 GCA_037131065.1 bacterium | reverse complement strand
AGATGTCCTTGATTTTCTGATAAAAAAATCGCTCCGAAAGTCGAATTTCCCGGATACGCTCCTGCAACTCGTTGAAATAGTTCATGGAGGTGCCGGTTTTAAAACGTTCGTCGTTCAAGGCAAAACCCTTGATGATATATTCTTTAAGGCGTTGGGTAGCCCAGATACGGAATTGCATACCCTGTGGCGATTTTACACGATAACCCACGGAAATAATGACATCAAGGTTATAATACTTAACCAGCTTCTCCTGCGTTTTGCCCTGAATAGCTCCATGTTGAGTGGTGTGTCGGAATTCCCGACATACCACTTCTTCCTTTAATTCGCCTTCAGTGAAACCATTCAGAATGTGTTCGGTGATGGTAGTTCTGGCTTTTCCAAAAAGCAGTGCCATCTGCTCCTGATTGAGCCACACAGTCTCATCCTCAAGCCGAACATCAATTTTGATATTCCCTTCAGGATTTTGATAAATAATGATTTCTCCTCTATTCATCTCCAAATATTATTAGGTATTGCTAATTCCAAACCCGGTTACGTTGAAAGACCGGATGCTGAATTTTTCCTGAATGAACATCTTACAGGATTTCATAAAGTCTTTTTTTTGCCGAGTCGAGCGATTCCATTTTCAGCATGTTTGTTTCAAAGTACTTAATTTAACCGAGAGGTATTAATCATTTCCAAAATGGATGACATTATCCAGTTCTTTTAAATTCCGCATACCTGATTTCGATCCTCTCCCGGTCGGGATAATGCGCTTCCCTATACGGCAATATGAGATTGCTCTTATGAAAGTCTTTCAAACCGTGCTGCAACATGGGACCATCCTTCTCCTGAAGTACGTCTTTCCTCACCTCAACTCCGAAATCGGGATTGATTCCCAGGATATTATTATCAAATGCCGCATGATGAATTTTACAAAGCGAAATGCCGTTTTGAATGATGGCATCTCCCAGTGGTAAAGTATCAGCAATAATATGTGCTGCATCCAGTAATTCGGTATGTTTAAGTTTACAAATAGCACATTGGTTGCGATATACCTGTATGATCTGATCCCGGAGTTCCTGTTGATGTATCCTTGATTTGACCTCCTGGGTCCGATATGACCTCAGTAACTTGTTATATTCAGTCAATGGCTCATTCACCGTACCAGGCTCCTTTGTATTGGTCATTGCACCACTTGTGATCCTGACCATGAGTTGATCAGGCATGTCTTCTTCGATGTACATCGGGAAAAAGACCTGGTAATACCCTTTGCGACGGGTCCCGGCAAAATAGATCAGTGGTATCTGTCTTTGCCAGATCTCTCTTAATCCCCGGTTATCCCTGTGGTTTGAGTCTTCCCCGCGGTAACGGTAATTGATAAAATCTTCATTCGAACGGTCATCCTTATATGGATTTTTCAAAGTTGTGGTAATGGAGATCGGCAGTTCACAAACCTTTGGCTTCCAAATACCGGTGTAACCGATCAGCGGAACCCTTTCACCCTGAAATGAAAACCCCTGGGTTAAAAGAGTCCAGGGAAGTGTATCTCCATAAACATCAATTTTCTGCTTAAGCCATTGAAAAGCAGCGATTCTGATCAAGGAATCTTTTTCTAAGTTTACCATAG
>JBAXRT010000273.1:0-1677 GCA_037131065.1 bacterium | reverse complement strand
TTCCCCAAAGATATCCTGTGAGACCCGATAGGCCGTTTTGGGAGCCGATGTTACGGAAGTCAGGATCAGGCCCTTTCTTTCCTGGTGGTGTTCCACAACTTCCTCGATCCGACCTTTCAGATCGGCGAAGGGGTCTCCGTGGGCCGGATATACCCTGGCGACCGGCAGGTTTTTCATCTCCTCCAATGAATTCATGAAGCTTTGGAGGGGACGAAAGCCCGGATGATAGGGATCGGGACTGAGGTTGGGGGTGATCTGCGGCAACACATGATCGCAGGACAGAAGAATGCCCTCGCTGCGGAAGAAAAAGCACACCTGCCCCCGGGTATGTCCCGGCGCCGGGAGGATTTCAAATTTTTTGTCCCCCAACGTCTGAGATTCATATGCCTCCAGATATTGATCCGCCTCGAAGGGAATCGTGGCCTTTTGAAAGAATTTCAGGAGCCTTACGAGGCTTTCGATGGACCTCTCCGTGAGCCCGTGATGGCGATAGAACGTTCTCAGGAGCTTCACATTCAGATCCCCTTGCTGGTCGCTGTGAATGCGGGCTGCATCCACCGGGGACATATAAATTACCGCTCCGGATATCTCTTTGATCCGGCCGGCTATACCGCAATGATCCGTATGGAAATGACTGATATAGATCCGATCAATATTGTGGATGGTTCTACCGATCTGCTTCAGGGAACTTTCGAGTTTCAGAAACGTCTCCGGGGAATTCACTCCCGTGTCGAACAGTGCCACCCCGCCGTCATGAACCAGAGCAAACACATGGACATGCTTGAGACGAAAAGGCATGGGCAGGGTGATCATGTAAAAATTTTCAAAAATCTTTTCCATCAACGGCTACAATACCTCCTTTTTATAAAACGTAACGCGCCCATTTTCATCTTTTGCATTGACCTTATACGATTGTTTCTGATAATTCAATGCCGGAACGATAAAGAAAGGACATCCCATGAAATCACTAACGGTCACACGAAAGCCCTTTATCATCGGCGTCATGGGAAGCCACCGTGACGAATCGCCCGCCGTCATGGATAACAAGCTGAAAACCTACAAATCACGTTGAATCGGAGATCGCATCATGCCCCATTGGAATGCCCTTTTGATCGCCTTTCTGATCGCTTTCGCCTCCTGCTCCATCTTCCGGTGGATACTGACGCAGATCAATGTCCGGCATCTCCGCCGGCATGGCCATGAAATACCCGAAGGATTCAGAGGAGATATTGATGAAGCCACCCTCTCCCGAATGACGGACTACACGGCGGAATCATCCCGCTTCGGTTCCATCGAGCACGTTTTTGACGATGTGATAACGCTTGTGATCCTCCTGAGCGGCTTTCTGCCCTGGTTCTCCGGCAGTATTCTTTCCTGGCAACTTCAGTTCATCCTGTCGGGACTGACCTTTTTCGGTATCCTTGCCCTCATCAGCGGGATGCTGAACATTCCCTTCAGCCTGTACAGCACTTTCGTAATCGAGAAGAAATACGGGTTCAGCACGATCACCCTGAGATTATGGATCACGGATTTCATTAAAAGTCTGTTCATCTCCGCGATTATGATGGGGATTCTCCTCGGTGCCTTTCTATCCCTGATCCATTATGCAAGGACGACCTGGTGGCTCTGGGTATGGCTTTTCTTCTCCGCTTTCCAGTTGCTCATGGTCTGGCTCTA
>JBAXRT010000272.1:0-1682 GCA_037131065.1 bacterium | reverse complement strand
CCGAAATACAATACCAAAAACCGGGGCAAAAGAAAATTGACAACTGAGATCATGCAGATGATTGATGGGTATCTGAAAGAGAACGATGAAAAGCGACGGACCGGCAAAAGCAAGCAGATTTTAAAGAGCGTGGATATCTGGGAGCTATTACAGGGATCGGGTCAGGATATCGGCTATACGGTTGTCAGTGATTATATACGGTTGAGAAAGTTGGGCTATCAGGAGGCCTTCATCCGTCAGGAATATAATCCGGGCGAGAACTGTGAATTTGACTGGTGTGATATCCGCCTTACCATTGGCGGGGTAGACCGCAAACTGTATATGGCTGTCTTTACGATGTGTAAGAGTAATTACCGGTTCGGTATGATCTTTCAGCGACAGGATACCTTAGCGTTTATGGAGGCGCATAGAGCCTTGTTTGCCAACATAGGAGGTGTTCCCCTGAGGATGAACTACGACAATATGCGTGTGGCCATCGCCGAGTTTGTGGGGCCTCATGAGAAGAAGCCAACGGTAGCCTTGTTGCAATTGTCCACGTTTTACGGTTTTTCATTCCGGTTTTGTAACATTTTCTGCGGTCACGAGAAGGGTCATGTGGAGCGAAGTGTTGAGTATGTCCGACGCAAAGCATTCGCCCGCAGAGATCTGTTTGACACCTTACCGATAGCCCAGAATTACCTGGAGGAGACCTGTATCCGGTTGAATGACAAAAAGCTGACAGGCAGTACAAGTACGATTATCGAGCTGATGTCAGCAGAGCGTGACCTTCTACTTCCTCATCCCGGACGCATGGAATGTTTTATCCAGGAGGAGGTCAGAGTTGACAAGTATGCCACTTTTACCCTGGGGACAAACCATTACTCGGTACCCGACCACTTGGTGGGCCAAAAGGTTGATGTGAAGGCATACGCTAATCAGTTGAAAATTTATCATCAGGGAGAGGTCCTTTGCATCCAGCCGCGTAGCTATGGTAGCGGCCAGTGGATCATCACCCTGGATCACTATTTGCGCACCCTGGAAAGAAAACCCGGTGCGCTGCACGGTTCGGCAGCCCTTAAGCAGGCCCCTTGGGAAATCCGGGATATCTATGAGGCAGTCTTCCGGGAAAACGCCCGGGATTTTATTGAACTGCTCCATTACTGTAAAGCGCATGATATTCTTCATAAACGCCTGTGGGATGTCTATCTGCTGTTACGGGGGAAATGCCCGTCTGACATCAGTCTGGACAAGTTCAGGGTATTGCTGGGGAATGATCCCCAAAAAGTTGGGATCACTTATCCCGACACGGATATTAGCCGGCATGCCCTGGATCAGCTTGTAGAAATCAGTCAGATCCTTCAAAAGAATTAGACCATGGAAAAGAATCTCGTACAGGACATTATGGTCTACAGCAAGGAACTGCGCCTGCCCACCTTCCGTAACCATTACGAGGAGGCAGCCATCGAGGCCATCCGTGACGGCCAGTCTTTTGAACAATACCTGCATGGTCTGCTCCGGATGGAATATGAAGCGCGTGCGGAAAACCGCAAAAAGGCCCAAATCCGACAGGCGGGCTTTCCTCAGTTGAAATACCTTCAGGACCTTAGCCGGGAGGACCTCCCCAAAGAGGCACAGGAACGATTACCGCAGCTGGAGCGCCTGGAGTTTATCCGCAAGGGTCAAAACCTGATTCTGGCTGGGAA
>JBAXRT010000271.1:0-1694 GCA_037131065.1 bacterium | reverse complement strand
CACTGGCTATGTACAGTGATCTCCCCGATCCGGCCTTCTACTACAGTTTCGGAAAACAGGGGAACACCTGGAATTACCTCATCAATAAAAAAAGCACCGACACCTGCATGCTTCAGCAGAAGATCTCTGATGTGCCTTCCGACGGATCATTCAACGGCACGGTTGCAAACAGCTGCGGCTGGCCCTGGCAGCATAAGCTTTTCTACTGGTATCTCGACCCTGTTATGTATACCATGTTCGATGAATCAGGAAACGGGGCCGTAGCTGCTTCCTTTCCTATTGATGTTACTCCCGGGCGTGTTTATACCTACATTCACGGGAGCGATACCACCCAGGTGACGCTTGTCGCACGCTACCAGGAGGTGACGGTACCGGCAGGCAATTACATCTGCAGCAAGTACAGGATCGTTGAACCGGCTGATTCGGTAAAGTCGGGAAATAAAACCGACTACTTCCTGTGGATCAGCAACCAGTTCGGGATTATCAAAAAGGAGGTTACAACGCCGCAAAGTCAGAATGATATATCAACCCAGTTATTGCTCAACAAAAACTTTTAAAACATACCTCAACTTAAATGATTGTAAAAATTATGAAATCCGGATTACTTAATGCTGTTGCTCTCTCATCTGTTTTCCTCTTTCTTTTTTCCTCCTGTCTTAAGAACGACGAGGAGCCCGTTCCCGTTTACACGATGAACGATTATGTGGGACAATGGAAAGGAACCTTTCCTATGAACGCCGTCGATGATCCCTTTGCCAGTGAACTAAAAATGTCACTCATTCCCTACGCCAACAATACCATACTCACAGGCTATCTGAAGTCAACCGACGGGATCCTTATCCTTGACAATGCGATCTTTTTCGGAGGAGTCTACTCCTTCACCGTCAGAAATAACTCCTTTTATGATCCTAACTGCCAGTCTTGGAACGCCAGCGGATCAGCCTACCTGCTGCATATCAACAACATCGGAATCAGCTACGGAGGGACATTCTGCGGCACAAAGCCCATTGATATCACAGGAACCATGACCCGGGCGAGCCTGCAGCCCGACTCCTCCGTCTTTCTCACGATGGCTGCTGCCGGTCACCGCCTGGTGTACGATGTTACCATGTTTTCGGGGATCAACGAAGAGGCCACCATGGAATACCAAAAAGATCTTGGGACCGGGGTCTGGCGGATGAAGGCGACGTTGAACGGGTGGCCCAATGTCGCCTACCTCTTCGTCACTCCGGTTGAGTGGGGAACGCTGCCAATGAACGATTCGCTGGCTGAAAAAAAGATCACTGCCTACCGGATCGATGCGAAGACCGGAGTAAAATATATTACGGTGACCCCGGGCGATTCGATCATTTCAACCGTGACTTCACTCGGGGAGATGGTGACTGTTCCGGCAGGCACTTTCCGTTGCATCAAGGTCACACAGGAATTCAAACCGCTCGTAACGGGGGGGATGGATGAAACGAGGGAGTTCTGGATCAGTAATTATTTCGGGATGGTCATGATGAACCGTTACCTGAATGATTCGCTCGTCACCACCCAGGTACTGAAAGAGAAGAATTTCTAGAAAAGTCCATTTACTATTCTCTCATCCACTTCATTCGGAAGGGTTATCTTCAACCTGGCCTCTTCCTTCATCGCCCGTCTGATAGCAAAAACAGCCTCCTTGTTCCTTGCCCAGGCACGCCGGGCGATCC
>JBAXRT010000270.1:0-1700 GCA_037131065.1 bacterium | reverse complement strand
AACCCCGTTTTACCTGATAAACAGGTGTGTTAGAGTTGTTTTGAGGAAACAAAAAATAACACCAACGGGGTGAAGAGATTATGACACAGAGGATATTGCCTTTCCAGTATGAAGTTGAGGGTAAACCGAGCGGAATGACAGCGATGGGGGGATTGCCATTGTATCTGGACATGATGCAGCAGATGAGGCTCAGGGATTCAATAGCAGAGAGCCTCAAGACGCGTGAGGACAGCCAGGGATACACTGACGTACAGATGGTGACAGCATTGATGCTGTTAAATCTAGCCGGAGGAGACTGCGTAGAGGATTTGAGGGTTCTGGAGGGAGATGACGGTTTTTGCAGGCTTTTGATGAAGGCTGATGATTTCAGTCTTAACCGTAAGGAGAGGAGAGAACGATGCAGGCGATGGAGGAAGGAAAGCAAAAGGACTGTGCCATCGCCATCTTCGGTATTCAGATATCTAAACGGATATCATGATGTTTCACAGGAAAGGCAGATGGGGGCATGGATACCTGAACCCAAAGACCTTAACGGATTCAGCAGAATCAGCAAGGATATGCTTGGGTTTTTACAAAAGAACAGACCTGTGCCTACAGCCACTCTTGATATGGATGCGACGCTGATAGAATCGGACAAGCAAGAAGCGCTGTTTTGTTACAAGGGTTTCAAGGGATACCAACCGTTGAATATGTGGTGGTCGGAACAGGATGTTGTTGTCCATACGGAGTTTCGCGACGGCAATGTTCCTGCGTCATTTGAACTTTTGAGGTTTTTAAAGGAGTCCATTGAGAACCTGCCGTCAGTGGAAAAGGTATATCTCCGGTCAGATACCGCCGGATACGAGCATAAACTTCTCAAGTACTGCAATTCAGGAAAATCAAGATTCGGCAGGATAGAGTTTGCAATAAGCTGTGATGTAACACCTTCATTCAGGTCTTCGGTTATGGAAACCACAAAATGGAATATGCTGTACAAGGAATTCGAGGGAAAGCTTTATCCGTCAAACCAGGAATGGGCTGAAGTCTGTTTCATACCCAACAAAGCCGGTTTCAGTAGAAAGGATGAGCCCTATCGTTACATAGCCATAAGGGAGGTGTTATATGACCAGATGCCTCTTCCTGGTTTAGAAGAAAATCCTGTTATGGATATGGGCGAAAGATACAAGGTATTCGGCATGGTCACTAACATGGGCATGGAAGGCGGAGAACTTATTCGCTGGCAGCGCAAGCGCTGCGGCAAGAGCGAGGAGGCGCACTCAATCATGAAGACCGACTTTGCCGGAGGCCGGATGCCTTCGGATAGATTCGGGGCCAATGCTGCCTGGTGGTGGATAATGATACTTTCCCTAAACCTCAACTCGATATTGAAATCTTTAGTTCTGGACAAGTCCTATAAGACCAAAAGGATGAAGGCGATAAGATTTTCTCTGATAAACATACCTGCCCGAATAATAGAGCATGCCCGGAAGTTAATAGTAAGATTGTCGAATAGTTTCTCATCAGAAATAATCTTAAGGGCAAGGGAGACAATCGCCATGCTTCAGCCAGCCTGAAAGTCAAACCCGCAGTCGTTTAAATTATCCTGCGGTTGAAACTCGCCCTGAACATGCCTTTAATCGCTGTAATACTGTCGTCCCGTATGTTTTTCACCCCAACTGAAACTTTTTAAGCCAATTTTGCGCACAAAAAATCAATGCACT
>JBAXRT010000269.1:0-1708 GCA_037131065.1 bacterium | reverse complement strand
CCTCCCGCTTCCCCTCGACGACCTGTTTTCTCAATACATCTGCGGCGTACTCTTGCTCATCCAGAGGAAGGCGTCCGAATTCCTCGATCAATTTGCTTAATGGCGTACCTCTCATCCTGTAACCCTCCAGTAAATCTATCTACTTTATTGTAACACAATCGCTGCTATGACAGAAGCAATGCCGCACGGTCCGCAACATCATAGACCTGACTGGTGCCATCAAGACGGACACCGATAAACCTAAAGAAACTACGGCAATGGGAAAGAAGTGGATGACCCGATAGAGATTATCTTTCGGTAAGGGAAAAACGGAGACTTCCGTGAAGCGTTGGGAGTAAATTGGACCGGGAGCAAAAGAGTCTATAAGGTGGCGGCTGCTCCGACGAGCTATAGAAGAGCCCATTCTCGCAGCCGCATCTTCTCCTCAAAAAAAACGCTTCTTCTTGCTTGCGGACTACTTTTTTCTCTTGACAGGTGCCTTTTAATGGGTGACCCCATCCCCAGGCCTTTCGCCGGAGTTGTCGTATAGAACCTCTAAACTGTTTCCCCACCGCCCGGCTTCTTTTTGCGGATTACGGCAGTGTCTCCAAGGCTTCGGCCCTGGCCGCCGCCAGAAGCCTTTCATCGTAGCAGGCAAACAAAAAAGAATCCGTTACCGCTGAGCTTAGGATCAACGCGGAGGCCAGGTGGATGGCATCGAAGCCTCTCAAAGCATGGCGGCCGATGAGCGGCGGAAGGAGTTCGTTCAGCTTTTCGTTGACCTCGACAATGATAAGACTTTTCCAGTCTTTTAGGAACGCCGCCACCAGATCCTCCATCACGGATGGATCAATGCGTTCCTCCCTGGATTTGCGGTAAAAGGCCGCCAGTAACTCGGCATAGGTGACCGCAGAGGTCGCGATGCCCAGCGCCTTTTTCCAGGCCGAAACGACTTTCGAAGAGCCGGGCTCTTTCACATATTTTTTCACCAAGGCGCTGGTATCCAAATAAAGAATCATCGACGATCCTCAAGAATGATCTTTGACATCGATTTTCCCGGCAGCGATAAAGGTTCGGGTACATCATGGTCGATCTCCTGAAGGGGCATGGTGATTTGCCCTTTCAGCAATAGAGGCTGCAGTGCTTGCCTCAGCAGAGTGCGCGGAGAGTCCTCTTTGACGACTCGCGCAATGACCTTGCCCCTTTCGGTGATCAGCACATCGTCGCCTCTTTTCACGTAGCCGATGTAGCGGCTCAATTGATTTTTCAGTTCTTTAATGCCTGCGGTTATCATGATCGTTCCTCCATGGTAGTAACCACTTCCCATTAAGTGTAGCCACATCCACTCACCGTGTCAATAGAACGATAAACGAATCCATCCCCCGCTTGGACAGGATTTGCCAGATTGTGCAGGATGGTTATAGACGAAAAACTGCTGAGGGAAGCCTTTGCGGTGAGCGACGCCCGAACCAAGAAGGATCTGATCCATGAAGCGCTGCGGGCCTTGATCTCTTTCGAAAAACGAAAGGACCTGACGGAGCTGGCCGGAAAAATTGATTTCACCGATGATTATAACCACAAGGCTCTGCGAAAGATGCGAGGATGATCCTGGTCGATACATCGGTTTGGATTTCCATTATTATTCCTTTTATGCTGCATAGAGCACTTCTCCGTGGCGGGCGAAGTCGGCGATAAACGAATCACCCAGTTCCCATTCCTCCGGTGGCAT
>JBAXRT010000268.1:0-1715 GCA_037131065.1 bacterium | reverse complement strand
CTCAACAATAGGATTTTTCTCACCAAGGACACTGTAAACTCTTTTTTCAACAAGTGAAGTAACTGAATCGGTGACCAGCTGGTCAGTTCCTTCCGGCATTTTAATGTAGACCATCACCGAGCTGGGCATGTTATCCGGGAAGAAAAGAACCTTCGGTTTAGAAACAACAGTGAAGAAGATGGAAAGAAAGAACATGATCACCACAAGAGCAAAAAGGTACCAGGGATTTTTTCCCCTGAGGAAAAAGACAAGGGTTTTTTCATACATTTTCATTGCCCATGGCCATACGATAGTCTGGAATTTGGCTATGGCATCTTTCAGAATAAGCCGGTAAAGGGCATTGAGGATAAGGCAGAACATGAAGATATTTCCTATCACAAATCCACCAGCGATGTAAGAGATGACGGCAAGACCAGCAAAGATCCCGCTAACGATCAGGAGTCTTTTTTTATCAGCGCGGTGTTCCTTGACATCATATTCATGTTTCATGAAGGTCACTGCAAAGACGGGGTTAATGATATATGCCACAAAGAGTGAAGCAAACAGGGTCAGGATGAGGGTTACAGGCATATAGTACATGAATTTCCCGACGGTGCCCGGCCAGAATGCAAGCGGAAAAAACGGTGCAAGAGTGGTGAGGGTTCCGGAGAGGATCGGCAGGAAGACCTCCCCGGCGGCATATTTGGCCGCCTTGACAATATCCTTTTCCTCGTGGTGAATCCTGTGGGTGTTCTCAATAACCACAATGGCATCGTCCACAATGATCCCGAGGGCAAAAATAAACCCAAACATTACGATCATGTTCATGGTAAATCCCAGGCTTGGCATGATCAGGTAGGCTACTGCCATGGAAAGTGGAACAGAGAGGGCAACAAAGAATGCGTTGTTCAGCCCCATGAAAAACATCAGTACCACGGTGACAAGGATAAACCCAATGATGATTGTATTGTTCAGTTCTTCCAGGGTGCTTCGGGTGAAGCGCGACTGGTCGCCGGTAATGGTAACCGAAAGATCAGGAGGATAGATGGTGAGTTTGAGCTCATCCATGATTAATTTGATCTTATCGGAGGCATTGATCAGGTTCTCACCGCTTTTTTTAATGACGTTCAATGTAATAACGTTCTTGCCGTCAAGTCGTGCAAAACTTTCCTGGTCCTTGTACGAATCCTTTACCTCTGCTACATCTTTAATATACACCACCGCCCCACTTGCCGACTTCAGCATAATATCCCTGATCTCGGCCGGTGATCTGAACTGTCCGGTAATACGTATCGTGTATTTTGTTCCGAAAGAGGTAATGGTTCCTGCAGATATCGTGACGTTCTCTGCAGCGATCGCATTCTCAATATCCCTGAATGATACGCTGGCGGCCTGCATCTTGTACATGTCCACATCGATCTGGATTTCGCGTTCCAGTGCCCCGACGATATCCACCCGGGTTATCTCCTTCAGGGTTTCAATCTTATCCTTTGCATCATCGGCATATTTCTTAAGTCGCTGTAAATCATAATCTCCGGCGAGATTAATATTCATGATGGGGATCTCTGAAATATCGAATTCCTTGATATCAGGATCTTTTGGCAGATTGTTCGGCAGGTTGGCCTTTGCTTTATCAACAGCATCCCTCACACGTTGCTTGGCTTCTGCAACAGGGATCCCTGGATTGAATTCAACGACGATGGTAGAAAAGTCCTGGATTGAATTGCTTGTGATCT
>JBAXRT010000267.1:0-1774 GCA_037131065.1 bacterium | reverse complement strand
GGCAGCATTTTTATCGTATCTTTTCTGGCCCTCGCAACCACGGTGAGCGGACAGCAGGTTTCAAACGCTGTTGGGGAGCTCCTCAATCTCTTCGAAAACGGAAACACCACGGAGATACTTAAGGTTCTTGAGGAAGATCCCCAACAAATGAAGGTTGATCTGAATGCGGGTATGACACCCCTTCACTATGCGGCTTACTTCGGAAATGTGTCAGTTTTCGATTACCTCCTCCAAAAAGGAGCGGATCTCAACTCCCGGGACCAAAGGGGACTGGCTCCCGTTTGGTTCACCGTATCCGGCCAGAGGCCGGCCATGCTGAGGAAACTCATAGCATTAGGTGCCGACCTCAGCATCAAAAATGAACAAGGCGACAACATGTTGTTCCGTGCAATTACAGCAAGGAATCCGGAGCTCGTGCAAATCCTTCTCGAAAACGGTTTCGATCCCATGCAACAAAATACTTACAACATGACTCCAATCGAAAATGCCGCAAGCACGAATTCGGTCGAAATCATGAACCTGCTTGTTTCGAAAGGCGCTGGTCTTCAGGTCCCGTCGTCCCGGATGCCTCTTCTTCACCGCGCTACCGTTTCCCGAGGGGCGGAAGTTCTGCATTACTTGCTGGACCGGGGTTTCGAGATCGATGCAAAGGATAATAACGGGCGCACGCCGCTGATGATGGCTGTTGATTTTGGGAACATGGAGGCAGCCAGGGCTCTCATCATGCGTGGAGCCGACATTAACCCGGCCAACTCCGAAGGAATAGTCCCTATGCAAATTGCCGTAAAAAAAGGGTCGGCCGATCTGATTGATCTCTTTATTGCCAAAAAGGCGGACCTCAGCGTTGTTGATGGGCGAACGGGAAAATCCATGTTACATGAAGCAGCGCTTCGGGGTAATTCCTCCATAGTCAGTAAACTTTTGGCAGCCGGGATTCCCAAAAACGCAAAGGATAAAAATGGCTACACGGCTCTCACCTACGCACTTAAGTATGGCAACAAAACAACTGCCGGCATACTTAGTAAGGCCGGAGTCGGGAATATTTCATGGGAAACGAACCTTGATGATATCACATACATAAACAAGACACTGGCAAAGGACGAGGCATACGTATGGTACCTGAGGCATTCAGGATGGGCTTTAAAAACAAAGTCTGCACTTCTGGTTTTCGATTATTGGGACAATGATACCCCGCCGGACGAAAAACTCCTGGCCAACGGACATATCCAGCCCAAAGAGATTAAGGATATCCCTACCTATGTTTTCGTCAGCCATGACCACGGAGACCATTTCGATCGTCAGATTCTCGATTGGAAGAGCGATATCCCGGGGATAACCTATATTTTTGGTTTTGATACCCAGGCCGGGGAAGGAATTATCACCCTTCCTCCCCGTACCCAAAGGAAGATTGGACCGCTCAATGTCACAACCATCCAATCAAACGATGCCGGTGTCGGTTTCGCAGTCGAGATCGATGGGCTGACAATTTTTCATGCCGGCGACCACTCGAACAGTACTCTGGAGATGAAGGACAATCCCTTTTTTCCTGAGATCGATTTTCTGGCTGAAAAGGATATCCATCCTGATATTTCCTTTTTCCTTAACATGTATGGTTGTGGTTCTTCAAATCCCGAGGCTTTTCAGAAGGGCATTTTCACTGCGGTTGATAAGCTGAATATCAAATCCGTGCTGCCCATGCACGGTGCAGACCGGGAGTGGGTTTACGGGAATCTCGCGGAAGGGGTAGTCCAGAACAAGATCAGGGTCGATGTTG
>JBAXRT010000266.1:0-1777 GCA_037131065.1 bacterium | reverse complement strand
TTCTACTTTAAACGGACCTACATCATCCTTTATCAGAATTACAAGTTTTACGGATACATTAAATTTCCTGAGAATCCTCTGACCTCGGTACCGAAGATCGTGGTGAGGATGGTCAAAAAGAGATTATCACCTAGTGAGAAAGCCCGATGGATCATCTATAACCTGAAACTGGTCTCCGCCTCCTGGTCCGCGGGCCTGATCTTTATGGTGGCTGCAGGATTTGGCGGGATGAAGGGGATCGAATCGTCGCAAAAATATTTCGTCGGGTACCCGCCACAGGGAGTCCAGGCAAAAACCAAAAAGAGCTGAAATGACCTCATCCGAGAAACCGCTGGTCAGTGTGCTGATGACCACCTATAACCGGGAAAAATACCTGGCCCAGGCCGTGGAGAGTGTCCTGGCGTCGACCTACACCCATTTTGAACTGATCATCGCGGATGACCAGTCGAAGGACCGGAGCCTGGAGATTGCCAGGGGTTTTGCAGAGAAAGACCAGCGGGTTAAGGTAGTCCTGAATGAAAAGAACCTGGGCGATTATCCGAACCGTAACCATGCTGCGGGACTTGCAAAGGGCAAATATCTCAAGTATGTGGATGCCGACGACATGATCTATCCCACCGGTCTTGAGGTGCTGGTGAGCGGGATGGAGCGGTTCCCGGAGGCCGGTTTCGGCCTGGGTTCCCTTCCGCAGGACAAGTTCAGGATCTTCCCCTTCATGCTGAACCCGGAGGAGGCTTACAAACGTCATTATTTCAAAGAGCAGCTCTTTCACAAGGCCCCTTTGTCGGCGATCATCCGCAAGGATGCCTTCGAGGCCGTCGGCGGATTCACCGGCCGGCGCTACCTGGGTGATTTCGAGATGTGGCACATCATGGCCTCCCGCTTCCCGGTAGTATTGATGGCGCAAGGGGTTGTATGGTACCGTGAACACGAGGAGCAGGAGATGCAGAACAACCGCACCGACCATACTATCCCGTTCAGGTACCTGCTTTGCGCCGAAGAGATGCTCAACCGGCCGGAGTGCCCGCTTTCACAGGAGGATAAAAGAAAAGCATTGCAGAAGGTACACTGGAACCAGGCCCGGTATATCCTGGGTGTTGGCAGGAACCATTCACTGACAATCATGAAGGAGCTGAAAAAGCAGACCCCCTTTTCTTATCTTCAGCTGATGAAAATGGCCAGGAAGGAACCAAAATTTTAACCCATGAGAACCCTTGGAAATATTATCCGGATCAAGCTGCTCTTCCTGAAAGACCTTGCAACCTCCTTTGCAAGGTTCATCTACTGGAATATCCGGCTTGCTGAATCGAACCTGGGAAAAGGGATCAGGATCACCTTCCCGGTCATCATAGAAGGAAAAGGCAAGCTTACCATCGGCGACGGTGCGGAGCTGATGAAGCGGGTTACCATCGGGCTTTCGTCAGGGAGCCATGTGATCATCGGAAAGGGATCGCGTATTCATCCGGAGGCCAATATCCATGCCGGGAAGGATACCACCATCCGCCTCGGTGAAAAATGCTCCGTCCTGACCCATGCCATCCTCCGCAACGGGAAAGGGGTTGAAATGGCCAACGGAAGTTCAGTCTCAGGTTATTGCAACATTTTCCCCAGGGAGCCCGGGTTTGACGGGAGATTTGTGATGGGAGAGGGATCCAATATCGGAGATGGCACCATCATCGACACCAGCGACGATGTGATCATCGGTAACATGGTTGCGGTGGGACCTGCCTGCATTCTTTATACACATGACCACGACTATGTTTCGAACCCGGCCGCT
>JBAXRT010000265.1:0-1812 GCA_037131065.1 bacterium | reverse complement strand
CGTATCGATTTCAGGACCTGGAACCCATCCACTTCTGGCATCATCAGGTCGAGGATCATGCCATCGGGGATGGCCAGGGCGATCTGGTCCAATGCCTCTTTCCCGTTCCGGGCAATCTGAATATGGTATCCCTGTTCGGCAAGGATCTCTTTCATTTGTATGATGGCAGGTTCACTGTCTTCCACGAGCAAAATCGTCTTCCCCAGCCCCTCAGCCATCCTGTCAACCTGTCCGCTTGACCTCCTGTCCGCTTGGCCTCCTCTCCGCCTGTCCTCCTCTCCGCCTGTCCGCCATTCATCCGCTCCTTCCGGCCTCAGCAATCCTTCACCATCCAGGCTTACCGGCAGGATCAGGGTAAAGGTCGATCCTTTCCCGTGTTCGCTTTTTATGGTAATTTCACCCTGGAGCAGGGTCGCATACTTCCGGGCAATGGATAACCCAAGTCCCGTTCCGCCGAACCTCCTCGCGGAGCCTTCATCGGCCTGGCGGAACTCATCAAAAATAAAGGGCTGATCTTCCTCGGAGATTCCGATCCCGGTATCGGTAACGAGGATGTGGATCTTGTTTTCGGAGCGCTTCGCCGAAATTTCAACCCTCCCCTTATCGGTAAATTTGACTGCATTGCCAATCAGATTTTGAAGGATGTGACGGCATTTTACGTAGTCGCTTGAGATGGAGGGCAGGTCGCGGCTTATATTATTCAACAACGAGAGGTTCTTTTCCCTGGCCTGGGGTTCCAGCATGGCCACGAGATCTTCGACCAGCTCAAATACCGATAGCGGAGCGGCAGAGATCTCTTCGTGGCCCGACTCGATCCGTGAAAGGTCGAGGATATCATTGATCAGGGTAAGCAGGTTCTTTCCGTTTCTTTCAATGATCTCGAGATAGCTGGACTCCTCTTCGGGGATAATTTTTTCAAGTCGCCGGGTAAGGACGCCGGAAAGGGCGATGACGGAGTTCAGGGGGGTTCTCAGTTCGTGGCTCATGTTGGAGAGGAAGGTGCTTTTCAGCCGGTTGGCGTCATCGAGCTCTTTCTTCTGCATTTCGAGTTCAATATTTTGTTCGGTCAGCTCATTCCCCTGGATGGCGAGCTCCTTGGCTCTTTCATCGAGTTCGCGGTTTTGCAATTCCAGTTTATCTGAAAACTCCAGGATCTTCTGGTGGGCCAGCACTCCGTTCATCCTGGCGATCAGGGTATCATGAATATCGGTTACGAGGCGGATTGAAGACAGGGAATACTCGGTAAGGCTTGAAAGCGAGATAACGGCAACGACCTCTTTCCCCGAAAGGATGGGGATGGTGATGATCTCCCTGGGTTTGAAATCACCGGAAGTTGTGGAAAAAAGGAAGGGGGTATTCTCCGGGATCTTCCGTATTACCTGGCTTTTACGCGTGGAAAGCGCCATGCCAAATTCGCCTTCATAGGAGGTTGCCGAGAAAGAGGACTTTCCGGCAGGGCCCATTCCGATCGATTCAAAGAGGTCAAAATGCGACTTCTCGTCGTTTAGCAGATAAAGAGCCCCGACCTGGGAGTTTGTGTTTTCCAGAAGGGCTTTCAGCAGCTCATGGCAGAACGAATGAACCTCCTCTTCAACCAGCATCACTCCGGCGATCCGGTTGGCCTTCTCCCTGCTCCGGATCTCAAGTTTATTGGATTCTGCAAGATTGTTGAATGAAGCGGCAAGCTTTCCGAATTCATTTCCCGAATTGAAATTTACCCGGGCATCGAGGTCTCCATGGCCATATTGTTCAGAAAAACGCAGCATTTCCATTAAGGGTCGTTTTATCCCCTGGATAAGGATGAAACTGATG
>JBAXRT010000264.1:0-1816 GCA_037131065.1 bacterium | reverse complement strand
TCCCTCCATATCGAGCCTTCCTGCCGCTACCCTGTTATTGACAAGGATCTTTGGCTGAAGCCCCCTGACATAGATGTGGATGTCCTCCTCTCTTGTTTCATTCCATGTATTCTCCCACTCCCCGTCGAACCAGAGGACGCCGATATCGCCATAATTAGTAAGTAACTCCTTCAACTCCGCTTTCATGTAATCAGCATACCGGTCATAGCTTGCCCCTTCCACGGAACGGTCCTTTTCCCATTCCCGTCTCGGAAGATAATCGGGGTGATGCCAGTCCATAATTGAGTAATAGAAGCAGAGCCGGATCCCCTCTTTCCTGCATGCATCCGCGAGTTCCTTCATCGGGTCTCTTCCGAATGGTGTCGACATGATGTTGAATCCGGTCTGCTTTGTATCGAACATGCAGAAACCGTCGTGGTGCTTAGAGGTGATGACAATGTATTTCATCCCGGCCTCTTTGGCCATACGGACCCATTCTGAGGTATTGAACTCCATGGGGTTGAACTGCGGAACGAACTTGTCGTACGTTTCCAGTGGTATCTGGGCGGAAGTCCTGATCCATTCTCCATATCCTGTCTTCCCGTTCCACTCTCCGGCAGGAACGGCATAAAGCCCCCAGTGGATGAACATCCCGAAACGGGCCTCACGCCACCACTGCATACGGTCGTCGTGGCTGGTTTTACTTTCTGGCTGAGCCAGGGCAGGCGTTGACAGGCAAACCATCCATAACAGAGCAAAAATGATCCTGGTCAGTTTCATAGCAAGGAAATTAAGGGATAAGGTTAACGGAGTGTAAAATTAGCAATTTCAGGCAAAGGGTCAATCGCCCTTCGGAGAGATATTAACCGAACTAACCAGGTGTCAAAGATTTTTCACGAACGATCAAAACAGCTCTGCCCAGACGTCAGCATCCGTAGTGATATTGTTCACAGGCGAGCTGAAGGTGTCCCATTGGTCAAGCGCAAGATCAAAGACCTGACCCGGACGGTTGGCTTTTCTCATTTTCCAAATTCTTCCCTTGCCGGCCCTTGAGGTCCCTCCAAATTGTAAAATGAGGTCGATGGGCCTGACAGCTGCAAGGTTCTGCCCAGGATAGATAATGGTCTTCTCAAGATTATTTACTACATAATGAACTGTAATGTTTCCGATTGTAGCCATAATTGTGATTTTTGGTTTTTTAGGTGTTAATTATAAAAAGATGACCTCTTTCAGGGAGTTAAATATATTACGAATTTAGAAAATATTATACATTTGATAGGAAATTGTTAAATAATCATGCAAAAACTTCAACAATCCAACCTAATACTGGTCTTTGTCCTCTCATTTTACTCCCTCTGTTCGGCAGGTGTGGTCAGTAACCCTCTTTTTCACGGGTATAACATCAGGCAATGGGGTCAGAAAGCCGGGATACCTGAAAACATCCAGGCCATGGTGCGGACTCCAGATGGGTACCTCTGGCTGGGGAATGAACACGGGATCACCAGGTTCGACGGGTCGAACGCCACGCTCTTCAACCGTCATTCGGAAAAGACGCTTACCGAAGACGATTGCTATTCCCTCTTTGTCACACACGATTCCATTCTCTATTGCGGACTTTATAACGGATTGGTTGTGTCGTACGGGGATGGCCATTTTAAACCAACCGGAGGCAGGGAGGTTTTCAAAGACAAAAGCATTCTTGGGATCTGTGAGGACCACTTGGGGAACCTCTATTTTGCAACCGACGGGGCTGGTGTTATCCGGTTTGACGGGAAAAATTTTTCAGCTTTCACGACCAGGGAGGGATTGCCATCCGACGGAATCCAGGCCATTTGCC
>JBAXRT010000263.1:0-1866 GCA_037131065.1 bacterium | reverse complement strand
GCCTTCAATCTTGCCCGTGCGATCCAGAAAGTGATGGAAGAAGGCACGCTGTCGTGGAGGAAAGATATCGCTATCGTTATTTCCAATGATGCCGTTCATTATGGCGATGAAGACTGGGGAGGCCAGAATTATGCCCCTTATGGCACGGACAGTGCAGGTTATAAGAAAGCCCTGGCGCATGAGTATGAGATCATCGGGAACTGTCTGACCGGGTTGAACAGCAAAGACAAGATCCGTCGCTTTACCGGATACACTGTTCAGGATACCAATTACCGTATTTATAAATGGACCTGGTGCGGACGTTATGCTGTCCCTTTGGGATTGCTGACCGGTTTTTACATCCAGCAAAACCTTCGCCTTGGACCGCCTGAAGGAATCCTCATCGGATATAATACGTCAATCGGTCAGCCACCGATCCCTGTAAGTGACCTGAAGATGGGAACGACTGCCATTGCAAACCTGCGTCACTGGGTGGGATATGCGGCCATCGGATACAAATGACAATTGATAATGGATAATTTTTCACTTCATCACTTCATCACTTCATCACTTCATCACTTCATCACTTTTTTTTATGGCGACTTCTGAGATTATTTATAAAGGAAATTTGCGGACGGAGGCGACACATCTGCGTTCAGGCAATAAAATCATAACTGATGCCCCTGTCGATAATCAGGGAAGGGGTGAATATTTTTCCCCGACTGATCTGGTGGCTACGGCACTGGGAAGCTGCATGATCACTATTCTCGGCATTTCAGCCCGTGATCAGGGATTCGACATCGACGGCACGCAGCTGACCATCACGAAGATCATGACCGAAAATCCGCGTCGGATCGGGGAGATCGTTGTTGAACTGATTTTTCCGCACGACAGTTATACCGATCAGCAACGACGGCTGATCGAATACACGACAACGCATTGTCCGGTTGCACAGAGTCTTCACCCGGATGTTAAAAAAACGATCATGATCACTTATCAGAAATGATATCCCTTGCAAATTGCCGGGCATTTTCCAGGTCGGTAATATCAGGATGACCGATTGTCATGTGACGCAGGCTTCCGAAATAGCGGATCTGAGGGATCTCTGAATTTATTAAGAGTTCGGCCGAAGCCTCGGACAACTCACCCTGGCAATCGAAGAAACCAAGAAGGGTGACACCGGAAGCCGCAGCTTTACACTTCCTCAACCAACTGTCAAGCATGGGGCTAAGCTCCGGCGATCGCCAGGAGGCATGGGTGACAAAGAGTGCAATATTCCTGCTCTGACCCTGGTTTTCAAGAAAAGCCCTGATCGGAGGCGGTGGTCCAAATTGGAGGATAGGAAATCCTACGAACGTCAGGTCGAACCCCTCCAGACTTTGTATTTCATCGAGTGGTTTGATCTCTTTTGGCTCCGGAATCTCGTCAAAGATGGCTTCCGCGACTTTGAGGGTATTCCCGGTCAGGGAATAATAAGCGACTAAAATTCTCATAAAGCGGTGGTCAGAACCGTTTATCCCAGGTAAGTCTTCAGCAATTTGCTTCTGGAAGAGTGTTTCAGCCGCCGGATGGCCTTTTCCTTGATCTGTCTGACCCTTTCACGGGTCAGGTCAAACCTGGAACCGATCTCTTCCAGCGTATAACTGTGAGGAACACCGATACCATAGAACAGGTTGATAATTTCCCGCTCTTTTTCCGTTAAGGTCGACAGCGATCGCTGGATCTCCTGCCCAAGGGATTCCCTGATCAGCGGTTCATCGGTCTCGGGTGTATCTTCTGCCACGAAGACATCCAGCAGCTTTGTCTCTTCATCCTGGTCAATGGGCGCGTCCATAGAAAGGATACGGGTCGACATGCGTAAGGTTTCGGTCACCTTTTGTTCGGGAA
>JBAXRT010000262.1:0-1876 GCA_037131065.1 bacterium | reverse complement strand
TGCTGTTGCTGCACGGGTCTGGATACATCGCAACTCTGGTACAAATGATATGATTATAAATATTAGGTTACAAAGAGTAACATAGTTAGTCGATTTGTAAACTAACCGTTTTTGGTGAAGGAATGAGCCTGGGAGAGAGCATTAAGCTGCGGAGACAGATTCTCAGGATAACCCTGAGGGGCCTTGCGGAACAGATCGGTGTTTCGCATACGACTGTTGACAAATATGAAAAAAACAAGCTGGTCCCGGACTCACAATCCCTGATCAAGTTAAGCAAAATATTACAAATCCCCATCGCATCCCTGCTCAGGCCGGAGAACCAGCAGATCCAGCTGAACCATATGGCATTCCGGACCAGGAAGATGTTAAAACGGGACGAGAAGCAGATCAACGCCGAAACAAAGGAATGGCTGGAGCGGTACCTCCACATCGAGACCCTGACCGGACGGCCACGGGTCTTTGAGATGCCGGAAGGATTCCCCAGGACCGTCTCTTCGTTTGAAGAGGCGGAGGAGGCGGCACGGGATCTCCGGGCTGCATGGGACCTTGGGACCGACCCGATTGAAAACCTGACATACCTGCTGGAAGACAAAGGCATCAGGATCGGGATCATCAGCGGAATTACGCAGTTCGACGCATTGTTTACAGAATATGCCGGCCACAGGGTTATCGTGGTGAGGGAAAATCTTCCGCGTGCACGGCAGCGGTTCTCCCTTGCCCATGAACTCGGGCACTGCCTTTTAGAAGTGGAAGGCGAGATCAAGGAAGAGAAGGCGATGCACCGGTTTGCCGGTGCGTTCCTCGTTCCCCGGGAAAAGGTCCTCTTTGAACTGGATGAGACCCGGCATAAGGTTTCCATCAGGGAGCTTCTCATCCTTAAAGAGAAATATGGTTTTTCAATGGGAGCATGGTTATTCCGCGCCATGGACCTTGGCATAATCACGCCGGATGATTATCTCGGAATCCGGAAGTTCTTTATCGCGAAGCACTGGAACCGGGAAGAGCCTGGCGATACTACTGCGAAGGGAGAGAAACCGGCCCTCATGGAAGCCATGGTATTGCGGGCTCATGCAGAAGGAATCATTTCCACATCGAAGGCTGCTGAGTTATTAAACCAGAGCCTCAGTACCTTCTGTTCACTAGATGGGGAATCAGATATTGAGTGCTCCGCAATATTATGTACTTGATACAAATACGATAATCGACCTGCATTGTGCAAAACTGCTTTCCAAAGTATTCCAATTGCCCTGCAAATTTTCAGTGACCGATTCATTAACTGATGAATTTCTTAATCCCCCGTTTCGCGTATTGGCAGGTTTGGGTCTGCTTTTTGAATCTCTCACCTCAGAAGAGGACGGCGAAATCTCTGTGATGATGGGAAGATATCCCAAAACATCGTATTACGATCTTTCCGTTCTGGTACTTGCGCGATCGAAAAATACCATTCTTATCACCGGCGATGAAGCCCTGCGGAACGCTGCAGTGGATAACAGCGTTGAATGTCGTGGGACCTGCTGGCTGATCGATTTTCTGGCGAACGAGAAGCTCATCACCTATACCGAAGCGATCGCTGCGTACAATGTGATCCTGAAGAAGCCAAGATATCCACCGAAGGATGAATGCAAAGCTCTCCTTGCGGGATGGAGACAACGGCAAAAACTGGAATGAGCCGGAACTGCTTTTTTGGAAAGAGAGCCCCCAACATAACAAGAAAAGGTCCCTACATAGTGACAGGAACTCCCTGCATAATAGTGCGGCCCTCCCCTCCCACGGCTGCACGAGCCCGTTGTCCTAAGCTGTGTAGTGCCTCGTTGCGGGCACGTTCGGGATCTCCTTGCTGTTGCTGCACAAATTCGAGGTCGATCGCTTCCCTACA
>JBAXRT010000261.1:0-1886 GCA_037131065.1 bacterium | reverse complement strand
GTAATCCTTCGCCTTTGCTTTGTAAACCATCGAAGCATCCTGTTTTTCCATGGGCTTGTCGGTCTCGTAGGGGAAAAGTGTATCGCTTTTAACATGCACGTCGAGCAGGGAATCGGCCTGGTTCAGCAGGGCATAAGCCTTATCAAAAGAGTTGGTGTTGATTTCCGCAAGGGCAAGATCAAGTTTTTTGCCGGCTTCAGCCACATTTGCCGGTGGGATTTCTCCGTCCATAAGATGGTCGTACCAGTAATAAAACGCCACCTTGTATTTATTCAATCCGGTCTCATAACTCTCCATGGCCACGGCGGAAAGGGTTTTGGTAACATTTGGATCTCTGGTTTCAGCTTTGTTTTCTGTGGGTTTCTGGGTGCACCGGGCCATCAGCAGGGCGATCATGCACATTCCAAGGATGATCGATGTTTTTTTCATTTTGTTCTGTTTTTAAGGTTGTTTTTTGTTTTCATCATGGATTTTCACTCATCAGGGTGTGTTCCAGCAGGAAATTGCCTTTTGAAATGGGTTTCCCGTTGAGAGAACCGGTAAGGGTTCCGGAATATTCTGCAAATTGTTTATCCCAAATCGAACAGTTCAGGTCAAGTACCAGCACGCCATCAGAAGTTCCTGCCTCAATGCGCACCGACTTGTTGGCAATAAGGGGGGTGATGGTGAACCTTTCAGGAACAACCTGCTTTCCCCGGATCCATAGAGCGGCATCCCTGAACTCCCCGTAAACCAGGAATATCCCGCTCACATCGGGCGAATGGAACGGGATGTACCATTCATTTCCGAAGGTTTCAATGACATTTCGGAATTCGGTAAGCTGATGCCCGGGCTGGGAACCGTTGTAAAAACATTCAGAGACCCCGGCTGCATTTCCGATCTTCACTGTCTTACCGTTCCAGGTTAAGGTCCCTGAAGCGGCTCCCGGTTCTTCGAATCCGGCCACCAGCGTTCCGGGATAAGGGACTGAATAATTTTCATTCCGGTTGAACCAGTAAGTAAACTCGGGCGTGAGGGTATAGCTGAAACTGATCCCGGGCGCATTTCCCGAACAGGTCACTACTTTTCCGCTTCCCGAATTCCTGACCGTGTAAACAATCCGTGTATCCCCGTCCACGGCTTCGATCCGAAGGGAATCTTCTGACAGAATAACCTTCGGCTTTGTCTTTACAGCGATCAGGTGTTTTTTCGATGGGTCTTCGGATGAGATGATCTCGCAAAGCACAGGAGGGATCACGGAGGAGGTATTCTTAAAATAGATCAGTGGCATGACCAGGTAAAAGTTGCCGTCGTCGCCCGTTCCCATGAAACTCCCCGCGATGTCCCAGAGGCCGACACCAAAGCGTTTCATAACACCATAGTCAGCGACGGTTGCACCGGAGGGTGCCCGTGCTGCTGTCCTCTTGTTCGCCGGTTGCGGCAGATAATGCTGCAGAACACTTTTATCGCGATGTTTCAGAAGCCCATCGGCCTTGCGGATCAGTTTCCCGGCTTCATCATCCATCTTCCTGTCCATCAATACCCGGGCTGAATCCAGCAGTTTCCCGGCCTGCGGCGCCTTCGTCATGACCCCTTCGGCATACAGGTCGTACCACTGGTACACCGCCACGTCGTAAAGGTTCAGTACCTGCCGGTAACTCTCGGCGGTCGTCTGGCCCTGCAGGTAAACACCTCCTGAAATCCAGGCCATTATAATAATTAAAACGACACGGGTTAGAACATCTCTCATCTCCTGTGGGTTACTATTAATTTGCATTTTGCACTTTGAATTTATTTCGGACCAATTTTATCCGCTCCAAGGGTGGGAGGAGGAAAATTCTTCTGCAGGTTATCCATCACATCGCTGATTTTGACCTTTCCCGATCCCATCGCATCAATGGTCTCAA
>JBAXRT010000260.1:0-1909 GCA_037131065.1 bacterium | reverse complement strand
CCACGGGATATATAGAATTGGATAAGCGGATAGCATCGACTTTTGAAAATCGGAAAGAGCTACTCACAGTTCTTGAATCTCCGGAGGTTCCACTTCACAATAATGGGTCAGAGATCGCTGTTCGCGAAGGTGTGCTCAAAAGGAAGATCAGCTATGGAACAAGATCCGATCTAGGCAAAGCGGCCTGGGAGAATATGTTGTCAATACTCGATACTTGCAGGAAGCTAAAAGTTGGCTTTTTCAAGTATGTTAGAGATATTTATTCTAATGATTTTTGCATGACGAGATTGGCAGATTTGCTTGCGAGAGCTGAGTAATTGATATCCGATTGAGCATGTACTTCCTATTCCAGACCCTCATCTCAAGACCTGCATTAATTTCTACCAGCATATCCTCTTTCCAGGCGAATTCGGCGTAATATGCAACAACAATACATAAGAAAACTTAGATTTAAATATTAGATATTAATATGGTATATGCATAATGACACAACTAAAGCCTCAAGCACGCAAAAAGAAAGGAAAACGCCGGTCATCTCCCCGGAAGATGAAAACTTTGAGATACGAATTCGAACAAACCGTCAAAAGATCAGAGGATTCCGCACAAAGAACCCCTCTTTCACTTATCTTGATCGCGACATATCTCAACCGTCTCAACTTCAAAGAGAGTATCAATCGTTACGTAAAATGGGACCCTGCGCAGTGGAAATATAGTCCAGGAGTTTTAGCACAGCTTCTAGTAATTGCGGTATTCATCCCAGCGAATAAAAAGGTAGCACTGAGCCGGATGCATCAAGTTTATGCCGGCATGGACCTCGAAACGTTAGTTGGTGAACCAGTTGAACCCGCAGAGTTGTCCGATGGTTTCTTTGCAACCATGCTGGATCGCCTTTGGGAAGCTGGATGCGAGAATTTTTTGTGCACAATAGCCCTAACGGTACGTACTGTATTTGGTCTGCCGCCAGACTATGTTTTTCACTCGGACACCACCTCTCACGTCCTTTATGGAGACTACGATTCATCAGAATATGCTTCTGATTCTTCCCTTGTTCACCCAACATACGGCTATAGCAAGGAAAAGCGGAGCGATCTGAAGCAGATCATGACAGGGATGGTGACTGATGGCGACGGACTTATCCGCGTCAGTCACGTCCTTGACGGGAACACGGCAGACTGTAAGTATAATTATATGATGATAAAAATACTTCAGGAGGTGTACGGAAACGAATTTTGTCGATACACCTACATCGCGGACAGTAAAATGCTGAATAAGAAGAACCTGGATCTCATCTCTCGCGACGATAAACCGGTTAAGATGATCTCCCGCATTCCTGAAAACTTTGCCGGAAAACTTGCAGAAAAAATTCGTATTAAGGCATATAAAAAACCGGATGAATGGAACCGTCTTGGGATCTGTTGCGAACATCCTGCCGGGAAAGGAAAAGAACCGGAATACTGGGTTCAGACATTTAAACAACAGGTCTTTAGCCTCCCTGTCTGGATTCATATTTACAAAAGCGGTGATGCAGAGCGTCGTCTGCAATCGAAGATAGAAAAGGATCGTGCGAAGTTTGAGTCCGATCTCAAAATTTTAACAGATAGAGGGTATGCCTGTGAGCCGGATGCAAACACTGATATTGAAGCGTTCCTTAAATCTCATTCGAAATCCTTCTTTTCGGTAAGTCTTTCTGCTGTTGAATCGGTCAACGAAAAAAATCCGGTTGGAAGGCCATCTGCAAAGCCTAAACCAAAAAAGATTGAGGTTGTATGGGCAGTCAGTGCAGATGAAATCATCCAAAATGAAGGAAAAACTGAACTACAGCGTCAGAAAGATGAATCGTTTTGTCTTATGACAAATATTGATCCGGATACTTTGGGCAGCAAGGAGGTTCTTCTGAGGTATAAGGCTC
>JBAXRT010000259.1:0-1974 GCA_037131065.1 bacterium | reverse complement strand
CCTTTCGTTCCGGCGCGTTCAATCGCCTGCTCAATGTTGTCTGTCGTTAGTACACCGAAGATCACAGGGATCTCAGATTCCAGGGCAACAGAGGCAACGCCTTTCGACACCTCGGCAGCCACGTAATCGAAGTGGGGAGTTGCTCCCCTGATCACTGCACCCAGGCAGATCACGGCATTATACTTTCCCCCGGAAGCCAGCCTTTTAGCAAGCAGCGGGATCTCGAACGAGCCCGGCGCCCAAACCAGGTCGATATTTTTTTCATCGGCTCCGTGACGTTTCAGTCCGTCGAGGCAACCTGCCAGCAGTTTTCCGCTGATGAACTCGTTGAAGCGGGCGATCACGATCCCGAACTTCAGCCCCTTTGCATCAAGCTTTCCTTCAATTGTCTTCATATGATCAAGTTTAATGATTTAATATTATTTCCTGGCTCCGCCTTTATCATCGGTAAAGGTGAGTATATGTCCCATTTTCTCCTTTTTTGTCTTCAGGTATTTCAGGTTCCGCGTGTTATGCTGGATCTGGATCGGGATCCTCTCCACTAGCTCAAGTCCGAACCCCTCGATACCGGAGATCTTTTTCGGGTTGTTGGTAAGGAGGCGGAGTTTTTTGATCCCAAGGTCGGCCAGGATCTCTGCCCCGGTTCCATAGTCACGGAGATCGGCCTCAAAACCCAGTGCCCTGTTGGCTTCTACGGTATCCATGCCCTTGTCCTGGAGTGAGTAGGCTTTCATCTTATTTTCAAACCCGATCCCTCGTCCCTCCTGGCGCATGTAAAGCAGCACACCCCTGCCCTCCTTAGCGATCCGCCGCATGGCAAAGTCGAGCTGATCGCCGCAATCGCAGCGCATCGAGCCGAACACATCGCCTGTCAGGCATTCGGAATGGACCCTTGCTAGTACGGGTTGTCCGTCGGAAACATCTCCCTTCACAAGGGCCAGATGGTTCTCATTGGTGATCTTGCTCACGTAGCTGTAGGCGGTGAACTCACCATAACGGGTGGGCAGCTCGATAATGGCCGAGCGTTCAACCAACTTCTCCGTCTTCCGGCGATAGTCGATCAACGCTGCAATCGTGATGATCCTGAGATGATGTTTCTTCACATACTTCATCAGCTCCGGGATCCTGGCCATCGTGCCATCCTCGTTCATGATCTCACAGATCACACCGGCCGGGTACATACCTGCCATTTTCGCCAGGTCGACCGAAGCTTCAGTGTGACCTGCCCGGACAAGGACACCTCCTTCACGGTACTCGATGGGAAAAATATGTCCGGGCCGTGTGAAATCCTTCGCCTTCGACTTTGGATCGATCGCCTTCTTCACTGTCATGGCCCTCTCCTGGGCTGAGATCCCGGTTGTACACTCAACTGCATCGATGGAAACAGTAAAGGCCGTTCTGTTGGGATCCGTATTCTTCACAACCATTCGCTCAATATTAAGCTCTTCCAGCCTCTCACGTATGATGGGCAAACAGATCAGCCCTCCGCCGTGCTTGGCCATGAAGTTGATGACCTGGGGGGTCACTTTTTCTGCCGGGATCACCAGGTCGCCTTCATTCTCGCGATCTTCATCATCCACAACTACAATCATCTTTCCCTTTCGGAAATCTTCAATTGCTTCTTCGATTGTATTGAATTGGTAGTTGGTCATAGGAAACTTATCATTAGTCATTAGTCATTCGTAAATGGTCGTTACAAAAAATCGTTATCCTCAAGAAACTCCCTTGTGATCTTCGATCTTGTTTTGCCGGCGCCAATCAGTTTCTCGGTATATTTTGCAATCATGTCACACTCGATATTCACCTGGCTTCCTTTGGTTTTCGATTCCAGGGATGTCATTTTCAGGGTATGCGGAATGACCGATACCTCGAAAGAACGTTCATCGACCCTGGCTACGGTCAGGCTGATGCCGTCGATGGCGACAGAGCCTTTCTCCACAATGTACCGCAAAAGGCCGGCCGACGCTTCGATGG
>JBAXRT010000258.1:0-1976 GCA_037131065.1 bacterium | reverse complement strand
TGTGGGGGATTATCCCGGTAATTAACCGGAAATTTGGCATACTCCAATTACATTTTCATGTCATTGAATGAAGAATCAGCAAGCGAGATGTAAACGTACTTAAAAAAAGTATGAACAGGTATCCGCTCTCTGGAGCTATGGGTATCCATATTCCATTTCACATGAAGTATACCAGTGATTACTTCAGAGGTCTCCCTTACTTCATAGATACGTTTTCCTCGCAGGCTGGTACAGGGTTATCGGTACATGCTTTGCGTAGAGAAGGAAATCTTTATCCGATGTAAAGATTTGCATCTTTGCAACTGCCGCAGTAGCGCAGATCAAAAAATCGATCTGTGAACCCTGAACGCCGTTTTTCCGACACATATTGTAGAACTCTGCGGCTCTTTCATAATATTCCCGGGTCAAAGGTAAATCTTCAAAGGAGTGCAGCTTTTTTTTCAGATTGGAATATTGTACCTGAGATGAAATGCCAGAAAGCAACTCTTGTCGAACAGGTCCAATCATCACTACTCTCACTTCGTTTATCAGTTCGGAGAGTTCCCAAACGAGGGATTGATCTTCCTCTGTAAGTGTACCAGACCTTCTCAACGCCAGGGACCATATGGAGGTATCTACGAGAACGTTCATACGCGTGATCTGGTTTTCTTATAGTCGTAGTCTGGATCGTAATCCACTTTTCCAAAGAGTCGGGTAATCTGGATCTGCTTTCTTCTTTGTATGTACTCTTCAAGTGCTTCAGTGACTGCAGCTTTTTTCGTTTTTGCGCCACCGATTAATTGAGCGTCGATTATGAGTTTGTCATCAAGTGCAAGATTCGTAGCCATATTACACACGCCCCTACATAGTAGTCTACACAAAATAATAGGTTTTTTTGACGTTTAAAAGTTTGTTTAAAATTGTGTAGTGATTCCTATGAACTGGAAATCTCCAGCATGGTGAAGAACTGTTTTACTATTCTGTACAGGAATTTTTCCGGATCTTTTTGTGGTGATGGCCCGGGTTCTGAATCTTGTGACAGCTCAGCAGGTGGTCGGTATTATTGCCGGGGTGTGAGACGTTCCCCTTCATTTATCCCTCCTCTGAGATACCTGGAATCAGGGGGTATGTACCATGGGTGAAAACAAGCCTGATTCGGGCTCAGATTGCCCTTTTTGGTATCCAGTCCCACTCCGGAAAACCCCGTAAAGCCGTACGGTTTTTGGAGGTGAAATAAGTGCCTTAATCTCGCCCTGTTTGCCAAAATGCGGCTGGATTGGGCTTAAAAAATGAGGGTCAAATAAGCCCTTTAAATCGCGTTTTGTTTTTCCACCTGCTTTGTGCCATCAGACCTGAGAAACGCTGTTAAAACGCGAATTAGAGGGGTCTTTTTTCCGGGGGTGTCTGAAAAATGGTTTTGGGCAACCCAAAAAGTGTCGAAGAAGGACCTGTTTTTTATTTCGTGGATGTTGATACGACTATTCATCGATGTGGAAAAATGGGTTTGTGTTTTTTTTACAACGCAAAAAAAAATATTTTCTCCTTTACAGGATGCTTTCGAGTTTCTGTTCGAGGACGTCAACACCCTTCTTAATGTCTTCAATGTTCTTGCCACCCGTCAGAATGATCTTTCCTGAAGAGAAGATAAGAGCGACGATCTTGGGATCTTTGACCCGGTATACAAGCCCGGGGAACTGTTCGGGTTCGTACTCGATATTCTCGACGTTGAGCGCGACAACTATCTGGTTGAGATTGATGTGTCTGCCGATGTTGTATGAACAGACCATATTAGTTATCGCAACTTCAGGCACTTTGTGGGTGGCGATACCAGCCTCTTTTGCCGACTTCATGACGATCGCAAGACCGTCAGTTAACGCCTTCTTGTTCCGCATGCCGGTCATCACAATCTTGCCCGTCGAAAAGATCAGGCACGCAACCTTGGGATCCTCGATACGGTATACTGCGCCGGGGAACCGTTTCGTATTGAGTTCGCAGCC
>JBAXRT010000257.1:0-1980 GCA_037131065.1 bacterium | reverse complement strand
GAGGAAAACAGGAATGTGCTCATTGGGATGCTCACCGGTCTCGGGATCACAATAATGGCAGTTTCAAACGGAAAGGAAGCCCTGGAGAAGATCCGGGAAAGCATGCCTGACCTCGTTTTGATGGATCTCCGGATGCCCGTAATGGATGGCTTTACAGCCCTCAGTGAGATCCGCGCAGATCCGTCAACAGCTGCATTACCTGTGCTGGCCATAAGTGCCTCTACATTTCACCAGGATGAGAATTATGTAAAATCAAAAGGCTTTGACGGATTTATACGTAAACCCGTTATCATTCACGAATTGCTCTCTCAGCTCTGCCGTTTTCTTAAGTATACATCAACACCGGAAATCGAACCATCAATTAATCCGGTAAAAACATCCGCAGGATCCCTGACCAGCCAGGAGTTCAAGGAACTGGTGGATAAGCTTGTCTCCGAGGTCGAACCACTTGTGGCTACAGCACTGAAAAAACAATCTATACAGATCGCCAGGCAGCTGCTTTCACTGGCGGTTCCGGTGGCTTTAGAATACAACTGGGATCCTTTTACTGACTGGGTCAAGTCATTGCAAACCGCGGTGGATTCATTTGACATTACCCTCCTGGGGAAGGAGTTGCGAGAATTCGGAAATTTGCTGGCTAATGCAAGAGGTGTTGCAGATAATAAACATGGAAAACCAAACTGATTAACGGAGAACAGACATGTCTGAAAAGATCTTGCTGGTCGATGACCAGCCGAAGAACATACAGGTTGCCGGAAGTTTACTGACGTCAAACGGTTATGAGGTGGAATTTGCAACTGATGGTCTCAAGGCATTGGAATGGATAAGTGCTGGCGGGTTCGATCTTGTTTTGCTTGACGTGATGATGCCTGGAATGGATGGGTTTGAAACGTGCAAACAGCTTAAAAAACTGCCGGGCGGAGACATCCCGGTTATTTTTCTTACTGCCAAAAGTGACACAATGAGTCTGGTAGAGGGATTTCAATCCGGGGGGATCGATTATCTTACCAAACCATTCCAGGCAGAAGAACTGATGGTTCGTGTACGGACCCATCTTGAAATGAAACAGTTGAGGGCCAGGCTCCGGGATACAAACAAATGGCTTGAGAATGAGGTTGCCCTGAAGACCTCCGAGCTGAATGATCGTAACATTGAGTTGCAGCAGGCCTTAACAAAACTTCAGACACTCGACAAGAGCAAAGATAATTTTCTTAAGATCATTAGCCATGAGATCAGAACCCCTCTGAATGGAATTGTGGGGGCGAGTTTTCTCCTGAGGCAGATGTCGGATACGCCTGAAAAGAAAGAATTTTTCGACATGCTGGAGATTTCAATCAATCGGCTGGAAAGTTTTTCCTTTGCGGCCTTACAGATAACCGAGTTGCAGGCAAAGACAGGACAGGTGCCGTTCGAACAGGTTGAAATGAAGGATCTGATTGAAGAAGCTAAGAAGATCTCACTAATTGATCAGCAGAGAGGGTACAGGCTGGAAGAGTTTAACGCTCCTCAACAGGTCCAGGTTAACCGCGTCTTGTTTGTTACAGCCCTGGTCAAAATTTTCGATAATGCCATCCGCTATTCTCCACAGGGCTCTGCAGTTACAACCAGGATAAGCAAGGAAGAGAATGGTTTTCGGGTTAAGATCGAAGATGAAGGGAAGGGGTTTTCCGAAGAGGTTCTCCTGCGGAAGTTTGAGCTATTCGTGACAGGGGAGACGCATGTTGACAAAAATCCAGGTCTGAGCCTTCCGCTGGTAAAGTTCATTATCGAGGCCCACGGCGGAACGATAGATATTTACAACACCCCGGGGAGAGGCGCTGTCGTGGATATTTTCATTCCCCAGGTTAATTAAGTATAATCCCGGAACCCGATTGTCTTCTCACTCATCTGGCGGGACTCCCTGTTAGTTTTTTTATTTGAAAATCAGCCTGTCCTTCGATCCGAAGGCCTGGTAAGAGGATACGACTACCTTTTCGCCGG
>JBAXRT010000256.1:0-1984 GCA_037131065.1 bacterium | reverse complement strand
TTTTTAGTGGAAGAACTCTCTGCGGAAGCCGCCCTCCTCAACATAGTGCCCAAGATTCTGGGTGCAAGCGCATCTTTTGAGATTCATCCTTATCAGTGCAAAGACGATCTTCTCTCAAAACTGCCTCGTGTTATGCGAGGTTACGCTAAATGGCTGCCCGACGACTGGCGCATTATGGTCCTGGTTGACGAAGATCGATCCGATTGTGATGCTCTCAAAGAAAGAATGGAGCTGGCAGCAGATGCTGCAAGACTGGTAACTCGAACGATGGCTGGTAGCTCAAACCGCCATGCAAAGTTCCAGGTCTTGAACAGAATTTCCATAGAGTTCCCATTCCAGACCCCCATCCCAAAACCAGCATTAATTTCTACCAACATATCCTCTTTACTGGCGAATTCGCGGTAACAATGCAACAAACACACATAAGAAAACTCAGATTTAAATATTAGAAATTAATATGGTTCATGCCGAATGACTCATTCAAAGCCTCAGGCACGCAAAAAGAAGGGAAAACGCCGGTCACATCCCCGGAAGATGAACACTTTGCGACACCAGTTCGACCAAATCGTCCAAGGATCTGAGGATCTTGCGCTGAGAACTCCTCTTCCGCTTATCGTGATCGCGACCTATCTCAATCGTCTCGGCTTCAAAGAGAGCATCAATCGTTATGTGAAATGGGACCCTGCCCAGTGGAAATATAGTCCCGGAGTTTTGGCGCAGCTTCTGGTAATTGCTGTATTCATCCCGGCGAATAAAAAGGTAGCATTAAGCCGGATTCGTCAAGTTTATGTCGGTATGGACCTCGAACTTTTAGCTGGTGAACCAACTGAACCCGACGAGTTGTCCGATGGTTTCTTTGCAGCCATGCTGGATCGCCTCTGGGAAGCAGGATGCGAGAATTTTTTGAGTACAATAGCCCTAACGGTACGTACTGTATTTAATCTGCCGCCTGACTATGTTCTTCACTCGGACACCACCTCTCACGTCCTGTATGGAGATTATGAATCATCTGAATACGATTCCGATCCGTCCCTTGTCCGCCCAACATACGGCTACAGCAAGGATAAGCGGGATGATCTGAAACAGATCATGACTGGGATGGTGACAGATGGAGACGGACTTATCCGCTTCAGTCACGTCCTTGACGGGAACACGGCTGACTGCAAGTATAATCATCTGATGATAAAAGCACTTCAGGAAGTGTACGGAGACGAATTCAGTCGTTATACCTACATCGCGGACAGCAAAATGCTGAATAAGAAGAACCTGGATCTCATCTCTCGTTATGATAAACCGGTAAAGATAATCTCTCGCATTCCTGAAAACTTTGCAGGGAAGCTTGCAGGAAAAATTCGTATTCTGGCATATGAAAAACAGGAATGGAAAAGCCTTGGCATCTGTTGCGAACATCCTGCAGGGAGGGGAAAAGAACCGGAATACTGGGGTCAGACATTTAAACGACAGGTCTTTGGCTTATCATTCTGGATTCATATTTATAGAAGCGGTGATGCAGAACGTCGTCTACAGTCAAAGATAGAAAAGGATCGTGCAAAGTTTGAGTCAGATCTAAAAATTTTGACGGATAGAGAGTATGCCTGTGAGCCGGATGCAAACACTGATCTGGTGGCATTCCTCAAATCCCATTCGAAATCCTTCTTTTCGGTAAGTCTTTCCGCTGCTTCATCGGTCAACGAAAAGAATCCGGTTGGAAGGCCATCTGCAAAGCCCAAACAAAAAAATATTGAGGTTGTATGGGCTGTAAGTGCAGGACAAATCCTCCAAAATGAAGGAAAAATTGAACTCCAGCGTCAGAAAGATGAATCGTTTTGTCTTCTGACGAATATTGATCCGGATACTTTGGGCAGCAAGGAGGTTCTTCTGAGGTATAAGGCTCAGCACAAAGTGGAACATAACTTCAGTGTACTTAAGATGCCGCTACTAGCTTCAACTCTATTCCTTGAAAAATCAGAACGGATTGAAGCAA
>JBAXRT010000255.1:0-2049 GCA_037131065.1 bacterium | reverse complement strand
AAAGCCCGACGATGCAGAACTTGACGAACTTCAGCAGAAAGACTTCAGTAAAAAATGAACCGGTATCCATGCGTGGCGGTGTTTACAACTGGATTAGAAGCACTTCGTTCTTATCGTCGCGTATCACCTCAACGCTGATAGTCATCCCTTGTTTTAATTTCGAGAGCCGTGTCATGTATTCGTAGATGTTACCAACCGCCATTCCGTTGATCCCCACGATGATGTCACCCTTCCTGATTCCTCCGCGATCGGCCGGTGCATCCTTCGTAACGCCATCAACACGCAGTCCCTTCTTTTCGGTGCCGGCAAAATCGGGCATGATGCCAAGGGTAACTTTCAGCCGCCTTCCACTCCTGCCCGATCCCTCCTTCTTCCCTGATTCCTTAAAGGTCAGTGGCTTATCAAGGATATCAACAGCCAGGATTACCTTTGCAGCGAAATCCCCGACCTGCTTTTCTGTCTCAAAATCCAGCTTTTCCGTGTCATCAATGGGAGTATGGTAATCGGTATGGACCCCGGTGTTGAAATAGAATACCGGGATGTTCGAAGCATAAAAGGCTGCATGATCCGAGGGACCATACCCGTCGGGTGCATGAACAACTCTGAAAGGAAGGCTCGTTTCCTGCATCCGCAAAATGGTGTCTGCTTCCACGGAGGTTCCTGTACCACTGACCGAGATTGAATTTTTCTCCTTGTCAAATCGTCCGACCATATCGAAGTTGAACATGGCCTTGATCTTTTTTATGTCGACAGGCGGATGGTTGACAAAATACTTCGAGCCGATGAGCCCGATCTCTTCTGCGCTGAATGCAACAAAGATGATACTGCGTTTGAGATTCTTTTTCTCTGCGGCCATGGCTTTTGAAAGCTCGATGATCATGGCTGTTCCTGAGGCGTTATCATCTGCCCCGTTATGAACGGCGTTGGTGTCGGGCGTCCGTGAACCGCTCCCCGGTCCGCCGAATCCGAGGTGATCGTAATGAGCGCCGACGACCAGGTATTCATCTTTCAGGACAGGATCATTGCTTTCAAGCAAAGCAACAACATTGGCGGTTTTTTCACTCTTCTGGATCACATCCACCCAACCCGAAAGACTGATCCCGGCCGGGAACGACAGAGGTAATTTCTTTCGTGAGATGACAGATTCAAGGCTGTCGCAGGTGTACCCGCTCTTTTTGAGGATGCGGTCGGCCACTTCCCGTTTGATATTGATGATCGGGATACCGCTGGTCACCTCGTTGTTTTCAGCCACCAGGGCCATCAGTTTACCATCTTTGTCGAGCCCTCGCGGGGAGACCAGCAGCACACCAGCCACTCCCTTGTCCTTTGCCGTCAGCACTTTGCTGCGCACATCGCTGAAAGGGATGAATTTGCTTTCCGAATTATCAAGATCCGGGTCGGCCCGGAAGATAATCACCCACTTCCCTTTAACATCAACTCCCTGATAGTCGTTCCATTTCAGGCTGTCGGCTTCAACATCGAAACCATACCCGGCAAAAACGACTTCAGCATCTATCTTTCCGTTGGATGAGTATGCCAGGGGGATGAAATCTTTCATCACCGTTCCTTCAAATTCTTCGAAAAGTAATTTATTATCACTCCCCAGCACCACGTCGGTAACGATATCAAAATACTGGAACCCTCCATCTGCAATGGGTTTTAATCCGTTGGCCATGAACTTTTCGAGGATGTAACGGGCAGCAACATTGATCTCCGTTGTCCCGGGCTTCCTCCCTTTCAGGGAATCGGAGGCAAGAAATTGAACCTCCTGGTGCAGATCCTTCGCACTGACTTTTCCCTTTTGGGCGTATCCGTATGAACAGCAGGCAATAAGGGTAATGGAAACAAGAACTTTAATTTTCATATAAATGGTTTTATCAGCTTCGTTTAGTGATTAGGTGATCAGGCAGACAGGTGGACCAGTTACCAATTTCCACTGTCTAATGACCTAATGACTTAATGTCTTAATAATCCCCCCTCCGACCACTGTATCCCCGTCATAAAACACTGCGCTTTGTCCTGGTGTGATGCTGTCGCTGGGTTTAGAAT
>JBAXRT010000254.1:0-2056 GCA_037131065.1 bacterium | reverse complement strand
GGAACAGTGGAGGTTTAAAGAATTAACCACGGAGACACGGATTACACGGAGAATTCTTATTATCGGTTCCAGCGAAAGAGCCAAAGAAGCAATGGATTACACAGTAAAATTATTGGAGATAAACAATATCCTCCGTGTAATCCGTGTCTCCGTGGTTAACTCTTCTCCGAGTCTCCGTGGTTATTTCCTATGCGTCGATTTTCGCGTACTTGGCATTCTTCTCTATGAACTCCCTCCTCGGAGCCACTTCATCCCCCATCAGCATCGAGAAGGTGCGGTCGGCCGAAGCAGCATTGTCGATGGTCACCTGCCGTAACGTGCGAAATTCGGGATTCATCGTGGTTGACCAGAGCTGTTCTGCGTTCATCTCTCCCAAACCTTTGTAGCGCTGGATGTGAACTCCACCCTCTTTGCCTCCGCCCAGCTCCAGGGTCAATGCCTCACGTTCGGCATCTGTCCAGCAGTAACGCTCGGTTTTCCCTTTTTTCACCAGAAAAAGCGGCGGCGTGGCGATGTAAACGTGCCCCTGTTCGATCAATGCATGGAGATATCTGAAGAAAAAGGTGAGGATCAGCGTGGTGATATGACTCCCATCGACATCGGCATCAGTCATGATAATTATCTTGTGATACCGGAGGCCCAGGAGATTGACTTCCTTGCTGTCTTCATCAGTGCCTATGCTGATACCCAGAGCAGTAAAAATGTTTTTGATCTCTTCGTTTTCATAGATCCTGTGCTGCATGGCCTTCTCCACGTTGAGAATCTTACCCCTCAAAGGAAGTATGGCCTGAAACTGGCGGTCGCGGCCCTGCTTGGCCGTACCACCTGCAGAATCTCCCTCAACCAGATAGAGTTCACAGCTTACCGGATCGTTATTGGAACAGTCGGCCAGTTTTCCCGGCAACCCCGATCCGATCAATACATTTTTACGCTGAACCAGTTCGCGGGCTTTACGGGCAGCATGACGGGCTGTAGCAGCAAGAATCACTTTATTGACAATTAAGCGAGCCTCTTTAGGATGTTCCTCCAGGTAATTTTTCAGCATCTCACTGATTGCCTGATCAACTGCCAGGCTCACCTCGCTGTTGCCCAGCTTGGTTTTGGTTTGCCCCTCGAACTGCGGTTCCTGCACTTTTACAGAAAGAATGGCAGTGAGGCCTTCCCTGAAATCATCTCCATTGATATCAAACTTCAGTTTGCTCAGCATCCCCGAATCATCGGCATAACGCTTGAGTGTCCGGGTTAAACCCCTGCGGAATCCCAGAAGATGAGTGCCGCCTTCAATGGTGTTGATATTATTGACATACGAGTGTACATGTTCATTAAAGGTGGTGTTGTATTGCATCGCAATCTCAACCGGGATATCACCTTTCTCTGTTTCAATGCAGATGACCTCATCGATCAGTTTTTCACGGCCTTCATCCACGTAGGCAACAAATTCCTTCAGACCTTCAGTGGAATAAAACTCCTCATAAAGGAAACTTCCATCATCCTGAATAACACGCTCATCCATCATCGTCAGGCGGATCCTCTTATTCAGAAAGGATAATTCGCGCAAGCGCTCAGCCAGTATCTCCGCTTTATAATCGGTTGTTGTAAAAATTTCCGTATCCGGAAGGAAATGAATGGTTGTTCCATTGCTTTCAGAGGTGCCAACCACCGTTACCGGTCCCTGGGGTATTCCTCTTTTATATATCTGCTGATAAATTTTCCCGTCTCTGTGTATATCGGCTGTCAAGAGCATCGAAAGTGCATTCACGCAGGATACCCCGACTCCATGGAGCCCCCCGGAAACTTTATAACTCTCTTTATTAAATTTACCTCCGGCATGCAAAACCGTCATAACCACTTCCAGTGCCGATTTATTTTCCTTTTCGTGAAGGTCAACCGGAATACCCCTCCCATCATCAATAACCGTAATGCTGTTGTCCGGATGTATGATCAGGTTGATGTTCTTGCAATATCCGGCAAGTGCTTCATCGATGGAATTATCCACCACCTCATAAGCCAAATGATGCAATCCGCGCTCCGATATATCTCCGATATACATGGCAGG
>JBAXRT010000253.1:0-2068 GCA_037131065.1 bacterium | reverse complement strand
TGCTTGATTAGCTCTTACACTCCGCTTTAATGCTTTTATTCATGAAAGTTGCCCGTAGCTCAACCGCTGCCGAAGCACAATCTGCATCAGAGGATTGCAGGATCATAGGCAGATCGGGCCGGTGCGAATGAACGTAACGGAGAAAGCTGATACCTGCGGATTCATGGACTAATCCTCCCCGCCGGAATTTCATATCGGAAATTACGCAGGCCAGGTAATCCTGGTATTTGTTGAAGTAGTTGATTGCCTCCTCATAGTTGGTGGCCAGAACAATCTTGGTTCGGGCACGCATTCGCGACACCTTGTCGAGTTCGTTGGTATTGGCCTCAGCAATTAATTCCTGTGTTTGCTCAAAAACCAGCGTATAGAGCATCGGAAGATATCTGGAATAATACCGGGGAGAATCCTCAACCAGCAGGACCACCCGCACTAGTCCCACTTTGGTATCATTCTCAAGATTCACCTCGTCTTCCAGGAGTTTTACCATGGCAAAGAATATCTTTGAATCCCCGTTCCATACAAACAACCGGTCGATGGCTGGCAGTGAGGATTCCTGTTCATCAAAGAGGCCGATCTTCGAACTGTTGTTGAGCAGTAAAAAGATTTTCATGTCGGGGTACCTTCTTCTGATCCGCTCAGCAAGCCGCAAAGGGCTTCGTGTATCTACACCAACCATCAGCACCACAAAATCAAACGACTTTTCTTTTAGCATCTCCAGTGCATCATCTGCCGAGGTGGTGCCGGTAATCCTTGGCAGGGAAGAAAGACTCAGGTGGTAAACTTCACCCATGGCCTGCTCGAAAAAGCGGTCTTCATTTTCAAGGATAAAGGTGTCGTACAGAGTGGCGACCAGCAGAATTTCAGACACCTTAAACTTCATCAGATCGTGGAAAATATTCTTGTCGGCTGTCAGTTTGCTGAGAAATTGCTGAAGCAGCAGCCGGCTATCCTTCATCGATTCCGTGTAAACAATCTTCTTGTATTTGTAATCATCCCTTTCACGGGGCGGTTTCACGGCAATCATTTTCCCTGACAGCCCATTCAGATATCCAGTGATCAACCCGGCTATATTGTTGATCAGATTTCGCTCTTCGTTCAGGAAGGGCCCTTCATCAGCGTCCGGTAACTGTTGTGAATAGAAAATCTGTAACGATCCTCCTTTACCATCTGATGAAAAAAATTCCTGCTGCTGCAGCCATTCCGTCTGCTTAAACCGCAAACTATGATATTCCTGATCGTCATATAGGATGCGTGCACAGGCTTTCTGGGGGTACTGCCATCCTCGCGGCAGTATAAGAGCGATTTGCCTAAGGGTTTCAGATAGTGGCTTCCCCTCCGAAATGATAGTCGTCGTCCGATTAATCGTCATGAGCTCCTTCACACGCTCCGTATGCTCAGCGAGCAGCCGTTGGAGGTCGGGACGTTTGGTGTGGTTCTGTTCCATAATCAAAAATACAAAAAACCACGGAGACACCGAGAACACGAAGAAGTACAGAGAACAAAACCCTAAAAGTTAATCTCCGTGATTCTCCGTGCTCTCCGTGCCTCCGTGGTAAGTATTACTACCGAATTATTTCACTTCCCAGGTAGACCCTGAATACATCAGATCGTGCATGGAATGAATTTTGCTCTTTTCGTGTATGACTCCAATCTGCTCTTCCATCTTCACATCATAAGATTTCGGGGCTTCGCAGGCGCGAATCACACCTAGTGCCACCGGGTATTTCGGATAGTCCATGTTGGCCAGCAACAGTTGAATCCCGGCTAATTCGGTACGCGCATCATGCACCAGAATATCCTTTTCGGAAATCCCGTTTTCACCCAATTGAACAACATGCAGCTCGTTGTCCTTCATCATCAGGCCTTTATCCTGGTTCTTGCCAAAGACCATCGGTTCACCATGTTTCAGCATGATTATGCGATCATCCCGGTTATCCCGATCGGTGATGTCACCAAAGGTTTGATCGTTATATATTACGCAGTTCTGCAACACTTCAGTGATGGATGTTCCTTTGTGCTTAGCAGCTTCGAGCAGTATCCCGGTCGAGATCTTAGGCATTGAATCGAT
>JBAXRT010000252.1:0-2082 GCA_037131065.1 bacterium | reverse complement strand
TCAGTCACCTGACGATAAACATTTTCAGCAGTAAAACCGAATTTTTCATCAAGTACCTTATAAGGCGCTGAATAACCGAAACTATTCATTCCCCATACTAACCCTTTCGGACCAACCAGTCCCTGTAATGTAACTGATAATCCTGCGGTTAAACCGAAAACAGGAACATTGTCAGGCATGATTGATTTACGGTAACTTTCCGGTTGGTTCCGGAGTAATCCTTCAGATGGAGCAGAAATAATCCTGACTTTCAGATTATCTTTTCTTAAAAAGGGAGCCCCTTCAACAAGGGTTGCAACCTCCGACCCGCTGGCAATTAAAATAATATCAGGCTTTCCTGAACAATCCTGAACAATATATGCCCCTTTTTCGGATTTCAGGGCATCTGCGTACCTGTCGTTATTTTCCGATGGCAGATCTTTTATATTCTGTCGAGAAAGGATCAGAGCAGTCGGTGTTTTTGTATTCTCCAGTGCCATTTTCCAGGCAACTGTTGTTTCAGCTGCATCAGCAGGTCTTAGAACAACCATACTGTTTTCACCATGGTGATTTTTAAGATGTTCCATAAGGCGCAACTGTGCTTCCTGTTCCACCGGCTGATGAGTCGGTCCGTCTTCTCCAACGCGGAAAGCATCATGCGTCCAGATGTATTTTACAGGCAATCCCATCAGACATGCCAGTCTTACTGCAGGTTTCATATAATCGGAAAAGACAAAAAATGTGCCGCATGCGGGTATTACACCTCCGTGAAGAGCCATACCGTTCATTATAGCTGCCATTGTAAGCTCAGAAACACCTGCGTGCAGAAATGCACCGCTGAAATCTCCTTTTACAAAAGGATGAGTATTTTTAAGAAAACCGTCAGTTTTGTCGGAGTTTGCAAGATCGGCCGATGCGACGATCATATTTTCGATCTTTGTGGCAAAGATACTCAACATTGCTGCAGAAGCAGCCCTCGTAGCTGATCCCTCTTTCTGATGGATAGCTTTATAATCAATCTCCGGAACATTTCCTGCATAAAAGAAGTGAAGCTTCTTGTCAAGCTCGTTGTTCTTTGAGGCCCATTCACTTTTTCTTTTTTTCCATTCCACAGCAGCATTACTTTTCTCAGCAAGTATGTTATTATAATGTTCTTTTACATCTTCAAATATCCTAAAAGGATCCGCTACATCGCCTCCCAGGTTGATCAACGATTTTTCGAACGATCCACCGGCTTCACTGACAGGCATCCCATGTGTTGAGGTTTTCCTTTCGAAGTTTTTTCCTTCATTATCTAAAAGCCCCTTCCCCATAATTGTTTTTCCGATAATAATGGTCGGCTTATTCTTTTCATTGACAGATGAAGTAAGGGCTTCTCTTATCTGGTCATGATCGTTACCGTCGATTTTTATTACATTCCATCCCCATGAACGGTATTTCATGGAGGTATCTTCAATTGTTACTGCTTTTGTTTCAGTTGAAAGCTGAATATCATTAGAATCGTAAAACATGATCAGATTACTGAGACCCAGGAATCCTGCCAGACGTCCTGCTCCCTGTGATATCTCTTCCTGAACGCCACCATCAGAAATAAATGTAAATATCTTATGAGCAAATAGTTCCCCAAACCTGGCAACAAGAAATCTTTCCGTTATTGCGGCTCCTACAGCTATGGTGTGACCTTGTCCCAGAGGTCCGGATGTGTTTTCAACTCCTCTCATGACATTAAGCTCAGGATGACCCGGTGTAGGACTACCCCATTGGCGGAAGTTTTTTAATTCCTCAATTGTAAAATGACCGGTCAGAGTAAGTATCGAATAGAGCATAGGCGACATGTGTCCGGGATCGAGGAAGAACCGATCACGGTTGATCCATCCCGGATCGGAGGGATCAAAACTCAGAAATTCGGAAAAGAGGATATGGATAAAATCGGCGCCACCCATGGCACCACCGGGATGGCCTGATTTTGATTTTTCCACCATCGCCATGGCAAGTATCCGGATATTATCGGCAGCTCGTTTGTTTACATCAATGTTCATTTAATTTCAAATTAGAGTTTTACTTGTGAGGGCAAAAATAAGATTATTCAGCGAGAGAAAAAAA
>JBAXRT010000251.1:0-2147 GCA_037131065.1 bacterium | reverse complement strand
GGAATGTAAACAACACAATATTCTGGTTCAGACTATCTGAAATTTGTGATAGGGAAGGAGAACTAAAATTCGGACCTGCAGCATCCCCCGCATCTCCGGATCCTTCAAAGGGCGTTTTTTTTTAAAAAATATTTTTTTCACTCAAAAGAGCCAATCTTTCTTTGTAGTGCGTTCTTGGGGATGTATGCCCTGCCCTCTCGGGAACGGCAAACGCCCCGGAACGTTACAAAAAATGATTTCACCAGAGCCATTAGAAGACAGATTTAAATGAAGGGTTTACTCAAGAGGTGGACTATGAAAAAAGAGGTAACCCTGGGAATAATTGTTGCAGTTTTTCTTATTGCAGTAATTGCAGGTTTTGTAATTTTCGTAAATCCCTCAGCATCCGGGGCGGGCGATCCAGGTTATCCAATAGATTCTCAGGTTTATACAACCCTTGAGAGAACCGTTATTCCGGTTCCCGTGCCTTTGACTTCGCCGAAGCTCCTTCCGTATGAGGTTTCAAAATATTCAGCGTATGGTTATGGCGTCTGGCAGTATGGCCCGGGGCTTGGTTTTGAAAAAAGACTGGACCTCATGCCCGCCGGATATACCAATACGTCAGCTACCAGTACGGCAAAACTTTTGAATTTCTTTACTATGACCGACATCCATATCACCGACAAAGAATCTCCTGCACAGTCGGTCTATTATGGCTACGAATGGGGTATAATTTCAGGATATGCGCCGGTTATGCTCTCTACAACCCAGGTTCTCGACGCAGCCGTCCAGACGGTTAACGCCCTTCACAAAGAAAATCCGTTTGATTTGGGCATCTTTCTTGGCGATGCCATCAACAGCGGCCAGTACAACGAACTCCGATGGTATATCGATGTCCTTGACGGCAAGAAGATAAAGCCGGATTCCGGTGTAAAGGATGATCCTGTTCCCGGACCTCTTAATGATTACCAGGACGAATACATGGCGGCAGGGCTTGATAAGACGATCAAATGGTACCAGGCTCTCGGCAACCACGATCATTTCTGGATGGGCATGTTCCCTCCGGACGATTACATCAAAAGCACCCTTACCGGTGATACGATACTCAATATAGGCAATATATTCACGGGTTCTTCTCTCGGCATAAAAAGCCGTGGTTACTATATGGGCGCAATCGACGGCCGGACACCTTACGGTGATATTATTGGCGCTGGGCCGGTCAGTAACTTCTCAACCGCTCCAACAGTGCCCGCTGATCCTGACCGCCGTTTTCTTTCCCGGGAGGAGTGGATGGGTGAATTTTTCAATACCTCTTCAAGTCCTGCGGGGCATGGATTCAATCAGGCTGACGTAGCAAATGGATTCGCCTGCTATGCTTTTGAACCAAAGTCAGATATACCGATCAAGGTCATTGTGCTCGATGACACGCAAAGGGACGACGATCCCCGTGGTGGTACCAGCAATGGACACGGTTCTCTTGACCTGGAACGTTATACCTGGCTGGTAAAAGAACTCGATAAGGGCCAGGCTGAAGGCAAGCTCATGATCATCGCTGCGCACATACCGGTAGGAGTCAAACTGGAGAGTTCTGGTATCAATTCTTTAATGACCTGGAGTGAATATGCTGCTGTATCCGATACGGATCTGATTGCCAAACTTCACAAGTATCCGAACCTCATCCTTTGGATCTCGGGACATCGTCATCAAAATACCGTTACCGCATTTAAATCTCCGGATCTCACCCATCCTGAACTCGGCTTCTGGGAGGTTGAAACTGCATCATTAAGGGAGTTCCCCCAGCAGTTCCGCACATTTGAGATCGTACGCAACAGTGACAATACCGTCTCAATCTTCACAACTGACGTTGATCCCGCAGTCAGGGACGGATCGCCTGCTGCGAAATCGCGGTCGTTGGCGATAGCGAGTTTGCAAACATTCAATATTACGCCAGATCCTATGCCTTCTGGTTTGTACAATGCAGAACTTGTCAAACAACTGACGCCAGAAATGCAGGCAAAAATCCAGAACTACGGAATACCTGAGGGAAAGTAATTTTTTAAAAAAAACTCTATCGAAAACCCAATCAAAGTCCGCTGAAAATTTTTCATGAAGGCATGTGATTACCGCACTTGCCGGGAAAAATGGCTGACACCACCTCCAGAAATCGC
>JBAXRT010000250.1:0-2161 GCA_037131065.1 bacterium | reverse complement strand
TAACACAGGGTGGCAAGAACCGCAAGCGAAGAGACCAGCATCTCGGTGACGATCATACCTGTATTCAATCCATTTCTTCCGGTACCACTTATGGTTGGCGATGCGTTCCCTATTGTTCCAGATTGATTCAACATCCGGTTTCTGCATAATGCCGGTATTTAAGAAGCAACCCACAAATTCTATTATGTCAGGGTTGTATATTCCGTTAACAACAAGAAGGGGCCGTCCCCACCGAATTTCTCCCTGAGATGAAAGATTCCCATGAAGATCGATGAACTGCTTGAAAATATCCTGAAAGGATCGCAATACCTCGGCACATTTGACCTGCTGGAACTGATGCAGTATGCCTCAGCACGCAGCATCAATGGCATAGCAATAGCAAAAGACGACGGGCGGAACATTTACCTCGCGCTCATCGCAGGTGAAGCAGAGGGAGCGATTTACATCGATGAGAAAGGGGTGCTGTTTGGGGACAAGGCTGTCCTGATGATCCAGCAAAAGGAAAAATTCGTACTTACGGAAAACAAGCCGGATGTAGTCGAAGAACTTGTCATGGGGAGCAGGATCTTTGACAAGAACCGGTTGAAAAAGAGCATTCCTTATAACATTCCCGAGATCGGGGGGCCCGGCGGGGGTATCGGTATCCTATCCATCACGGTGAATAAGGAGGGAGTCCCGCAGAACGGGGTCCGGGTCTCGATACGGAAAGACGGAAGGATCCTGGGAAGTGATATCACGACCAATGATGGTACCGTACGGTTCAGGATTGCATTCGGCGTCTATGACTGCATCGTCCAGGACAAAGCCCAGGTGGTCACGAAATACCGGATCGAGTTCGATGCATCCCATCCATCAGTCCCTCTCTCGATGTAACATTTCAACAAATCCAGGTTCCCCCGTTCCCCTTTTTTAAAATTTCAAGACGAAATCATTTTGTAACTGGACTGCAGAGCTATGCACCATGGAAAAAAAGAAGATCAGGCGCGAGGATTTTGAAGCCCTTCTTAAAGGGGAAAAGGACATCACCCCCTACATCGAGATGGATCCCCTCGCCGGTTCGTATTCGGTTTTTGGCGTCAGGACGGCAAGTAACCCGAATTATCTCGTAAAAGCAATCTATGAAATGTATGAAGCCAACCTGAGCAGGAAACTTGCCGTGCAGGCAGTCCGCAAACTCTTCCGGTCTGTCGGTATGGGGTCGGTCGGGCTCAACAACCTGCTAAAAAAACTGGAAATGGACCTCAAACCGGCCGAATTTCTCATGCTCGTGTTCAAGCTCCAGCACCAGCAGGGGTGGGGTGCACCGTTCGAGCTTGTGGAGCAGAGTGATAAAAGGATCGTACTGCGCACGAAACAGACCTTTGAATCGCAGGTCATGAAAGAATGGAACATGCCCATCTGTGGCATTCATCAGGGTTGGATTGAGGGCGTTCTGAGCGCCGTTTCAGGTAAAAACTGGTTCTGCCTGGAGACCAGGTGCCACGCCAAAGGAGATGACGTCTGTGAGTTTGTTGCCGATCAGGTTGAATCCAGCTGGAAGTTCAAGGCACAGGCGATCGTGAAAGGCGACTCTGCCATAACGGAATACATCGAGCATAAACCCCTTGAAGGCAGGATAAAGCTGATTGATGATCCGGTAGTCATGATGCCACGCTTCATTTTTACCTCCATGATGACCTCCTTAAAAAAGACGATGGGTGAGTTGCCGGCGGGGGGGGTTAACTACCGAGCATATATGGATATGGGCAAGGAAAATGTCGGGCACTACAAAAAAATGGGGATCGACAAACCCAATATCCTCTCCGACATGGCGTTTGCCGTCTACTCCCAGATGGGGTGGTTCAGTATCATTAAAACGGAATGGAACGAGGCGGCAAAGACCAAGACGATGACGCTCTCGCACACGGTCGAGTCCGAGGCATTTGGAAATACCGGTAAAAATGTCTGCTTCTGCACCGCCGGGCTTCTTGCGGGAATTATCGAAGATTCATTTGGCATCAAAGTGCAGGCAAAAGAGATCAAGTGCCGGTCAAAAGGCGATGAACATTGCGTCTTTACAATCACCAATAAACCCGAAAGTCCCCAGTAACACGGTACCTTTTTTAAAGTTCCCCGGGTTTTAATGTTTCAACCCTGCAATGATCGTTGAAAAATAAAAAAA
>JBAXRT010000249.1:0-2182 GCA_037131065.1 bacterium | reverse complement strand
CCCATTCGTAAAGATATCTTGTCAAAGGAAGAGAAAAAGCTTGCTTTAAGAAATGCTCTCAGGTATTTTGACAGAAAGCATCATGCAGTGCTTGCTCCTGAATTTGCAGAGGAACTGAAGAAATACGGAAGGATCTATATGTACCGGTTCCGACCGGAATATAAGATGTTTGCCCGGCCGATCCATGAATACCCGCATAAATCGCTGCAGGCTGCAGCCATCATGCTGATGATCCAGAACAACCTCGATCCTGCAGTCGCGCAACATCCCCATGAGCTGATCACTTATGGTGGCAATGGTGCTGTTTTTCAGAACTGGGCACAGTACCTTCTTACCATGAAGTACCTTGCGGAAATGACCAATGAACAGACACTTATTGTCTATTCCGGCCACCCCATGGGTTTGTTCCCTTCTCATAAAGATGCTCCCCGGGTAGTGGTGACAAACGGAATGATGATCCCGAATTATTCAAAACAAGATGACCTGGAGCGTTTCAATGCATTAGGGGTTACCCAATATGGACAAATGACAGCCGGCTCTTACATGTATATAGGGCCTCAGGGAATTGTTCACGGAACTACGATAACGATCCTGAATGCCGCTCGCAGAAAAGGAGATGGTGATATTGCAGGTAAGATTTTTGTGACCTCAGGGTTGGGAGGCATGTCTGGTGCGCAGGGGAAGGCATCCGTCATTGCGGGAGCGATCGGAGTGATTGCGGAAATTAATCCCAAAGCTGTGCAGAAAAGATTTGAACAGGGTTGGGTGGATGAAGTCTTCACCAACCTGGATGATCTTATCGGCAGGATTCTCGATGCAAAAAATAACAAGGAAGCAGTCTCGCTTGCTTACCAGGGTAACATTGTTGATCTCTGGGAAAAGTTAGTTAAGGAAAATATCAAAGTTGAAATGGGATCCGACCAGACCTCATTGCATAACCCCTGGGCTGGAGGCTATTACCCGGCTGGCCTATCTATGGAAAGGTCGAATGAAATGATGGTCAAAGATCCTGAAAGGTTCAGGAAAGAGGTCCAGAAATCGCTGGTAAGACAAGTCAATGCAATCAATAAAATGGCAGAAAACGGCATGTATTTCTGGGATTATGGCAATGCCTTTTTATTGGAAGCAAGCCGGGCAGGAGCTGATGTCATGAAACCAGATGGATCATTTACTTTTCCATCCTATGTTCAGGATATCATGGGGCCTCTATTCTTCGACTATGGTTTCGGTCCATTCCGCTGGGTATGTACCTCCTGTGATCAGAAAGATCTTATGATTACTGATGAAATAGCAACAGCCATCCTTGAGAGAATCGCATCATCTTCACCTCCGGAAATTGAACTTCAGATGCGGGATAACATCCACTGGATCAGCCAGGCGGGAAAAAATAACCTCGTAGTCGGATCCCAGGCACGGATCCTCTATGCTGATTGTAACGGCAGAACCCGGATTGCCGCAGCATTCAATGATGCCATAAGGTCAGGGAAAATATCTGCACCTGTTGTCATTGGCCGTGACCATCATGATGTTTCAGGAACGGATTCCCCTTACCGAGAGACATCCAATATTTATGACGGCTCTTCCTATACTGCAGATATGGCGGTTCAGAATGTGATTGGTGACGGATTCCGTGGAGCCACCTGGGTTTCCATTCACAATGGTGGCGGAGTCGGTTGGGGCGAGGTGATCAATGGTGGTTTCGGAATGGTGCTTGACGGATCGGCAGATACAGATCGAAGGCTTCGCTCAATGCTCCATTGGGATGTGAATAATGGAATTGCCCGGCGTGCCTGGGCCCGTAACACTGAAGCAATATCAGCGATCAACCGTGCCATGGAGTTTGAACCTGGACTCAGGGTGACTTTACCGAATTTTGTGGATGATGATATTATCAGGAACCTGTTTTGACCGACTCCTGCGAAGGAGGGGGTAGTGTGTGGTTCTTTTCGATACAGATAAATGCGGATAACAGAAAATGACCTCATGGTTTAATTTCCTCTTTTGACCGATTTTTATTGACAAAGCAATTTTATTGTTTTACTTTTACTGCAAGAAGCCTGAATTATTCCTGAATTTGTTCAACGCGATCTTTGAGGGTTCCTGTGCACCCTTTGCAGTTTGATATCATGCTGCTGAAAATCCGGCGATACCGCGGAGTTCGCGATGGCTATAATGGGTTCTG
>JBAXRT010000248.1:0-2209 GCA_037131065.1 bacterium | reverse complement strand
TGGGTCGCTGAAAACCCGAGGCTGCCATTTTCTTTGGGTACTTTTCTTTTGGGCATACAAAAGAAAAGTACAAGAAAAAAAACCTTTTGGTGGCAGCAAAAGAAAGTAAGGTTAAACGGAATAGACTTTTGGGCATACAAAAGAAAAGTACATGAAAGAAAGATTATTTTTCCAGGAGTAACAGGTCTGTTGTTTCGGTTAGTGATGAAATGTCAACGGGATTGTGATCAAGGTCGAATGTCCTATAACCAATGCTTGAAAGTGAAGAAAATGTCTTTAAAACCTGATCAAACTGGGGATGCTTGTTCCCCCAACCCAGCTCACAAAGAATGACTGGTAATTTTGAAGCGGAAGCGAGCTTACCCATCATCCCGTTCAGCACCATCCACTCTGCCCCTTCGACATCAATCTTGATAAATCCCGGCAGCGGAATGTCGAGATCATCAAACTTTTTAATCTCGATAACCTCCTCCTGCATCCTCTTCCCGGCCTTTCCGGCGACGATGGTATTCCATCCGATGTTCCCGTCGGCAGCAAGAAAAATCTTCGTGGTGGTGTTTTCAGATCCAAGGGCGAAAGGATGGATCGTTACATCAAACCCTTTTCCTTTGAAGGTCTCATTGCACAGGGAATTCAGATGGCTGACCGGCTCGAAAAGGTGGGCTTTCCCGGTGAATCCGTACCGTTCATATAAAGTCAGCGTAAAGTACCCGATGTTGGCCCCTATGTCGAGGATAGCCCCATTTTTATCGATAAGGGGAGCAATGGCATCAAGTAATTCGGTGTAGTATTTGTCTCTCTTTTTGAAGAAAGCAAAGGCTTCAGTATAACCGACCGACGCCGGGTTAATGTGCGTTTTCCAGGGGAGGTTGGTGTAGAGGGCGTATAGGGATTTTTTGATTGCTTTGAGCATGTTTTTTTTATATGATGATAGGAGATTGGAGATAGGGGATGGGGTTCTGCAGGCTGATGCTGGATGCTGGATGGTCGAAGAATCCTTGGGGCTTGCTACGAGGTTCTTCAATCATTTAATGATTTCCCCGCCCCACAGGCGGTCGAGGAAGATATTCCAGGGAAGTATCGTAATATTCCCCATTTGCCGGGGGTAGGGATCCAGGGTTACCAGAATTAGTTTTTCAGCGGTATATTCTTCTGCGAAGCTTTTAAGACCTTTGGCATGACGAAGGGTGGCCTGGTTTGTCGACTTCACTTCAATGGCAACCTGTGCATCACCAAGGATAAAGTCAACCTCAATATTTGAAGTGGTCCTCCAGTAATGTACCGTGTAATTTAGACCGGAATAATTGCTGTGGGCATTGATTTCGTGATAAATATAATGTTCAAATGCTTTTCCGAATGCTTCACTTCCCGGTTCGATCGATTTTCTTTTCAAAAGGTAATTGGCAATGCCAATATCAAAATAATAGAATTTTGGAGCCTGAATCACACGACGCTTGGGTCTCTTCTGAAAAGAAGGAAGAAAACGACCAATCAGGGTATCTTCCAGAATCCGAAAGAATTCTCTCACAGTAGGGGAACTCACCCCACATTCGCTGGCAATATTCGTATAATTGACAATTTCACCGTTTGAGAAGGCTGCAGCCTCAAGAAAACCGGTGAATGAGTTCATCTTTCGTAATCTGGCTTCTGCCATGATCTCATCGTGAAGGTAACTCCCGATATAGGCCGATAGTAGTTTTTCCGGATGGGATGATAAATAATGCCGGGGTAACAATCCATTATTCAATGCACGCCGTAAGTCCAACCCCGGCACTTCCTTATAGACCAGCGGATACAATTCGTAACGCAAGGCCCTCCCTCCAAGAAGATTGGCTTCTGATCTCAAAATCTTCCGTGGGCTTGATCCACTGAGGATAAAACGCGCACCGGTATTTGTAATCAGCCATTGTACTTCATTTAGTAACACAGGCAATCGCTGGATTTCATCAATAATTATCAGCTGACCCTTGTTCCCGGCCAGGACGATCTCCCGGAGGGTCGACGGATTTCGCTGGAGCCGCTCAAAAACATCTGATAAAAGCAGGTCAAACAACAGGGCTTCCGGATAGAGCTCCTTCAGCAGTGTACTCTTGCCCGTTTGTCTGGCGCCCCATAAAAACAGGCTTTGATCCCCGGCTCCTTCGAACTGTTGCCTTCTTGTAAACATGATAATTAAAAGTTAATGTTTAAAATATCATGATAATTTAAA
>JBAXRT010000247.1:0-2260 GCA_037131065.1 bacterium | reverse complement strand
CTTTCGAGGAGCTGTTTCATTACGTTGGGTCCGCCGAAGTGGATCTTTCCTGTGAGCAATCCTTCGCGGTTGACCACCCGGTGGGCGGGAATATTGGTGACGCTGGTGTGAGAAGCATTCATCGCCCAGCCTACCATCCGGGCCGATCCGCGGGTGCCGAGGTACTCTGCAATGGCGCCGTAAGAGGTGACGCGGCCATACGGGATTAGTCTGACAACTTCGTAAACCTGCTCAAAAAAGGAATCATTTTTCTTCATCACAACCGCCGCAGCCTATACCTCTCTCTTCAATTCCTGAAGGAAATTCTTCACCTTGTTTAGTGAATCGATGATCTCGACATTGCGCACTACATCATCCTTGTTCTCCCTCAGCTTATCCTTGGCCCCCTGTAGGGTAAAGCCGCGCTCCTTTACAAGGTGATAAATGATCCTCAGGTTGTCCATGTCCCTTTTTGTAAAAAGGCGGTTCCCTTTCTTGTTCTTCTGGGGTTTCAGGATATCGAACTCCTTCTCCCAGAAACGGATCAGCGATGTGTTGACCTCAAAGAACTCGGCAACTTCGCCAATGGTATAGTAAACCTTTTCGATTTTCTGATCTTTTTTCAGCATGAGAAGGAGTGGTTTAATCCATCGACTGCGACGGACGCTGCGAAAGATCGAGCATCATCTGGAACTGGTCCGGGGTGAGGTCGTTGAAGAAGAAATAGATCGGATTGAGAGCGATCCCGTTCTTGCGGACTTCATAATGAAGATGTGGCGAGGTTGATTTTCCGGTATTTCCGACGTAACCGATGATCTGGCCCCGAAGGATCTTCTGTCCGGGCTTCACAAATATCCTTGAAAGATGGGCATAGGCGGTACGGTAATTATAGCCGTGGTCGATTACCACCTCGTTGCCGTAACCGCCCTCTCCCCTGCCGGCCTCCATCACGGTACCGTTTCCGGTGGCATAGACCTCCGTTCCGATGGAAGCGGAGAAGTCCATTCCTTCATGGAATTTTCTGACCTTGTAGAAGGGATCCACCCTGTTGCCGAAATAGGAGCCGATCCGGCGAAGGTCCTTGTTGTTGACCGGCTGGATCGCCGGAACACAGGATAGCATCTTCTCCTTGTTCTTGGCCATATCGAACACTTCATCGAACGATTTCGACTGCACATACAACTGTCCCATGATCTTGTCCATCTTCTTTTCGGTCTCGATCATGATATCGGAATTGGAAAATCCCTTCAGCTTTTCGTAACGGTCGATGCCGCCGATCCCTGCATCCCGGATGGAAACGGGAATGGGCTCCGCCTCGAAGATCACCCGGTAGATGTTGTCGTCGCGCTCCTGAAGGTCCCTGACGATCTTTGTGACTTTATCCAGCTGGTCGTCGAAAACCCTGTACTGTAGTTTCATCTGCTCCAGTTCCCTCTTAAGGGCCTTCTGCTTCGGAGAATCGATGAAATTGTAAGCCAGGATAAGCACAACCGCTGCAAAAACAACCCCGGTCGAGAGGTGGGAGAAAAAATAAAGCGCCCGCTTCCGGAAGGTGGTCTGAACCCGGTCGAATGTGAGTGATTTTTTATTGAATTTATACTTTACCTTACTCATTTTCAGGCTTTATTGAAAATGGTCAAAAGCGGAGAGCTAACTGCTGCAAAATTAAGTAAATAATTAACTTTGCAGGAATTACTGGTTTTAAAAAATGTTAAGATTTGTTAAAGATTTGTTAATCTGATATTTAAATGAACTCAAACACCATACGCCAAACCTTCCTGGAATTCTTCCGGTCAAAGGAACATCTGATTGTTCCGTCAGCCCCCATGGTCATAAAGGATGACCCCACCCTGATGTTCACCAATGCCGGGATGAACCAGTTCAAGGATGTCTTTTTAGGGAACCGGCCGGCAACATCGAAGCGTATTGCCGATACCCAGAAATGCCTTCGCGTTTCGGGAAAGCACAACGACCTTGAGGAGGTCGGCATCGACACGTACCACCACACCATGTTCGAGATGCTGGGGAACTGGTCGTTCGGGGATTACTTCAAGAAGGAGGCCATCGAATGGGCATGGGAGCTGCTGACCGGAGTTTACGGGATAGAGAAAGAACGGCTTTATGTCACTGTTTTTGAGGGTGATAAAAAAGACGGCCTGAGCGGGGACGACGAAGCGCTGGAGATCTGGAAAAAGATCGTTCCGGAAGAGCGTATTCTCTTCGGTTCGAAAAAGGACAATTTCTGGGAGATGGGCGACAGCGGTCCCTGCGGTCCCTGTTC
>JBAXRT010000246.1:0-2264 GCA_037131065.1 bacterium | reverse complement strand
CGGCGCTGCCTGGAAAGGTGCCGGGTTTTACTACAGCCGCTACGACAAACCGGCTCCGGGAACCGAGCTTTCTGCAAAAAATGAGTACCAGAAGGTCTTCTACCATAAACTGGGTGACAAGCAGGAACAAGATGTGCTGATCTTTGAAGACAATGCGCATCCGCAACTGTATTTTTATCCCCAGGTTACCGAGGATGAGAGCTGCCTGCTCGTTTACAAATCACCAGGCACAGATGGCACTGAAGTCCTTTATAAGAACCTGGCCAGCGGACAAAAGGATTTCAAACTTCTGTTCAAGGGTTATGAATTCAATTACAGCGTCCTCAACAACACCGGTGAAAAACTGCTGGTCAATACCAATGATGGCGCGGGGAACTACCGCGTGATCCTGGTGGATCCCAAAAATCCGGAAAAAATGAACTGGAAAGATATCATCCCGGAAAAACCGGAAAAGCTGGAATCGGCCAGTACCGGGGGAGGAAAATTGTTTGCATCCTATCTGAAAGATGCCAGCACCAGGATTTACCAGTACAGCCTGGACGGGACATCGGAAAAAGAAGTTCCCTTGCCGGCCATCGGCTCTGCCTCCGGGATCGGCGGGTTTAACAACGAAATGGTCGCCTTTTACGATTTCTCCTCTTTTACCTATCCTCCCTGTGTCTACAGGTATGATATCGAAACCGGGAAGTCGGAGATGTTCAAGAAATCAACGCCCAAGGCCAATGTGGATGATTTCGAAGGAGAACAGGTATTTTATACCAGCAAAGACGGCACAAAGATCCCGATGTTTCTGGTACACAAAAAAGGGATCAAACTCGATGGATCGCACCCTACCCTGCTCTATGCCTATGGCGGGTTCAGCGCGAGTTCCACGCCCTGGTTTTCCAATACCAAAATCATCCTGTATGAGAACGATGGTGTGTTTGCCATGCCCAACATCCGCGGTGGCGGCGAATATGGCGAGAAATGGCACAAAGGGGGAAACCTGCTGAAAAAGCAGAACTGCTTTGATGATTTTATTGCGGCGGCGGAATACCTGATCGATCAAAAATACACATCCAGGGAAAAGCTTGCTATCAATGGCGGATCAAACGGCGGTTTGCTCGTTGGCGCTGTGATGACCCAACGACCCGACCTTTTCAAAGTGGCCATTCCCGAGGTTGGTGTGATGGACATGCTCCGCTTCCAGAAATTCACCGTTGGCTGGGGCTGGACGGTGGAGTATGGTTCAAGCGACAGCCTGAAATATTTTCCTTACTTGTACAAGTATTCTCCCCTGCATAACCTCAAAGACAGTGTTGAATATCCCGCTACCCTGGTACTGACGGCCGATCATGACGACCGCGTGGTGCCGGCACATTCGTTCAAATTCATCGCCACCCTTCAGGAAAAGCAGATTGGGACAAACCCCGTTCTGATCCGCATCGAGATCAACCAGGGACATGGCGCGTCGGGCGCTTCCCTTTCGCGGATCATCGAAAGTGAAACCGACAAATGGGCGTTTATGTTCTTTAACATGGGGGTTGAGCCAAAGAAGTAAGATCCAGCCAATCCCTGATAAAACCCAGCACCTCATCTTTTTCAATTTCATTGTGAAGTTCGTGGTAAAGTCCTTCCCAGGCCTTGAAGGTAATGTTTGCCACCACCCGGTTTGAAAATTCCCGGCTGGCAACAAAAGAGGTCAGGCGGTCATCCGTGACGTGCATCAGAAGCAGCGGACAGCCGATCTTTTCTGCATGTTTCAGCGCATATTCGCCGGCGCGGGAAATTTCGAGGTAGGTTCTGACGGAGATGAGACTGTGCACGAGCGGATCGGCAATGTATTTCCGTACCACCTCTTCATCATGGCTCAGGAATGATGGAATGATGCCATCCGGCCGGGTCATGGAGGGAAAGAACCTGTTTGCCGATATGGCAAGGATCGCTTTATACAGGGCGGGTTTTAAGTTCAGCCGCAACCAGGGACTGGTGACGATTGCCCCCGCCACACGTGGCATGTTCCTGATCAGATAGTTCAGGACGAGGTTCCCTCCCATGCTGTGTCCATACAAAATGACGGGCATTTCAGGATGCCTCCTTCGGGCTTCTGCCATGAAAAGGCTGATATCCTCCATGACGATATCAAAAGATGGGAAATGTCCCCGTTTCCCGAATGACCGGCCATGTCCGCGAAGGTCGGGAATGATCATGGTATAACCTGAGTCGGCAAAAAACGAGCCCACGTGCCGGTAGCGGCCGGCATGGTCACTTAGTCCATGGATCAG
>JBAXRT010000245.1:0-2264 GCA_037131065.1 bacterium | reverse complement strand
CCGGTTTTTGATCGAAGTGGTCTGGCGGCTTTATCGGATCTGAAGGATAAAGGATATCATGAGCTTTTTCTCAAACTTGAAAAATCCCAGCAATCCTTCCTTTTGAAAGAAAAAGAATTCCGTTCCCCGGACTATCCATGGCCGTCGGATGCGCTGCACTGGTGGAGCCGGATCTGGGAGTACCCCTACATCTACCACCACCTTCGTCAATTAAAAGATAAACTCCCAAATGAAAAGCCCCGGGTCCTTGACCTTGGCAGCGGGGTCACCTTCTTCCCCTTTACCGTCGCAAATCACGGGTATCATCTCTCCTGTCTCGATCCAGACCCGGTTTGCAAGCAGGATTTCGATAAAGCCATTTTGGCTGTCGGAGACAAATCCCTAACTCTTGATTATTCACTTCTTGAAGGGAACCGCTATCCTTTCCCGGATCAAACCTTCGACATCGTCTATTCGATCAGCGTCCTGGAACATATCGAAGATCTTTCTTCCACGATCCGGGAGATCCTGAGGGTACTGAAGGAGGATGGATCTCTGTTCCTGACCATCGACATCGACCTTCGCGGTGATTCCGAGATCGGGGTTGAGAAGTATCATTCGTTAAAGTCCCATCTGGCAAAGCACTTCGACTTCCTCTATCCCGAAACCACAATCCATCCCAAGGATCTGCTTACCTCCGAAAACTCACCTTTTCCGATCCCTGATCTGAAGGGGATCAATAAATACAGTACACAATTTAAACAACGTCTCCTGAAACCCCTTCTCGGTCGAAAGCCCGGCCCCTGGAGAGCGCCGAGGTTGGCGGTGGAAGGCATGATATTACGTAAAAGGCAGACAGAGAAGATTCAGGATTCAGGATACAGGATAATTGATAATGGATAATTTGAACCTTAAACTCTTTCCGGCCATCTCGAGCATCACAACATCCTGCATCCTGTATGGCGAACGAAGTGAGCTTTCATCCTGCATCCTGGATCGCGAGCGCAGCGAGCTTTTATCAGTTAACGAAGAAGTAATATCCCTAACCTTACGACCATGAATCTCGGCATCGTCACCACCTGGTTTGAGAGCGGAGCAGCCTATGTTTCGAGGCAGTATATCCAGTTGCTTGAGCCGGAGCATAAGGTCTTTATTTACGCCAGGGCAGGTAGAAAGGCAGAGCCAGGAGATGGGAGATGGGGGATGGGGGATAAGATCACTTATAATCTTGAGGATCTGCTCATTACCACCTACATTAACAAGCGGCAGTTCCTCCGGTGGATCAGGGAGAATAAAATCGATGTTGTTTTCTTTAATGAGCAGCAGTGGTGGGAGCCGCTCAAGTGGTGCATGGAGCTCGGCATCAAGACCGGCGCCTACATCGACTATTACACCGAGCAGACCATCCCGCTCTTCGCAGCTTATGATTTTCTGATCTGCAACACCCGACGCCACCATTCGGCCTTTTCGTGGCATCCGCAGTGCTACTATATTCCCTGGGGAACCGACATCTCTCTTTTCAAACCAACCGGCACCCCGACGGACCCAAGTCGCCCGGTCACCTTCTTCCACTCCTGCGGGGTTGATCCCCTCCGCAAAGGAACCGATATTCTCCTGGAAGCGTTTTATCAGATTATGCAAAGTGCAGAATGCAAAGTGCAAAATAATAATAACCAACTGCCTTCTGCCGACTGCCTTCTACCGACTGCCTTCTGCATACTGATCATCCACACCCAGGTCCCCATCGAAGAACAATTCCCTTTGCTGACCGAAAAGATCCGCCAGATGAAGGCCTCCGGCAAACTGGAGATCATTCAAAAGACCGTCGGTGCCCCAGGTCTATATCACCTCGGGGATGTCTATGTTTACCCGACCCGGCTGGAGGGAATAGGACTTACCATTGCCGAGGCGCTCTCCTGCGGACTGCCGGTGATCCTCCCCGACAACCCGCCGATGAATGAATTCGTGGAGGAGGGGAAGAACGGTCACCTGGCCCGGGTATCACGGCTCCACTCCCGCTGGGACGGCTATTACTGGCCTCTCTGCATCACCGATGCCGCACACCTTGCTGAACTAATGAATGACCTGACCCTCCATCCGGAGAAATTAGAAAAAATGAAATCAGGAGCAAGGACTTATGCCCTCGACCATCTTGACTGGAGTAAAAACAGGGATCAGATCAGAAATGCTTTTATCAATTCATCCCCCATCCCCCATCCCCCATCCATCTATCAACAGATCGACCGCTTCCAGAAGTTCGGGTTTAATAAAGTTTACTATTATGC
>JBAXRT010000244.1:0-2270 GCA_037131065.1 bacterium | reverse complement strand
GCTGATATCAAATGGTGGTCTGCGTTTATCTGTAATTATTCCATTTGACACAAAATCCAATTTAGTGTCTATTCATATACATAGGTATTTATACGGTTTTGACTGAGAATCCCCAACCAGTCATGGCCCGTCACTTGTTACATTGTCCGATCTCACATATCATCTCATCACAAAGGGGACAACGCGATGAAAGATCAATCCAAGACAAATCAGTCCCTGATTCAGGAACTGGCTTCTCTAAGACAGAGAATTGCGGAGCTGGAACAATCTGAATCAGAGCGCCAGCGGGCGGAGGAGAAGATCAAGGCATCGCTTCTGGAGAAGGAGACGATGCTCAAGGAGATCCACCACCGGGTGAAGAACAACCTCCAAGTGATTTCGAGCCTTCTTGGTCTTCAGTCCAGTTATGTTCAGGGTGAGCAATCCCGGAAGATCTTTCAGGAAAGCCAGGACCGGGTGAGTACCATGGCTAAGATTCATACCATGCTCTATCAGTCGGAGGATATGTCAAGGGTTGATTTCGGCAGCTTCATCAGGGATCTGGCCGGTCGCCTGCAGCAGTCTTACGGGATTGCAGGATCTCCCATAGAGGTTCACGTGGATGTTGCCGATGTATCCCTGACCATAGAAACATCCATCCCCTGCGGACTGATTCTGAACGAACTTGTGTCCAATGCCTTAAAACATGCCTTTCCGGAAGGAAGAGGGGGAGAAGTCAATATCAGCATGACAAGGGCAAGAGATCAGTTCACCCTTACGGTTCAGGATAACGGGATCGGCTTTCCCGAAGCGATGGATTTCCATAATACAAAATCTCTGGGATTGGAGCTGGTGAATCTCCTGGTGGGACAAATCAATGGTACTATCGATTTACAGGTCAAAGGGGGCACCACATTCACGATCACATTTCCCGCAGTAAGCAAAAGAGGGTAGACAAATGGAAAAGAAAAAGATCATGGTCGTTGAGGACGAAAGGATCGTTGCCCATGACCTTGCCAGGCAGTTGACCGATCTGGGCTACGATGTGGTTGCAACCGCATACTCCGGGGAGGAAGCCGTGGAGAAGGTCGGGGAACTCCATCCAGATCTGGTGCTGATGGACATTGTTTTGGCCGGGAAGATGGATGGCATCGAGGCGGCAGCAAAGATAGCAGCGATCTCCGGCGCCCCGGTGGTCTATCTGACCTCTTATGCCGACGACAAGACCTTCGGGCGGGCAAAGCTAACCGGCCCTTCCGGATACATCCTGAAACCGGTAGAAAAAAAGCAGTTGCATGTAACCATCGAACTGGCCCTCCACAAACAGGGCATAGAGCTCAATCTACAGAAGAACCATGCCAGGATATATAAGTCCATGAAGGGTATGATCGAGGCGATCGCGGAAACGATCGAAAGAAGGGGTCCCTATACCGAAGGCCATCATGAGCGGGTATCGGGATTGGGAACAACCATTGCCCGGGAACTGGGATTGACGGATTTTCAGGTGGAAGCAATCGAGCTGGCGTCACGCATCTATGACATCGGCATGGTCAATATACCCGCTGATATTCTTCAGGAAGCCGGTCGTTTGGAAGGCTTCAAATTAGCCATCTATCAGACCTATCCCGATGCTGCTTACGACACACTGAAAAAGATCGAATGTATCTGGCCGCTGGCCTACATCATCCTCCAGCATCGGGAGTGTTATGACGGTTCTGGTTTCCCCAACAGGATCAAGGGAGAAGCCATTCTCGTCGAAGCCAGGATTCTCGCTGTTGCCCATGCCCTTGAAGACTTGACCACCAACAGGAGCTACCGGAATGCCTTTCCCATAGATAAGGCTCTGGAAGAAATATCATCCCATAGCGACTCCCAGTACGACCCCGTGGTCGTGACTGCCTGCCTGAAGCTTTTCAAGGAGAAGGGCTATAAGATGGAAGGCTGACACTTCTTGTGCAGCTTATAATTGGTAATCGACAAACTTTTCGTGAATTGATTCTGCTTAGTAGTAGGTGCACAAAATAACCAGCTATGTCTTTTTGGTTAAGCAGTTCGGGTTGAAAGCTGCTATAAAAACTCGTCAACCTCCCTTGTTGACTTCAATAAATAACGGACAGCGTCTTCGCAAAACGGGAGTAGGTAGGCAGAAGTTTATACTGCCGGTTACTTGGTGGTCTTGAAAAATCAGCAGCGATCGCTTGATTCAGGTGAGTTGCCTTAACCCAGAATCATGGAGACGGATTGACGGGCAAGGGAGATAAATATTTCCGGGAATATCCCCAGAATCAGGG
>JBAXRT010000243.1:0-2322 GCA_037131065.1 bacterium | reverse complement strand
TGAGTTTACTTGTTCTTGCCGGGTGCGTATGCGCCACTCAGAAAAATATAAACGGAACTTCTGCTCTGAAAATGTTGACGGAGGAATACCCGCCGGTTACCTTCATGAAAGATGGAAAGGTCATTGGTTTTGTCACGGACATGGTGCGGGAGATCATTGCCCGTCAGGGCATTCCGGATAACATCCGGTTGACCTCCTGGGATGAAGCCTACAATACGGCGTTGAGCAACCCGAATGTGGTGCTCTTCAGTACCGAGAGAACGGAAAAACGGGAGAAGTTGTTTCAATGGATAGGGCCGGTCGGCAAAAATAGCGCGATCTTTTACGCAAAGAAGGGTTCCGGTATCAGAATCAACAGCTTGGAAGAGGCCAGGAAGATTGCTGCCATTGCCACGACTACCGACTGGTTCACCGAGCAATTCCTGAAGAGCAAGGGTTTTACGAATCTGGTCAGTTCTCCTCTTCCCGTCACCAATGTCAAGCAGCTCATGAACGGCGAGGTGCAGATATCGGTCTTTACCGATATTACAATCCCTGAAATTGTAAAAAATGCGGGATATAGCATGAATGATCTGGAACCGGTCTTTACCGTGAGCAATACCTATTTCTACATTGCGGTGTCGCCTGGAACCCCCGTTGCAGTGGTCAAAAAATGGCAGTCAGTCCTGGATGGCCTGAAGGCGGACGGAACCTTCGAAAAGATATACCGGCGGTACCTGCCCAATGCGGAGCTTGCAGATCTACTGAAAAAATAACGGAGGATATTCGACATGATAAAAAATAAATCAATATGCGGCCTTGCGATTCTTTCCCTGCTCTTCGTAATTGTAAGTGTAACAAACATATTTGCCCAGCAGCAAAAATCATCCCTGAACGGCAAATGGGCGGTGAAATATGCTGATAGTTCGGAAAGCATAATGATAGTCGAAAAAAATACGTTTAATCTCATCATTCCCAAGGTAGGAAAAATCAAAGGCATGATTCAGGAGAGAGGGGATTATTTTGAATCCATACTAAGTGACAGAAGAAACGGCATCAATTTTATTTATGGCTATATCAAAAACGGCCGCCTTGAAGGCAAACTACAGGAGCAGATGCCCTGCAGTGAACTGAAAAAGGCTTTCAAAAGCGGGGTTGCCGACCTCAAGAACTCATGCCAGATGCCGTTCACAGCAGTGAAAAAAGAAGATACGAAGTAAGGAATATTCTTCCACCCCACTGTATATTGTGAAAGATCTATGTGTGCCGGATCTATGTTGACACTATAATAAAACTTTTCTATACTTCGCTCGTTACAAAAGGAATTCCTATCAAATCGAATCAGAAGGAAGGAGGTAAATTCATTAACATGAAAAAAATGGCTGCGTTGGTTGTATTATTTTTCTTAGTTATTGGTATAACCTCAATCTCTCTCGCCGGACAGAGGGAGATCGTTGATCCAACTTTTAAGCCCGTGCAGAAAGATGCACAAGGATCAAAAAATATTGTAGACCCAACTTTTAAGCCTATACAGAAAGACGCACAGGGATCAAAAAAGATCGTCGACCCGACTTTTAAGCCTGTGCAGAAAGATGCACAGGGATCAAAAAAGATCGTCGACCCAACTTTTAAGCCTGTCAATTAAAAAGCTCAAGGCACTCAAGGGTCAAAAACCTATCGAAACACAAAACAGCAGCGAGAAAAACGGGTTGCGTTTGTGTTGCAGATGTGGGACAATAAACCCATGAAAACTTCAGCCGTCCATGCCCGCATTGAACCACAGACAAAGGAGAAGGCGGAAGAGATCCTTCGGAGCCTTGGCCTTACTCCCACGGAGGCCATTCGCATCTTTTACAAGCAAATATCACTCCGTGGCGGGTTGCCTTTCCCGATTGCGATTCCGAACAAGCTTACTGCCTCGACCCTTAAGAAAAGCCAAAGAGGTGAAGAAGTTCAGGAATTTGAGTCGATAGAGGGAATGTTCAATAGCTGGAAAAAATGAAGAAAGTCTCGCAGACCAGGCAATTCTCACGTGATGTAAATCGCATGCGGAAACGAGGGAAGCGCTTGGAAAAGTTGCAGGAGATTGTCAAGCTTCTGGCCGAGAGTGCTCCTCTTCCAGCGAAGCATAGAGATCATCCACTAATAGGACCGTGGCATTTGTCGCGTGACTGTCATATTGAGGCCGACTGGATACTTATTTACACGACAGATCAGGATTCGCTCCGCCTGGAACGCACTGGTACACATAGCGACCTTTTCAAGAAATGACATCGTCCATAAAGTTCTGGTTGAAAGATATTATATGTTTATCGCTCGTTTTTTGTTTACGAATATGCGTAC
>JBAXRT010000242.1:0-2343 GCA_037131065.1 bacterium | reverse complement strand
TTCAACGCATATGTCTTAAATTCACTTATGGCCATTGTCTTCATGTGACCACCCCTTTTTTTCGAATAAAGTAGTCAATTAAAATGGTCATGTCAAGAAAAAATGCAAAAATTATACGGAGCCGGACACAGACATCAGCGGGAGCCGGGGAACCCGGCGATCCGCTGAATGGACTGATTAAGCCTTTTTTCTCTCGATAAGATATCCGGAAACATACTTATGAATGATGCTGGATACCAGAGTCTGGTAGGGAAGGCCCTCTTGCGCTGCGATGACCTGTACTTGATCCAAGTCCTTTGAAGACATACGAATGTTTATTCTCTTGTCTTTTTGCAGCGTATTTTTTGCATAGTGCTGAAGCTTTTTTATTTCCTGCTTCGGATTCTTAACCGGCACCCATTCTCCACGTTCATACGATTCAAGGATATCCTTCTCCTCTTCATCCAGAATTATCTTTTTCATTTCTTTATCCTCACATACTTGTTTGTAGCTTTTCTACTCGGTATAATGGTCTTGAGAAATATCTCTTCATTATTCTCAACATAAGGAACAAGATATACGTAGGTATCAATCATCACCACAGCAATCTTTTGCCCTGGATACTTTTCTTGATTTTGATGCTCAATTGTATCAAGGACTTCTCCTCTTTCCATCAGGAGGACAACTTGTTCGAAACAAACGCCTCTAATCCTCTTTAGCAATTCATTCTTTTCATTGTCCCAGCGAAATATATTCATGCTCTAAAATTACGACAATGTGTGCCTTTTGTCAATATTATTTATGGGGCCGCTTAACAATTAATATAAGTATTACCTAATTTCCCCATCCGATAAAAACTCATCCAACAGAAACACCATACTTATACACAAAAACATCATTAAATTCAATTAACACCCTTGAAAGTGTACCGATAATATGCTTATTATCATAAAAAACATATCACGTAAAAATCGTCTAACGAAGGGAAGACCAAACCTGGGAAATGACATCTTAATCGGATAAAAAACAGATCATTAAATAAAAAAAGATGCGATGAAATTTTTAAAGTATCAAAACGATAAGGTCTGATGCCATTGGATGAAAAAATCAAGGATGCCCCTGCTGCGCCGGGCGTTTACCTGATGAAAGACAGGGACGGGGGGGTTATCTATGTCGGCAAGTCGGGTAATCTGAAGAACCGTGTAAAATCCTACTTCTCCGGAACCGACTCGAGGGTCATGGTTCCCTTTCTGGTTTCAAGGGTTTGCGAGGTAGACGTTATCGTTACGGAAACGGAAAAAGAAGCGCTTATCCTTGAAAACAACCTGATTAAAGAGCACCATCCCCGTTACAATGTGATTTTCAGGGACGACAAGACGTTTTTCAATATCCGGATCAATACGTCAGATCCTTTCCCCCGGTTTCAGCTTGTCAGACGCCCGAAACAGGACGGGTCCAGGTATTTCGGTCCTTATCCTTCAAGTGCTTCGGCAAAAGAGACGCTCCGCTTTATCCAGTCGGTATTTCCTCTTCGGACATGCGGGGATCAGGAATTAAACACCCGGAAACGGCCATGCCTGGAATATGAGATTAAAAGGTGCGCGGCGCCCTGCGTCGGTATGATCGACGGTTTGTCCTATCGACGGCTGGTCATGGATGGGATTGCCTTTCTGGAGGGAAGTGCAAGGAAGCTGATCGCAGATCTCCGCACCAGGATGAAATCCGTTTCGGAAGGGATGTGTTTCGAAGAAGCAGCCCTTCTGAGAGATCGCATTGCCGCCGTAGAAGAGACCCTGGAGAAACAGAGGGTTGTATCCAGGGACGCAAAGGACCGGGATGTGTTTGGCGTCTATCGGGAGGGAGACCTGACACAGATATGCATCCTGTACATCAGGGGAGGCAGGATTCTGGATAAGAAGGCCTACCCCCTCCTGAAAGCCGCCGGTGAGTCTTCCGAAATTCTATCATCTTTCGTCAAACAGTATTACGACAGCGGCGTATACATTCCCGATGGGGTTATTCTTCCCTGTGAGATTGAGGACGGTGGCGCCATAAAGGACTGGCTTTGTGAAAAAAAGGCGCGTCATGTGTCCGTATCGGCTCCCCGGAAGGGGAAGGGCATGGAAATCCTTCGTATCGCCCGGAGTAACGCCGAAAACGCCTTCAATGCAGCAAGGCAGGCGAATCAGCCTGAGAAAACGATCAATATCCTTGCGAGGGCCCTCGGGCTGAAAAATCAGCCGTCCCGAATAGAGTGTTTCGATATTTCGAACATAGGCGGGCGTCATGCCGTCGGCGCCATGGTTACCTTCGTAAATGGAAAACCGTGGAAGCAGGGATACAGGCGCTTCAGAGTAAACACGA
>JBAXRT010000241.1:0-2402 GCA_037131065.1 bacterium | reverse complement strand
AAAAAGCGGACATAAACTCTGTCAACAAAACGGACATTAATTGTGGCACTCTACACGTACGCTCTCCAAAACTCATGAGAAATCAGGTGCAATGACAAGAAAATATCAGTGAATTACGTACTCTTGTTCCCGATTTTGGATCAATACTGTTCATTATCGGAATTATCCCGGGTTTATCGGAATACTCCAGAGATATTCTATCCCCCGATACAAGTATTCCGATTTCTTGGAAATCCATAGTTTGCATAGTGCCCACCCTAACTTATGGTTAGTGGTGGACTTTCCCCAAGCACCTTTAAAAATTACCAGATAAAAGGGTAATTATCCGAGGGCTAACAGGATCTTTTTAATCTCCTCGACCACGGTTTTATCCGGGCTTTTGTTCGGCCCGACCCCCTCACCGAATGAAAGTATCTTCTGGACATCCCCCTTTTTCAGTTTGACAAAGGAGATATCCTCCCAGATCTTTTGATCAATAACATTCCAGGTGCACTGCAATAAATGCCCAAGCAGGGTTATGTCATCCTGCGTAAAAGACCTCCATTCAGGCCCAACCCCGTGCTGGATTTTCTTGATCGCCTGCTCCACCCTTTTTTCCCGATGAAGATGATACATCCTCCTCCCCACTTCGGTCTGTGTTACATCCGGCATCTCATGAACCCCCGTCTCTCCCACAAAATCTTGGTCAGTTGTTTCATGTCGTTCTCACATGAAAATCTTTGTGATACGGAAACAAAGAGCAACAAAAGAAGTGAGAATTGGATCGCCCCTCCCTTCCGGATCATGCATAATTCCCTGGAATATCGGTATTAGAGTCGATAATCAGGTGCCGCATCATCTTGCCGGGAAAAAATGCACAAAAAAAATATCAATGGAAAAATGGTGAAATGCCGAAGTGCTGATATGCCGAACAGAACATCTGAACGCTTCAGAGAACTCGGGCTCTTTTGCTTCAGATCGACCCCTTCAGGATCGTGCTAATCTTATTGACCGCTGTCTCCTCCCGCATGCTCTCGCTTTTCACATCGTTTCCGATACGGATAATCTCATCCAGATCCCTTCTGGTCAGACGGGAAAAGGAACACTGTTCCCAGGTACTCCTCTCGACTGAGACCCAGGTCTCCCCAAGGATGGTGGTCAGTGACTTGAGATCCTGTTGGGAGAACGTGGCCCACTCGGATTTGGGGTTCAGACGAATTTTCTCCAGTGCTGTTTCGACTGCCCTCTCTTTGTGGAGCTGAAAGATCCTCCTCCCCCGTTCATCACTGGTTACATCAGGCATACATTCCAACCTCAGCATACTATATGACCGCAGACGAAATAGTTTTCCTCAGATAAAACGCCGGATAAAAACCAGATTGGGTTGTAGGGCTGATAGGGGAACGGCAACGCCGGTCTCAGGCGCAATAGGTATGCATGTCGCCTGCGCCGCCGGTATTGCGTCCGGGGCGTGGAGTCATGCCAACCGGGACCTGACCGGGCAGGGGAATACGGGACAAGACCTGCAGGTCAGGCAGAATATTCCATCCGCCGTTTTATCACAGTAAATTTGCCGGAGTCCTAACGCGAATTGCCGGTTTTCTTTTACTGCTGCAGGCAATCAGTCGCTTTGTAAAACGGTATATCACCGGTTGTCCATTCATGTCAAAATCACCAATTTTTAATAGCTTCACGCGACACTCCTACTATTCATGGTTTGGGATGAAAATGTCCCAAAACGAGATCGCGTTATAAAAAAATGTTTTATTCCATCCTGATATACCATAAAAATTTGGAGGTTTTTATATGGCAGAAGAGATCAGAGACTTGATCGAAAAAATAAATCAGGAAGGAATCAGGGCCGCGGAGGAAAAGGCCCGGAATATAGAGGCTGCGGCAAAGCAAAGAGCTGATGACACCCTTGCTCAGGCAAGGCGTGAGGCAGAGGAAATGATTGCTGCCGCAAAAGACAGGATTTTCCGTGAAGACGAAAAAGGAAAAACCCTGCTTGCTCAGGCGGGAAGGGATCTGCTCCTGTCTTTAAGAAAAGAAATTAATGCCATGCTGGGGCGCATTGTGGTTTCAGAAATCCGGCAGGTCCTGACCCCCGAAGCACTATCCAAACTCTTATCGGAAGTGGTCAGGAACTATAGCGCGGGGGAAAGCAGTGACAGTACGGTTTTCCTGAATAAGGAGGACCTGGAAATTCTGGAAAAAAAATTTTTGCACAAACTGAGGGAAGAAACGAAGAAAAAGATCGTTTTGAGGCCTGCGGAAGAAATTTCAGGAGGTTTTACCATAAGTTTTGATGACGAAAAATCCTGCTATGATTTTACCGACAAGGCCCTGGCAGAATATATCGGCACCAATCTTAAGCCGAAATTAAACCAGATCCTTCAAGAGGCAATGAAGGAATGAAATAA
>JBAXRT010000240.1:0-2411 GCA_037131065.1 bacterium | reverse complement strand
AACCTGGTTTTGGAATATCTTTGCAAAAATTTCAAACATTACCGTTTATGACCTTTGACGAAAAAATCAGACAAATCGATCACCGTTTTTCTGATAAGGAAAATGAAATTCAGGGACCTTCAGAATTCAAACTTATCCTTGAACAATTCAACTTCTCCATTGAAGATGTTCGGGATCATCTGCTTTACCCTGAAGCATTGCCTTATGGAAGGAAGTGCGTTTTCCGCTCGAAAAATTTTGAAGTCGTTGTCATGAACTGGAAACCGGGGAATGGCAGCAACATCCATGATCACGGCAGATCCTTCGGCTGTGTTTATTCGGTCACCGGTAAGGCAGATAATGTATTATACAATGCCGCTCTCGAAGAGATAGGCATTATTCCCCTCATCAACAATGCGATTGCAGAGGTTCCCCGCGGAATTTACCATGTCATTAAAAATGACACCGATGAATACGCGGTATCACTTCATTTTTATGCGCCCCCCATGGACGGCATGCATGTGATTGACCCCAATGACAAGACCAGGAGCTGGTTCGTGAAAAATGACTGCGGTGCATGGGATCCCGGTCTGACGGAAGACTGAATTTGGTAAATTTGCTTAATGACCCATGGGCAATTTATCATAACCTAATCCATGGAAAATTAACAAATCCGAACCATGAAAAAGACAATCCGGTTGTTTCCCTTTATGATGCTGGGCATCTTATACCTGTCCGCTTTCCTGTTTCCCTTAACCGGCTATGCCGGAGGCGATCCGCTGGACAGGCTTAACTGGTCTGAAAGAAATCACAGGATACTCAGCGGGATGATCGCCGACTATGGTGTCGGCGGAAAATATTATGATATAAACCAGACCCCTTATATCGTGCTTGACTGGGACCAGACCTGTGCCTATCTTGACGTTGAGGAGGCCCTCATGAGGTACCAGCTTTTCAACCTCAGGTTTAAGATGAATACGGAACAATTCAGTAACATACTCAAAGACAACATTAACGGGATCGAAAGCCTCTCTATTGAAAACAGGAATATACGATTGATCGATATCAACACGGACCTGGTCAATGACTACCGGTTCCTGATGAAGAACTATTCCGGGTCAGGTGGAAAAATGACGCTCGAAGAGATTAAGAAGAGACCTGAATTCCTGGATTTTGTCTCCAAGATGATATTTCTGGCAGATGGCTACTATTCGACCCCTGGCATTGGCATGGAGTATACATTCATCTGGGAGATTTCTTTATTGTCGGGCTTTACAACAGACGAAGTAAGAGACATGGCAAAAGAGGCCATCAACTTTGAACTGGGTAACCGGATTGGTAAAGAGACAATAGTGTCACCAGCTGAATATCAAACAAGGGCGGGAGTTATTAGCTGTTCTTTTTACACCGGTCTGCGGGTGCTTCCCGAGATGCAGGATTTTATCTCAACCTGCCAGGGTCATGGCATTGAGGTATACATTGTTTCGGCCAGTTATAAGCCGGTTGTTGAGGTTTTTGCAGGCGCCGGGAATTTTGGTTATAATCTTCCGCCCGATCATGTGATAGCCATGGAGTTTGAAACCTCTGCCGATGGAAAGATACTTCCGCAATATAAATCCGGATGGTATAAAACGGTGAAGCAGGGAAAGGTTGAAGCAATTAACAAGGTGATCAAATCTTTGCCGGGCAAAAACCACGATCCCCTGCTTGCTGGCGGCGACAGTGACGGCGATTATGAAATGCTGACACGGTTCCCCGGCATGAAATTTTCCCTGATCTGGAACCGGGTCAAAGGCGGTGAGATCGGCAAACTCTGCCGGCAGGCTGTCGAACAGTCGGATCTCCCTAAACCCAGGTTCCTCCTGCAGGGACGAAATGAAAATACCGGGCTGACGATTCCGACTTCCGAAACGATCGGATTCGGTAAGGATAAGCCTCAATTGATGGTTCAGTAAAGAAAAAGGTGCGCATCTGTGACGCGCACCTTTCATTTAACTGTGACCCCGAAGGGACTCCAATAGCTACATTCGTTTACTTTCATTTTCAGTTAATGTGCTTTCTTTCAGTTTATTACATTTTTTCGCAAAGCAAAGAAAAGCATAAAAAAGCATAGAAAAGAAGAAAATGTTTTACCAAATGTTTTACCTATTTTCTTTTGCATTACCTTTATGGTAAAGGATTTTAAATATGGCATCTACAAAGATATTATTAAAAACTGATAAAGAAGATAAAAATGGAAAAAGTCCTCTTTATCTCCGGATCATCCAGGACAGGAAACCAACCTATATTTCACTGGGTGTTAATCTCAAGGAAAATGAATGGAATGATGAGGAGAAGAAGGTCCGGAAAACTCATACAAATTCCGGAAGGTTAAATGCTTACATCGCAAAAAAGGTGGCAGAGGCTGAAGCGAAAATGGTCGAACTTCAAAC
>JBAXRT010000239.1:0-2441 GCA_037131065.1 bacterium | reverse complement strand
TTCGCCCTGAACTCCGATAAGGTCGATGTTGCGTTTATGGACGAAGCTTCGCTTAAAGAAATCTTCAGTAAAAACCCGGAACTGGGAGTCCTTGACCCAAGCGTGTTCATCGTGCCTATTGCGGCCGGTTTCAATATGGAGAACGACCGGCTCAGAGAACAGTTCAATACCTTCCTCAGAGAGATCCGGACGAATGGAATTTACCAGGATATGGTTGACCGCTGGATGGAGAAAGGCCTGTCGGAAATGCCTGAAATAAAAACACCAGCTACCAACGGAACCCTGAAACCAGGCATTGTGAGCGATCTTGGGCTGCCTTTCACCGTTATAAAAGACGGGCAGCTGATCGGGTTTGATATTGAACTCTCCAAACGTTTTGCCGCGTCTGTCGGAAAAGAGTTTGAACCGGTCGACCTGCCCTTCGCAAGCATGCTCGCATCGGTTTCGACAAACAAGATCGACATCATCACCAGCTCGCTGATGATTACGGAAGAACGTAAGAAGCAGATCAATTTTTCGGATCCTTACTTCGAATCGGGGGTGAGTGTGATTGCCAAAAAGAAGAATATTGTAAAGCCGACTCTTCCTTTATATTCAAAGCTTGACGATATAGCAGATAAGAAAATCGGGATTTTTACCGGAACCGTTCACGATGCCTTCATCTCTAAGAAATATCCCAAGGCCCAAATATTCCGGTTTGAAAGCACCCCCGATATGATGATGTCGGTAAAAAACGGAAAGGTTGATTTTGCCATGTTCGACCTGATAACAGCCAATATAATTATAAAGCACAACCCCGAACTGGGGATCCTGAGCAGCAATGTCCTGAACATGCCCCTGGGAGTGGGTTTCAGCAAAGGGAATGATGTCCTGCGGAACGAGTTCAACGACTTTCTCAAAGAAGCCAGAAAGGATGGCACATACGATACTATTTACAAACGCTGGTTTACAGGTGATCCGGAAACCGCAGTGATGCCTCCGTTTAAGCCCCCCTCCGGCAGCAAAAAGCTGGTAGCCGGTATTTCGATCGATGATCTCCCGTACGTAGCTGAAATGAACGGCAACTTTTTTGGTTTCGACATAGAACTGCTCAATAACTTCGCCAAACGCAAGAATTATCAGATTGAGTTCGTGGCCATGGAGTTCCCTTCCCTGGTCCCGGCACTCGTGTCAGGCAAAGTCGAAATGATCACCGATGGGATCGCGATCAGCGAGGAATGTGCAAAACAGATCGATTTTTCAGACCCTTATGCCGAGTTCCGAACAGCCATTGTTGCGCCGATTAAGAACCTTGCAAGATATGCCGGCACCCAGACCGAAGCGCCCAAAACGTCCCTGTTTACAAAAATCTCGAACAGCTTTTACAGCAACATCGTTTTCGAAAAGAGGTACCTCCACATCATCAATGGCCTCTATATTACCTTGGTCATTTCGATCTTTGCCGCACTGTTCGGCACTATGGTCGGCGCTCTGGTTTGTTTTATGCGGATGTCGAAACGCAGGATCCTTTCAGTCACAGCCAGAACGTATATCTCGGTGCTCCGCGGGACCCCGGTCCTGGTGCTGCTGATGATCATCTACTACGTGGTCTTTGCTTCGGTGAATATCAATCCGGTGGCGGTGGCCATCTTTGCTTTCGGACTGAACTTCGGAGCCTATGTCTCGGAGATGTTCAGGACCTCGATCCAGAGCATCGACAACGGTCAGAAAGAAGCAGCCATAGCCGGTGGTTTCACCAAAATTCAGACCTTCATCTATATCATCCTGCCCCAGGCCATGCGGCAGATCCTCCCGGTTTATAAGGGTGAATTCATCTCCCTTATCAAAATGACATCCATCGTGGGGTATATCGCGGTGCAGGATCTCACCAAAGCAAGCGACATCATCCGCAGCCGTACCTTTGATGCTTTTTTCCCGCTTATCATGGTAGCTGTTTTGTATTTCCTTCTCGCCTTGCTGCTTACCTGGGCCTTAGGCTTAATTGAAATATCCGTTGATCCGAAAAGAAAACGTCACAAAAGAGAAAAGGAGGCAGCAAAATGATCAGGACAGAACATCTCTCAAAACATTTCGGCCCGCTGGTAGTGCTGAAAGATATCAGCACAGAGATCAGCAAGGGGGAAATTATCTCAGTGATCGGCCCCTCGGGAACGGGAAAAAGCACTTTCCTGCGATGCCTTAACCTTCTCGAAGCACCTACCGGTGGCAGCATCTTTATCGATAATATACCCATGTTGGGGAAGCATACCGATGTTCCCAAACTCCGGCAAAGGATGGGCATGGTCTTCCAGTCATTCAACCTTTACGCTCATCTTCCAGTCCTTGAGAACCTGACTTTAGGCCCCATTAAATTACTTGGAAAAAAGAGGTCAGTAGCAGAAAAAAAGGCCATGGAATTATTAAAGCTGGTCGGCCTGGCTGAAAAAGCCGAAAGTTTCCCT
>JBAXRT010000238.1:0-2506 GCA_037131065.1 bacterium | reverse complement strand
TATTGAACGAGTTGTCCGTATGATCAAATTCGAGCCAGAAACTATCCACCTTTTCAGCAAGTATACCTCCGGGTACCGACCATGCTGTAAAGAGGGCACCCATCTTTTGCCATAAAGGCTCCCGGAGAAGTGTTGGCGACAGCGACGAGACATGACTTTTTCCGGCAAGGATGTTACCCCCTTCACTCCCGTTTCTGATCTGCATTGAGAGATCACAGGCCGGCAAGGGATCGCCGAGCCGGGACTCAAATCCAAAATCCCCGGTGATATCATAGGGAAAAAGCGAGCAAAGTTTTTTCACTGATCTCACTGCCCCCGGACCGAGCAGAGTGGGAGAGATCCTTGTTGAGATTATATCGAAATGATCAATCAACGATTGTTTCATGATGCCGTTTTTTTGATCAGTTCAGGCATGAGCCTGCGAAGATGGACAAGTGCATCGAGCACTGCTGCAGTTGTAAACAGGGCTTGCTGGTCGGTAATCACTGTCCCCCATGCAGCTCCTTTTCCATGCACCCAGATCTCGGGGTTCACGGGAATTTTCATGTATGGTGGCGGAACCTGCAGTAGCGCAGAGGGCTGCCACGATCCATCCTCCCTCTGCCGGCTGATTAGCCAACGGGCAATAGCCGAAGCTTTTTCACGGATCTTTTCAATCTCCACACCGAGCAGCATTGTTTTCAACGCCATTGCTGTGGCAAAGGGTGAGCCGTCGGGGAAGGAACCGTTTGCAACGAATGGCTCCGGGCCCAACTGCTTCAGAACCCATGAAAGAGAACGGTCAATTGCTCTCTTGTGGGCATCCCGGCCATTCAGGACCAGGGACTCGGTGGCAAGGGCGGTGGCATAGACGGGATCACTCCACCAGTAGGCGTTCCAGTTGCCTTCCTCCGTCTGGTGCTTCAGCAGGTAGGGAACCAGGATCCCGGTGAACCTGGGAATGGCGGCAGCAGCAGCAGTCACACACACATGGGAGACCGTCCAGCCTGAGATATCTTCTCCGGAATTGGCACCAATCAGTTTTCTAAGCGCTTGTTCAAGAATGTAGGTGGTGATCCCGCCGTCGGCAGTGAGATGCTTCTCCAGGAAATCCTCTGCCAGCTCCGTCCTGAGTTTCCCCTCCAGTCCGAGACCAAGGGCAAACCGGATTCCCCAGGCAGTGCTGTCGGCATCCTCGGGGGTAAGCAGGTTATACCCCCAGCCCCCATCACCGGTGAAAAGTTTTTGAGCGGCAAAACTATTCCACACTTCAGTGGCTGTCCCAGCGGCGTGGTCGTCCCCGGTTCCGGTAAGCACCGAACCTACAAACCCTGTAACCCACCCGCTGCTTTCTCCAACGGGAAGGAGGAAATCGGACCATACACCCTGGCCGTTTCTGGCATTCAGGAGGAAAGAGATGGCACGACCAATGATCTCATCTTGTTTAATCATAGGGTATTTCCTGGATGCATTCTCTTCATCATATCAGTGATAATCGCTCTGAAACTGTTTCCGGGACCTCCGCCGGGTAAGTTTTGTACCAATCAAATATATGGAATTTGACTGTAAAAAGATCAGCCTTTAAGCCAATTACAACGAGATGTTAAAAAAGTGTTTATTTTTACACATCAGAGCATTCAAATAGCAGAAACCAAAATTTTCAACCATGTTTGGCCGAGAGATCTTCAGAAAAAGTTCGCTTGAAAAAATGACGACACCGGAAGACCTTGATGAACTGCTTCAGGTGAACTCTTCGCGCACCTGGCTTATGTTCACTGCCATCGTCATAGTTCTGGCAGGAATGCTTGTCTGGCTTTTCTTTGGTTCTATTTCGAACGATGTAAAAGGTTTCGGGATCATAAAAACACTGGAACTTCCCAGGGAGATTGTCGCAAACTGTACCGGCCAGGTCGATTCGATCTTCGTTAAGACCGGCGATGAAATTGGCCCCGGCAGGAAACTGATGACGATCTTCAACCTGGAGGACAAAGCCTTCACCGCTCTCTCCTCTCCCTGCAGGGGAGAGATCACCAGCCTGAACGTGATCGAAGGAACCTATGTGCAGATGGGATCACCCGTGCTGGAGATGATGAAAAACAACGACACCTCCGTGGTTCTGCCGGAGGTGATCTTTTTCGTTCCAGAGGAGGAGGTCTCCAGACTTAAGCCTGGCATGATCGCCGAACTGAAGACCGACAAGGGAGGAATCCCTGCGGATCTGCTCAGGGGTACAATAACCTTCATTTCGGATTATCCCTCGTCGAAAACAGCCATAGAAAAATACTTTCCCGACCAGGATCTGTCGAAGAAACTGAACAACGGCGATTTTCACGAGGTCAGGGCGATTCTCCTGGTTAAACCGGAATCGCTTTCTCCGTCTGAAATTAACTTGCTCCACTCCCTTAACGGCCTGTCGTGCCACTCCGTTGTTACGGTCGCAAGGAGGAGTCCGGCCGCGTATCTTTTAAACTGATCAGACAATTTTTTATTCCAGCGATGCATTTTCACCCCCTGAAAAGACTCTACC
>JBAXRT010000237.1:0-2539 GCA_037131065.1 bacterium | reverse complement strand
CAGTACAAAATAGACAAGGAAAAAGCGGATGCAAAAATGGAATCCATGGACAAGGATTCTGATGAGTATTTGCAGGCAGTCCTTGATTCGCTTCAGAAGGAAATGGAATATACGCTGTCGGTCACCAAGGCAACCGAGCAGCAAAAACAAGCCATCAAGGAAACCTTTGCTCAGAAAGGAACGAATGTCGTTGCAAAGCATAAGGATAACGAGGATCAGAATCTATACAATTATCAAGAACAGCTAAAAACTCTGCGCCTGAAATCCGATATCGACCTGGCAGAAAAGCAGGTAAAAATTCGCCTCGAAGTCGATGCAAAGTATCGGAAGATACTTGAGGACAATATAAAGGATGAAGCCAGGACTACCGAAATCAAAAAGCAAATGGCAGAAGAGGTTGCTGCCAGGCAAATTCAACTTTCTAAAGAAACTGCACTGAGAGTTGCTGATGATGCAATATCTCTTGCAAAAGGGGCAGTTGATGGGCTGGCCCAGATCTTCGCCATGCAGACCGATGCTGAAAACCAGCAGTTAAAGCAAGATGAAGAGGCTAACAATAAGAAGAAATCAAATTTGCAGGCGCAGCTTGATGCAAAACTCATCACAAAAGCCCAGTACGATGCGCAGGTCAACAGAATGGATAAAGACCTGGACAAGAAGCGAAAGAAGATGGAGCATGACCAGGCTGTGCGCAACAAAGAAGTTGCGTTATTCAATGCCCTTATCAGTGTTGCCACGGCAGTTGCTTCAGCGCTTGGCGCCGGTCCCGGAGTCGGGATCGTGCTCAGTATCATAACTGCCGCCCTTGGTGCAATTCAGATCGGTTACATCCTGAGCCAAAAAGTTCCCGAAGCTGCCAGGGGCCGCTATTCGGTAATTGGCCAGGATGACAACAAGCTCTATAAAGATGTTCCGCTTGTGAATTCTCCCGAAACCGGTTTGTATTCAACGCCAACACTCATCAGCGAAACAGGCCAGGAGATCGTCATTGATCCCAAAACGACAAAGAACCTGATGGTAAATTACCCCCAGGTCATTGATGCGATCAATTTTGCCAGGGTTCCTCAAAGGGCCGTTGGCCGGTATATGGATTCTCCGGCATCCACACCGGCAGGAGTTCCCTCAGTGGTCGATCCTGAATTTACTGCCAGCATCAACCGGCTAAATTCATTGATTGAAAGCGGCATCCCTGCCTTCATTTCCTTTGATCATCTGAGAGAAACGACAAACCGGATCAACGAGATCGAAGCCGAAGTATCCAAATAACTGTAAATCCTTATGCTGTCCATCCTGATTGCCGACCAACCCCTTGACCTAAGCGATGATTTTTCGGTTTCACTGAACCTCAAATCTCCAATTTTTAATGATGTTGGGGATTATTCCTTTCCCTTCAAAGTTCCTTCCACGGCAAGGAATATGTCAATCCTGGGATGGAAAAACCGGTTAGCATCAACCCGGAGTATCTACGAAACCTTTGATGGAAGTATCCGCTGGAACGGAATTGTTCTGTTTGTCGGTCAGATAAAGATCAAGACAGCATCAGATAAGACATTTGAAGGTACCCTTTACATCAACAAAGGCAACTTCAATTATGAAGTGAAGGACCTTCTTTTAAACCGTATTGACTTTGGAATGAAAAGCTTTCCAACCGATCAGGATGCTGTAAATTACTTCAACTGGTCGTTGACACATTTTTATCCTGAGGTGGATTTCTCATTGCCGGAGATTAGCAATCTTGACTTCTTTGATCCTGTGGCCACCAACCCTGAGTTAATGGCTTACAATCATATTTTCCCGGATGGATGGCTTCATAAAACCACAACGGACGGACAAAGCAGAACGATCCTGATCCCTTTTCTTTACCTGAAGTTTGTCCTGAATAAACTTGCAGAAAACTTCGGGTACCGCTTGCAGGATGAATTCTTTACGTCAAGTATCGAGCTTTCCCGCCTGGTTATTTACCATTCGGTAAACCTGAGCGAAGTAATATTCGGGCTTCAACAGATTTATTACTGCCGTTTCCTTCCCAAGGTGAAGGTGAGTGAATTCATATCCGGACTGGAAAAGTGGTTTAATTGCTGCTTTCATGTGGACTCCAAGCAAAGGGTTGTTCGGATTGTCAGCAACAAAGAGGTGTTGCTTCGCTCCGAGGTGGTCGAGTTTTCAAAGAATGTTCTTTCAATCTCCCAGGAGATCCCAGAACAGATCACCGGCTTTCGGTTCCTGCTTGGACCCGATTCCGGGGATAAGGTTTACCAGGCACAGTTGGATTCGGAAAAAGGGATCACTGACTATATCAAAGGTGCAGTTCAAAGCTTTTCAGACATTCCGCCTTATCCCTTTACCTGGCTCGGCGATATCTACTATATCGCTGATACGAACACATGGTGGCAGTTAGGAGTTAATCCGATTTCATTCCTCATTGAGTGGATACAACTGCCAAATGGACCAACCCTGACCGATAAGTTTTTCTACAAATGGGGGGATGATAAAAACAAGTATGAGACAATTTTCTCGTCTCTATCGGATAAGTACATCG
>JBAXRT010000236.1:0-2545 GCA_037131065.1 bacterium | reverse complement strand
TTCCAGCCGCTGATCCGGGTGATCGCCTCCATGGCCGCGATCGCCTATGGGTCTGACCACGCGGCCGATATCGCCATGCGGGTCATCGCCGACCACACACGAGCCATCGCCTTCTCCATTGCCGATGGCCAGCTTCCGTCGAATGTAAAAGCCGGTTACGTGATCCGCCGGATCCTCCGCCGGGCATTGCGTTACGGTTATACCTTCCTAGGGTTCAGGGAGCCTTTTATCAATAAAATTGTGCCTGTGCTTGTAAAGCAAATGGAGGGTGTATTTCCTGAACTCAAATCCCAGGAGAGCCTCATCACCCATGTGATCCGTGAAGAGGAGGCCTCTTTTCTCCGCACCCTGGCAACCGGCATCCAGCGCTTCAACGCTTATATCGACCAGCACAAGATCAATGATTACCTCCAGTCCTCTCTTCCCGAGGATAATGATCAGAAAAAGACTCGTCACTCGTCACTCGTCACTCGTCCCTTGACAATAGATGGTTCATTCGCTTTCGAACTCTACGACACCTATGGTTTCCCCATAGACCTCACCCTGCTTATGGCACGGGAAATTTGCTGGTCGGTCGATATGGAGGGTTTCAGCAAGGGACTTGAAGAGCAGAAAGCCCGTTCGCGACAGGCAGCCACGGTGGATGCCTCCGACTGGACCATTCTGCAGGATGAGACCGGCATGACCGAATTCCTGGGATACGACACCCTGACCCTCGATACGGAGATCACCAGGTACCGGAAGATCACCGCCAGGGGGGATACACTCTTCCAGATCGTACTGGCTCAGACACCCTTTTACGCCGAATCCGGGGGACAGGTAGGCGACCGCGGGTGGCTGTTTTCGGGAGGTGAAAAGATCGAGATCATCAATACCATCCGTGAAAATGAACTGATCATCCACCTTGCCAAAAAGATCTTTACCGATCCGTCGGGGCCTCTTACTGCAAAGGTTGACGAAAGTAAAAGAAACCTGACGGCCGACAACCACACAGCCACTCACCTTCTCCATGCAGCCCTCAGGCAGGTGCTTGGAAAGCATGTGGAACAGAAAGGATCACTTGTGGATGAAGAGCATCTTCGTTTCGACTTCACTCATTTCGCAAAGATGACCCGTGAGGAGATCCTGCAGGTGGAACGGCTGGTTAATAAAAAGATCCGGGAGAACATCTTACTCATTGAAGAGAGAGCTTTGCCGGTTGCAAAGGCAAAGGAGATGGGCGCCATGGCGCTGTTCGGTGAAAAATACGGCGACCTGGTGAGGGTCATCACCTTTGACAGGGATTACTCCGTTGAACTCTGCGGCGGAACACATGTTCCGGCAACTGGAAAGATCGGCCAGGTGAAGATCATTTCGGAAGGAGCCATTGCAGCGGGGATCCGCAGGATCGAAGCCATCACAGGGGAGAAGGCAGAAAAGTGGTGGGAGGAGAAACAGGAGCTGCTTTATGCAATTGAAGAATCATTAAAGAACCCGAAGGATCTGCTGAAGAGTATTTCGTCGCTTCTTGAAGAGAACCAGGCATTGAAAAAGCAGGTTGCTGAAGCAGACAAGGTAAAGATCCTTCAACTGAAAGAGAGTCTTAAAAAAGAGATTACGGAGGTTTCCGGTATTCACTTCCTGGCCCTCAAGGTTGACCTTGATGCAGAGCAGGTAAAGTCGCTGGGATGGGAACTGAGCAAAGAGATCGCTGACCTTTACCTTGTCCTCGCCAACGAAAGCGATGGCAAAGCCGGGCTCACCGTGATGGTCTCGGAAAACCTGGTGAAGGAACGTAAGATGAACGCCGGAGCCATCATCCGGGAGCTGGCAAAGGAGATCAAAGGCGGCGGAGGCGGACAGCCCCATATTGCGACTGCAGGAGGCAAAGAACCGGCAGGCATTCCGGCAGCACTGGCGAAAGCAAGGGAATACCTTCCGAGTGACGAATGACGAATGGATTTACGATTTTAGATTTTAGATTTACGAATTTCCTATTTATGTTTTCCATTTTCTAATGACCTAATGACCTAATGACCAATGACCAGATAATAACCGACATCCGCGAGGATTTTCAGCGACACTCCGATCCTGCGATCATTGAAAAATATTCGCGTTATTTTAAGGATGGATACAGCGGTTGGGGTTTGCCAAAGGGACATTTTGAAGCCAAGGTGGACGAACTACTTGCTATTCCGGGCATGGACCTCAAAAGGGTGCTAGAACTGGCCGGTACGCTTATCAGCTCTCCGAAATACGAGGAGGTCAGTATCCCCATCCTGATGACCATCCGGCTTCATAAATCATGGGACCATGACACCTTCAGGGCGGTGGAAGGATGGTTTTCCAAAGGGATAAACAACTGGGCGCATACCGATTATATCAGCGGGGAGATCATCTCGCTGTTTTTTAAGAAAAAAATGGTGGAAATGCACGATTTTGAATCGTGGCGAAAAGCGGAAAATAAGTTCCAGCGGAGGGCCGCTGTCGTAGGTCTGATCAAGCCGATGAAGCTTTCAACCGATTTCGGGCCCTATTTTAATTTCATCGATCCGATGATGATGGA
>JBAXRT010000235.1:0-2586 GCA_037131065.1 bacterium | reverse complement strand
GCGATATTGATACTCTTGGCAATACCAAAACACCTTTTGCATTGTTTAAAATCGTACTCTCCGGAACAACGCCAATGTTTGAGATCATATCGGTGATTTATCCATAAAAACTCATCCGGTTACTAATTACCAATTTTTTTCGTCACGCGTCACACGTCACGTTTTTAAAACTCAATCTTATAACTGACAAACGGCAGTATCCCCATTCCCTTTACCGGTTCAACCGACTGATTGAAATCGTTGTACACATAACCCAGATCGGGCTTTTGGTTTAGCAGGTTCTTGAGCTGAATGGCCCAGATGCCCGAATACTTCTTATGGTTGGTGCGGTAGGTGATCGTAAGGTCGAGGTAGTAAAAGTCGGGGAGTCTCACCGAGTAGGCGCGTGAATCATCCGAAACCTCCCGGTGCTGTAGTTTCGATTGTTCCAGGTCGATCGGAACATAATATTCACCCCCGGTAAGGGAGGCCTTCAGGTTGACCCCGAGGATGTTTTTCTTACGGATGGTCCACTCCTTGCCTCCCAGGAGGTTGACGACATAGTTTGCGTTGAATTTCGTATTTCGCTCCATCCCGTCGCCGCCCTTGTACTTTGAATCAAACAGGGAGACCGTCACCAGGTAGTAATACTGGCGCGTGAGAAACTTTTCGAAGGTAATGTCAATCCCGGCATTACGCCCTGTCCCTTCATTGCTGAGGGTATCATTATAAAATCCACCGCTGCTGTTGATCAGCGAATAATAGCTCCCGGGCATCACAGGGATATCATACAAATATTGGTAATAACCCTCCAGTTTCAGTCGCAGTTCAGGCCTGATCATGTAATCATACCCAAGGACAAAATGGCGCGACCTGCTGAAATTCAGTTTCTTGTTGGGCTGTACATTTTCTTCGGGGGTAATCTGAATACCTGCGAGGTATACCCCGACATCCTCGGTTTGCGCGTGGCTTCCATACCCGAGGCTGAATGCATGTTTCGGGGCTGCCTGCCATCGCAGGGCAATCCTTGGTTCAATGGCATAGTGTCGGTTCAGCAGGAAATACTGGAAATGAAGCCCGGCGTTGATCGCGAATTTGCTGGTGAGGTCGATTTTCGATTCGCTGAAGGCCTGGATCAGGTCGGTATTGCCATTCCCGTTGTAGACCTCGGCAAAAATCCCGGTAAAGGGATTTACCGAATGAATATCGTTGTTGTAGAATAACCGGGTATAGGTAAATCCGCTCCGGTTGGTGTGTTTCGCCCCAAATTTATGGTTGAGTACGATCCCTGCCGTAAACCGGTAATTCTCCTGCTTCACACTATCCTGCGGCATGAGGCTGTAAGCAGGTGAGAGCAAACTGTTTTCATAATGGATGCTGTTGTATGTGCCAGATATGTATGATCTTACATAGGTTTGACGTGATAAGGGGATCTGGTGGATCAGGGCGATGGCCCCCATGTTGTTGTTCAGGAGGGATTGTGTCCTGTCTTCCAGGGTTTTCCATTGTGATGAATCCTGTTCAGGAATGTATTTTGACCTTGAAATGCCTCCGATGCCGACAATGGAGAAGGTCCCTGCTTTTTTTGTGGGCAGGTTGATTTTAAAGGAAAGATCCTGGTAGGAGGGAATTTTATTCTTCATTCCCGGATCGATGTATTGCAGAAAAGCAAGGATGGAATAGCGGTAATTGAATAGGTAGGAGGCCTGGCTTTTCCTGCTGAAGGGTCCTTCGGCCGAAAGGTCGAGACCCTGGATGCCAACCTGGAATGCGAATTCGTGTTTTGAACTGTTCCCATTGCGGAAACGCATGTCGAAAACGCCTGAGAGTGCATTGCCGTATTCCGAAGGAAATGCGGCGGTGTAAAAGTCGGAGTTACTGAGGACCTGGCTGCTGAACATCGTAACGCCCCCTCCTGAGGTGCCCACATAGGCAAAATGATTCGGATTTGGGATATCGATGCCGTCAACCCGCCAAAGCAGACCTTTGGGCGAGTTCCCCCGGATCACGATTTCATTGGAATTGACATCGGCACTGGAGGCAACCCCTGCAAAGTTCGAAACAGCCCTCATGGGATCATCGGCGGAACCAGCGTAACGGCGGCTCTCTTCCACTGAAAATGACCGGGCGCTAACCATGGCCATGCTGTTGATGGCCCGATCCTTTTCAATGGTGGCCTTGATTTCCACCTCTTTTGCCTGGAGAACCTCTTCTTCAAGTTCAATTGAAAGGAATACCTCTTTCCCGCTACTGACAAGGATTTCGGGTTTCACCACCGGTTTGTACCCAATATAACTTACCTGGATCGATTTCCTGCCCACAGGGACATTATTCAGGATGAAATTTCCATTTGCATCGGTCGTTGTACCGATCAGTGGCTGGGAGTTTAAGAGGATCACATTGGCGCCGGGAAGTCCTGTTTTTGAATCGGCATCAAATACTTTTCCGCGGATGGTCTGGGTTGGAGTTTGGGCAGGAAGCGACAGGGAAAGAATCGCCAGGAAGAATGTCAGGATGGTGTTGTTCATTTTTATAGTTTATCGGTTTTACCTAATGACAACCGGAAAATGAAATACCCCTATCCTGGTGAGAAAAATTTTGGCATCA
>JBAXRT010000234.1:0-2635 GCA_037131065.1 bacterium | reverse complement strand
ATACAGATCTCTGGTGCCGCCTGATCAAACCGGTCAACTTTGATTCAACAAAAAAATACCCGGTCATCATATATGTATATGGAGGACCCCATTCACAGCTGATAACCAATACCTGGCTTGGTGGGGCAGGACTGTTTCTCAACTACCTGGCTGAACAGGGATACGTCGTATTTACCCTCGACAACAGGGGAACTTCAAACCGTGGCCTGGCATTTGAACAGGCCATCTTCCGCCATCTTGGCACAAAAGAACTTGCAGACCAGATGTCCGGAGTGAAATACCTGAAATCACTGCCTTATGTTGATACCACCAGAATCGGTATCAACGGTTGGTCATACGGCGGCTTTATGACCATCACCATGATGCTAAAAAATCCGGGAACCTTTAAAGTTGGTGTTTGCGGTGGACCCGTCACCGACTGGAAATATTACGAAGTGATGTATGGGGAACGATACATGGATACACCGGAGTCCAATCCCGATGGTTACAAGGAGGCATGTCTCCTTGATTATGTAAAAAATCTGCAGGGAAAATTACTCATTATCCACGACGACCAGGATGAAACGGTCGTTCCTCAAAACAGCCTTACATTTCTCAAGAAATGCGTGGATGAAAAAAAACAGGTTGATTTTTTTATCTACCCGGGCCATGAGCATAATGTGAGAGGCAACGACCGCGTGCATCTGAACCAGAAGATGGTGCAATATTTTAAGGATTATCTTTGATTTCCGGGCCGGCGAAATCAATTTCATGGATGTGAATCACCCGACTTAATTTTTCAGAAAATGGAAACGAACCAGGGAATGAAAATCAGGGCAATTTTAACCGGTGCAACCGGTATGGTGGGAGAAGGGGTACTTCATGAGTGCCTGCAACATCCCGCAGTGGAAGCGGTTCTTTTCGTCGGGAGAAAATCGTGTGGTGTCACACACCCGAAAATGAAAGAGATCGTCCACCCTGATTTTTTTGATCTCTCTCCTATCCGTGATGATCTTAAAGGATACAATGCCACCTTTTTTTGCCTGGGAATATCTTCGGTCGGCATGAAAGAGGAGGAGTATTTCAGAACAACCTATACCCTTACCATGCATTTTGCCGAAACGGTTTCGAAGTTGAACCCGGGGATGGTCTTTTGCTATGTATCCGGCGCCGGTACGGATGGCACCGAAAAAGGCCGGCTTAGCTGGGCTCGTGTGAAAGGCAGGACAGAGAATGACCTGATGAAGTTGCCTTTCAAAGCAGCCTACGGATTTCGTCCCTCATTCATGCTCCCGACGCCGGGACTGAAAAACGCCCTCTCATTCTACAAATACATCAATTGGTTGTACCCGGCTTTGCGTCCCCTTTTCCCGGCATATTTCGGCACCCTGAAGGAGCTTGGGCTCTCCATGATCAGTGTCGTGATCAATGGATACGGGAAGAATATTCTCGATGTCAAGGATATCAGGAACCTGGCAGAAATGGCATAATATTCTTTTTTTTTTTTCTGAAAAATAGAATATTTTTACATCGCTGACTGCGATCTCTAAACAACATCCTAACAGAATCACCATGCTGACCAGAATAATCTGTACACTTTTTTTTGCAGGTATGATCAGTTTTCACCTGCAGGCTTCGGAGCCAATTGTTTTTTCCCCTGACAGCCTGAAGAAAAAGAAGAACAAAGAGGCTGCAGTAAAAGTAAATGACACGACCAAACTGGTTCCGAAAAAAAAGCTCTCCTTCAAAGACACGCTTGACCATGCCTTCGACATGAGCGATTACCTGATCAACATGCATGGTTTTGTCCCTTGGCCGGCGATCATCAGTGAACCTGCCCTGGGAAACTTCGGGATCGGGATGGCCCTGGTCTGGATGAGCCCGAAAAAAAGTGCCAAGAAGGGTGAGCAGTTCCATTTCCCTGACATTACAGCCTTTGCAGGTATGTACACACTGAATAATACCTGGGGACTTGGTCTCATGCGACAGGGGACTTTCCCGTCCATCGGAATGAGATACACAGTAGGTTTAGGATATGCCGATGCCAACATGAACTTCTACCGGGAGATCCCGGCTGTCGGCACAAAAGAGTATCTTCTTAATCTGAAACCCTTTGTTGTTGCCATCGATTTAAGCGAAAACCTCTATAAAAACAAAATTTTCATCGGCCTTCGTTATCAGTTCATGATGATGCGGGTCGCATTTGATTTTCAGAACCTCCCGGATTCAATCTTCGACAAAAGCTCATTTGATAAGAATTTGGGGACTTTGGGAGCCTATTTTGAACTTGATTACAGGAATACCATTTTTACTCCGGATAAAGGATTCCGGTTTAAAACAACTTACTCTTTCGGAAGGTCCTGGACAGGGAGTGACTTTAATGTTGATAAACTTGATTCTTATATTAATGTCTTTATCCGACCGGTCAAGCGGTGGGTCTGTGGATTCAAGGTTGCCGGTCAGTACGTCACAGACGGAGGCCCCTTTTATTACCTGCCCTACATTGATATGCGAGGCATTCCGATGCAGAGATATCAGGGCCAGGGCGTTTTGACCATCGAAACAGAACAGAGGGTCGATATTGGAAAAAACCTGAGGTGGAGTATCCTGGCATTTGCCGGCACCGGCAAGACCTTCAGCGATTCACGATTTCTTA
>JBAXRT010000233.1:0-2721 GCA_037131065.1 bacterium | reverse complement strand
GATGTTCATCTCCTGGAACAATTCACGCAGCTCGAGGAAGGTCAGAACTTCATCGACCTCTTCCGATTCTGCTTTTTTTGCAATACAGGGGCCTATGAAGACTACCTTCAGATCGTTCCCATGCTTCCTCTTCATGATCCGGGTCATGGCTACCATCGGGGAAGCAATGTGGGCGATGGAAGGGACGATATCAGGGTGATAGTGACGGATAAAATAGACGATAGCCGGACAATCGGATGAAACAGTGCCCCGGATGCTCTTTTCCTGGATCTTTTTCTCATACTCCCGGGCAACGACATCGGCACCAAAAGAGACTTCCGTGACGAAATCAAAACCAATTCTCCGGATCATGCCAACGAGTTGACGATGATCAGGGATATCTGTGAATTCTGCAGGGAAGCTGGGGGCAATGCAGGCTGCGACCTTTTGCCCGGAAGTCAGTATTGTCCTGACTTCATCGATCGATCGCAACGGATACTTAGCGCCCTGACTGCATACCTTGATGCAATTTCCGCAACCAATACACCGCTCATTGATGACTTCAGCCTGCCCGTTAATAATTTTAATGGCCTTGACGGGGCATTCCCTGACACAGGTATAACATACCCGGCAACAGTCTTTTCGGGTGAAAACGAGCTGCCGGTGATACGATTGACTCATTTTATATCACTTTGTCTGTCAGGAACATAAAGGAATTCCCGGCTTCGGTCGCTGAACGGCTTCCCCAGGAATTTTTCATACAGGTCGGTCAGTACCGGGTTTTTATGGGGAACTTTGATCATCTCCTCTTCATCGGTATCATACAAAGCTTTCATGCGGGCTTTAAGATGCTTCTCTTCACTTCCGATACGTTGGCCTCCGCCGTTAATACAACCATACGGACAAGCCATCACTTCGATGATATGGAGATCGTTCCGGCCTGCCTCCAGTTCATTGAGCAACGGAAACACATTGGCCAATCCGCTCACGGCAGCCACATGTAGCTGTTGTTTCCCGATCTTGACTTTTGCCTCTTTTCTGCCCTTCAAACCGCGCAGATCCATGATTTTTACCGATCCCCCTTCTGAACCGGCTATCAGAGGATAAACCGTACGTAACAACCCCTCCAGGGATCCTCCGGCAACGCCGAACATCTTTCCGGAAGAGCTGCACATGTTGAATGCTGTCTCGGTCGGAACAGGTTCCAGGTTGGCGAAATCGATGCCCAGCAAATAAATCATCTTTACCAGCTCGCGGGTTGTGATGACCGCATCCACGAAGCGTGTCTGTTCGTCTTTCAGACAGTCGGTTTCAGCCTCATATTTCTTGGATGTGCAGGGCATGACCGAGACAACATATACATCTTTTGGCAGGTGACCGGCTGATTGGGTTATGTAATTTTTAATGATACCTCCCATGATCTGCTGAGGTGATTTGACAGACGAGAGATTTGGGATAAACCCGGGTCTGGCCGAACGGATATAACTGACCCACGAGGGGCAACTGCCGGTAAAGAAGGGTAAAGGTCCGTTCTTGTTCAACCGGTCGGCAAATTCGGCAGCCTCTTCCATGAGGGATATATCTGCGCCGAATGCTGTATCAAACACCTGTTTGAATCCCATCTTCTTTAACGCTGCCCGGAGCAGGTTCGGGATATCCTTACTGGGCCTTAACCCCAGATCTTCGGCAATCGAAGATGGTATGGTAGGGGAGAACTGAACAACAGGAAACAGGTTCGGATTGTTCAGGGCTTTAAGCACCTCCACATAAACCGGCTTGTCCGAGAGAGCATTGGTCGGACACACCAGGATACATTGACCGCATCTGATACATGTGGAGGTGTTAAGACCTTTATTATAACTGGTACCGATTCTGCTTTTACTGCCTCTTCCGATGATATCGATAGCTGACAGACCGATGGTTTCATTGCAGATCCGGATACAACGGCCACACAAGATGCATTTGGCAGGATCACGTTCGATCGCAGGACAGGCTTTATCGATCTGGTTGGGTACCCGATTGCCGTGATATTTCCTTTCATGCACCCCAAGTTCCTTTGCAAGGTTTTGTAATTCACAATTTCCGCTTCGCTCACAATAAAGGCAATCGTCAGGATGACCGGCTAACAGAAGTTCGACCAATGTCTTGCGGGCATCCAGCACCCTCGGCGAGTGGGTCCGGATCTTCATCCACTCTTCGATAGGATGGGAACAGGCCGGAACCAAACCCGGATAGCCATCTACTTCAACGACACACATCCGGCATGCCCCGGTCGGCGAAAAATTGCTGAGATGACAAAGGGTAGGAACCGTGATCCCATTCCGGTTCAAAACCGTCATGATGGTTTCACCCCGCTTCGCAGTCACTTGTTGATCATTTATTTCGATATTGAAAAGCATCACTTTATTATTTGAAATAAATGGCATTGAATTTACAAACGTCAAAACAGATTCCGCAACCGGTGCACCTTCCCTCAATGATGAAATGCGGCATATGGATCGTACCAATGATTGCATTTTCCGGACATTTTTTCTGACAACCATTACACCCGTTGCAGAGATCGGCTTCGATGAAATAAGTACGGAGGTCGTGGCATATCCCGGCAGGACATCGCCGGTCAAAAATGTGTTCTTCATACTCTTCCCTGAACCACTTCAGAGAGCTTAAGACCGGATTCGGAGCATGCTGACCCAGTCCACAGAGGGAGGTATCCCGGATGACTTCTGCCAGATTCTCCAGTTG
>JBAXRT010000232.1:0-2729 GCA_037131065.1 bacterium | reverse complement strand
AGCGGGGCGGTGCACCCAGTTCTTACGACCGGGTCCTGGCCAGTACCCTCGGCTTTGCGGCTGTAAGGGGTTTAGTCGATGGACAACGGGGTGTGATGGCCGGTATCATCGACCGGAAGATCGTATATACGCCCTTTGAAAAAGCCATCAAACATCATAAGGATATCAAGCACGAGTTGCTCGAGTTATCGCGTATCCTCGCCCTTTAACCTGCTTATTCCCGATTCTCCTTGGAACGGATCTCTCTTTTTACGGATGTTCTCCTGCCCCTGCCTGTCCATGGTGCTTTTACCTATTGCGTTCCAGCAGAGCTTAGCGACCGGATGAAAGAAGGGATCAGGGTGGTGGTCCAGTTCGGATCGCGAAAGATCTATACGGCCCTGGTGTTAAGGGTCCATGAAAACCCGCCAGCCGGCCGGGTCCCGAAATATATCCTGTCGATCCTGGATGACGGGCCCATTGTGACCTCCTGGCAGGTTGCCTTCTGGAACTGGATTGCTTCCTACTATCTTTGCACCCGGGGAGAGGTGATGAACGCCGCCCTGCCATCGGCTTTCAAACTTGCGAGCGAGACCCGGATCGCACTCAATCCTGCCTTCGGGGAGGAGACCTCCGGCCTGAACGAAAAAGAAATCCTGCTCTACGAAGCCCTCCATTACCGGAAAAGCATCGAGATCAGCGACGTTTCGAAGATCATCGACCAGCAGAAGGTCATCCCGGTCATCAACAACCTGATCGGGAAAGGAGTGGTCGTGCTGGAAGAGGAGCTGAAAGACCGGTATAAACCGAAAACGGTCACCTTTATCCGGCTGGCCGGTGAATACCTCCAGGACGAAGAAAAGCTAAAAGCATTGTTCGACATATTGGAGAAAAGGGCAAAAAAACAACTGGAACTCCTGATGACCTGGCTACACCTTTCACAGTACGGTTCGGAGAAGCTGAAGGAGGTGACCCGGCCGGAACTCCTGGAGAAAGCGAAAAGTTCTCCGGCCGTGCTTGAAAGCATGATCCGGAAAGGAATCCTCGAGACAATAGAGAAAACAGTTCCGAGGATCGCAGGCGGAGAGGAGGGGATATCCAACGACACGATCCGGATGACCCCCCTTCAGGAAGTGGCTTTAACGGGTATCCGGGAAGCGTTTAAGACAAAGGATGTCGTTTTGCTGCATGGGGTCACTTCCAGCGGAAAGACTGAAATGAACATCAAGCTTATCCGCGAAACCATTGACCTGGGTAAGCAGGTGCTTTATTTGTTGCCGGAGATCGCCCTGACCACCCAGATCATCAACCGGCTCCGGAAGTATTTTGGCAGCAGGGTAGGGGTCTATCATTCCCGGTTCAATGAGAATGAACGGGTTGAGATATGGCAAAAGGTGATGCTCCCACCGTCCGTAACAGGCGGTGACGGCCGGTACGACATCATCCTGGGCGCCCGTTCCGCCGTGTTCCTTCCCTTTTCCAATCTTGGACTGGTCATCGTTGACGAAGAGCATGATTCCTCCTTCAAACAGGCGGAACCGGCGCCCAGGTATCATGGCCGGGATGTGGCCCTTTACCTGTCCCATCAGCAGGGCGCCAAGGCTGTGCTCGGCACCGCTACCCCATCCGTCGAGACCTATTTCAATGCCCGGCAGGGAAAATATGCTCTGGTTGAGATCATGGAACGGTACGGCGAGATGCAGCTGCCGGAGATCCGGGTGGTGAATGTCAGGCAGGAACTCCGGCAGGGGACCATGCGGTCGCATTTCTCATCGGTCCTGCTCCTCCAGCTTGAACAGGCATTGAAGAACCGGGAGCAATCCATCCTCTTTCAGAACCGGCGTGGCTTTTCACTGCGTCTTGAGTGCGAAACCTGCAACTGGATGCCTTCCTGTAAGAATTGTGATGTGACGCTGGTTTACCACAAGAAGACCGGACAGCTCCGGTGTCATTACTGCGGATATGTGGCAAGGCTCCCGGAGAAGTGCCCCGAATGCAACGGAAATCAGATACGGATGCATGGCTTCGGCACGGAGAAGGTAGAAGAGGAGCTCGGGATCATCTTCCCTCAGGCCCGGATCACGCGTATGGACCTCGATACGACCCGGTCGAAGCATTCACACCAAACGATCATCAAAGACTTCGAAGATCGGAAGTTCGAGATCCTGGTCGGAACGCATATGGTTACCAAAGGCCTCGATTTCGATCATGTGAGCATCGTCTGCATCCTGAATGCAGATAACATGCTCACCTTTCCCGATTTCCGCGCCTCCGAGCGGAGTTACCAGCTTATGGCGCAGGTGAGCGGCCGTTCCGGCAGGAAGAACCGGCAGGGAACGGTGATCATCCAGACCTGGAATCCGGCGCATCCGGTTATCCGCGATGTGGTAAATCATGATTACACCGCGATGTATAAGCAACAGCTTGTCGAGCGCCGGAAGTTCAATTATCCTCCTTTCTGCCGTCTGGTGCTCCTGAAGCTGAAGCACAGGGATCCGAAGGTATTGAATTATGCTGCCGACATCCTTGCTTCAAACCTGCGGAAGGTTTTCGGCAAACGGATCCTGGGCCCCGAATTCCCGGTTGTTTCCCGGATCCAGAACCTGTATATCAAGCACATCCTGATCAAGATCGGGCGGGAGGTGTCATTGCCTGACATGAAGGCGAGGATCCTTGCAGAGGTGGAGGAGTTTCAAAAGGAAAAGTTGTACAGCCGGCTGAGGGTGGTCATCGATGTGGATCCGCAGTAG
>JBAXRT010000231.1:0-2758 GCA_037131065.1 bacterium | reverse complement strand
TATCAACCACTTTTCCACCCAGGGGGCATCGGGAGGGCCGGTCGGGATCATCAATGTCGATTTTATCCGGGAGGTACAGCTTTATACCAGCGCCTTCCCCACAACAAGGGGCAATGCCCTGAGCTCGGTGATGGAGCTGCGCCAGATCGACGGGAGTCACGAACGCTGGGGAGGCAGGCTCTCCGTTGGTTCCAGCGATTTTGCCCTCACCGTGAACGGGCCGGTGACGAAGAACTCCTCGCTCATCTTTTCCCTGCGGCGATCCTATCTGCAGCTCCTGTTCAGCGCCCTCAAACTGCCCTTCCTGCCTACCTACAACGATTACCAGTTCAAATACAAGATCGATTTCGACAAGCGGAACCAGCTTTCGGTGATCTCAATCGGCGCCCTCGACAAGAACAAGCTGAACACGAGCATCAAGGATCCCGATGCTTTCCAGCAGTTTGTTCTGCAATCCCTGCCGGTCAACAACCAGTGGAGCTATGTGTTCGGCCTCGTTTACCGCCATTTCCGCGCCAAAGGGTACGACACGTTTGTCCTGAGCCGGAACATGCTGAACAACGACCAGCTGAAATATAAAAACAACGTGGAACTGCCCGACAGCCTGCTGCTGAGCTACAACTCGCAGGAGATCGAGAACAAGTTCAGGTACGAAGGGCTCACCGACCTGGTGAAGTGGAAGTTCACCTACGGCGCAGGGCTGGAATATGCAAAATATACCAACAAGACCTACCAGAAGGTCTATATCGGGAACGAGGTCAGGACCCTCGATTACAATTCAAAGATCGGCATGTGGAAATGGAGTCTTTTCGGGCAGGTGAGCCGGGCATTCCTCAACGACCGTCTCAACCTGAACCTGGGCATCCGGATGGACGGCAACAACTATTCGGATGAAATGAACAACATGCTGAAGCAGTTCTCACCCCGTTTTTCGGCATCCTGGGCATTCATCCCCGACAAGTTTTTCATCAATTTCAACATCGGGCGATACTACCAGCTTCCTCCCTATACCGCCCTGGGTTTCAGGAGCAACAGCGGAGCTTTGGTCAACGACAGCCTGGGGATAAAGTATATTTCGGCCGATCACATCGTCCTTGGTCTTGAATGGCTTCCCGCACAGAATGCCAAGATCTCTCTTGAAGGATTTTACAAATACTACAGGGATTATCCTTTCTCTATCCGCGATTCGGTCGCCCTGGCCAGCAAGGGGACCGATTTCGGCGCAGTGGGGGATGAGCCGCTCCTTCCTATCTCAAAAGGCAGGGCTTACGGATTCGAGGTACTGGTAAGAGATGCCGACTTCTTTAAGTTCAACGTGATCATGACCTATACCTTCGTAAGAAGCGAGTTCACCAACTACTACGGGGAGTATATCCCTTCGGCCTGGGATAACCGCCACCTCATCAACATCACCGTTGGAAGGAAATTCAAATACAACTGGGAGATCGGCGCCAAATGGCGTTTTGCAGGAGGGCAGCCCTATACACCCTGGGACATGGACAAATCGAGCATCGTTGCAGCATGGAATGCACAGGGGAGGGGATACCTCGATTATGCCGCTTTTAACACCCTTCGCCTCCGGTCGTTCAACCAGCTGGATATCCGCATCGATAAGGGATTCTACTTCAAGAAATGGTCGCTCATGCTCTACCTTGATGTCCAGAACGTCCTGAATTTTAAAGCGCAGCAGCCCGACCTCCTGGTCAATACCCAGGAAGACGGATCCGTGGTGAAGTATGTTGATGAGCAGGGGGTGGAACGCTACAGGCTCCGTTCGATACCAACCAGTGCAGGAACAATCCTCCCTGCCATCGGGATCATGGTCGAACTCTGAAAATCCTTTGTAATTGAAAATTTAATGACCGTTGAGCAGGGCCATCCTTACCTCTACCCTGGTTCCTGCAGGCTGGCCGTTCTCTTCAATGAGATCAATATAACTGATACCAAACCGGCCATCGGGATGGGTTTCGTTGAGCAGCCGTATCCTTTCAGTAATGATCCTCGTGGCTTTTGATTCGTAAGGTCTTTCGCCTTCTATCTCGGCGGCTTTTATACGGCCGATGCCATTGTCTTCAACCACGAAAAGCAGGCCCCTGTCATCAATCTTTTTGAGCTCGATCTTAAGGATCCCGTCTCTTTCGCGGTGGATCAGGCCGTGTTTGATGGCATTTTCAACCAATGGCTGGATCATCATCGGGGGGATGGAGGTCCTGACAAGGTCGATGGCGGGATCGATCACGATCTTTTTCCGGAAAAGATTATTAAACCGCATGTTTTCGATGTCGAAATAGCAATCAAGGTACTCCAGCTCCTCGGCAAGGGAGATCTGGTGTCGCGTCGTGAAATCAAGGGTCGACCGGATGATCTTTGCGAAGACCCCTAAAAACCGGATGGCATCCTCTGTCTTATTCTGAAAAACGTAGGACTGGACGGAGTTGATGGCGTTGAAGATAAAATGGGGACTCATCTGCGACTGTCTGCGGAGAAGTTCGCTTTTATGCAGGGCCTCTTCTGCCCTCTTTTTTGCCGTGATGTCCCTGATGAAACAATACATCCGTCCTCCATTCACTGGCAGGTACTGCAGACTTACTTCAACATCAACGACACGGCCATCCTTGTGGCGATGCCTGCTTTCAAAACGGTCGAAATGGTGGGTTTTTACCTTGTTGATATGGTATAGGATCTCCTCAGGTGATTCATTGACTTCGATCTGTGAAACACTCATCCCGAGCATCTCCTCCTTGGTATATCCCAAAAA
>JBAXRT010000230.1:0-2761 GCA_037131065.1 bacterium | reverse complement strand
AAGAAGGTCATCCAGTGCAACATCCGGGACATTACTGCGCGCAAACTTGTGGAAGCGGCGCTGAATGCTACAGAGACCCGGTACCGGCGGCTTTTTGAGACGGCTCAGGACGGAATTCTCATTCTCGATGCGGATACCGGGCAGATCGTTGAGGTGAACCCGTTTCTCATTACCATGCTGGGATTCTCGCGCGACCAGTTTCTCGGAAAGAAACTCTGGGAGATCGGGCTCTTTAAGGACATTGTTGCCAACAAAGAAAACTTCGAGGAATTACAGCGCAAAGAATACGTCCGGTACGAAGATATGCCGATCGAAACCGCTGACGGGCAGCGGATAGCAGTTGAGTTCCTCAGTAATGTCTACATGGTGAACAATAAGAAGGTCATTCAGTGTAACATCCGGAACATTACGGTGCGAAAGAAGTTGGAAGAGGATCTTGTCGTCAAAGCGGCAGAACTTGCCCGATCCAACATAGAACTCCAGCAGTTTGCCTATATTGCTTCCCACGACTTGCAGGAACCTCTCAGGGCAATATCAGGATTTACTGAACTCTTAGTAAAACGCTATCACGGAAAAATCGACGAAAAGGCGGACACGTATATCGACTTCATTACCGAAGGAACCACGCGGATGCAGCAGATGATCCAGGATCTTTTAACCTATTCCCGCGTCCAGACGCAGGTACACGAATTTGTATTGATTGATAGTAATACATCGCTTGATCTGGCGATCAGTGATCTACAGGTTGCCACCAAAGAAAACAATGCGGTCATTACAAAAGATCCACTTCCCTCAATTTATGCAGATCAGGAACAGATCACCAAGATGTTCCAGAACCTGATCAGCAATGCAATCAAATTCAACAAACCCGGCGTTGTCCCGAATGTTCACATATCAGCAAAGCAGGATGTAAACAACTGGATCTTTTCCGTTTCTGACAACGGGATTGGTATCGATCAACAGTATGCTGATCGAATTTTTAAGATTTTCCAGCGCCTGCACACACGAGGCGAATACCCCGGAACCGGGATAGGTCTTGCTATCTGTAAGAGAATTGCAGAACAACACGGTGGTACTATCTGGATTGAGTCTGTTCCCGGTTCGGGATCGACTTTTTATTTCACCATTCCAAAAAGAAAGAAGGAGACGATCCATGATTGAGAATAAAAAGATATTAAAGTGGTCACGACCGGTCGAAATCCTGCTGGTCGACGACAATCCTGCTGATGTCGCTCTTACACAAGAGGCGTTTTTGGACAACAAACACTGCAACAACTTAAATGTAGTGAATGATGGCGTGGAAGCGATGGATTTTCTCCACAAGAGGGGTCAATATGCTTCGGCTCCGACACCGGATCTAATCCTGCTCGACCTTAATATGCCCAGAAAAGACGGGCGTGAAGTCCTTGCAGAGATCAAGGCGGATGATGAGCTGAAATATATCCCTGTCGTCATCATGACCGTCTCAAATGACGACAAGGATATCCTTGAATCATACCGGCTCCACGCGAACTGCTATGTAAAAAAACCCGTAAAATTTACGGAATTCGTGGAGGTTGTGAGGTCACTTGAGAACTTCTGGTTCTCGGTTGTAACACTCCCGTCAAAAAAATAAGGTGCAGGTAATGACGATTCTTTTGATTGAGGACAATCCGGCTGATGTGGAGATGATACGTGAGCTGTTGTCTGATCATAAAGGATCGTCTTTCGAGATCGTTTGCGCAGACCGGTTATCGGTGGCAAAACCGTACTTTGCAGAGGGCGGAATCGATATTATTCTTCTTGACCTTGGACTTCCTGACAGCCAGGGACTGGACACGCTCCGGTGGGTAAGAGAACATGCCAGGGAAGTACCGATTGTGGTACTGACCATGCTTGACAGTGAAGAAACCGGTTTGAATGCACTCAAAGAGGGTGCACAGGACTATCTTGTCAAAGGTCAGATGAACGGGCCATTAATTATCCGTTCCCTGCACTATGCTGTCGAACGAAGCAGGATCGAAAAAGAACTGAAAAAATCCCACGACCACCTTGAAGAACTGGTCGCCGAGAAAGAGACCCTGCTTCGTGAGATCCATCACCGGGTCAAGAACAATCTCCAGCTGATATCCGGCCTGCTGGATATGACCCGGATGAGTTCTTCTGATGAATCAACAAACAGCATACTGACCGATATAATGCTCAAAATACAGACCATGGCACAGATCCATACCCGGCTTTATGAAAGCAAACAGTTTGGGAAAATCAATATAACAGACCAGTGCAGGGAACAGGTAACAGCATTATCAAATATTTTTTCTCATAAGGGGCACGAGATCAGCTGCGAGATTAATCCAGAGGAAGTATTTCTCCCGGTAGACCAGGCCCTCCCCTGCGCACTCGTGGTAAATGAAATTCTCTCGAACGTATATAAACATGCCTTCAAAGGGCGGAAAACGGGCAAAATTGAGATTTCTGTATTGCAGGAGAACGACCAGATCAGAATCACTGTCCGTGATGATGGAGTAGGGCTACCCGGCAATTTTGATATCAGCCGTACCAACAGTCTTGGAATCACGTTGATCAGGACAATTGTGCAGCACCAGTTGAAGGGATCACTAATGTTCAAGAGCCAGAATGGTACTAAAATCAGTATGGAATTTCCTGTTATACTAGCGGGGACATAATTATGTCGAAAATACTTGTTGTTGATGATGAAGCGATCATCGTTATGCAGCTGGAAAAACGGTTAAGCGTAATGGGGTATACCGTTGCAGGCATG
>JBAXRT010000229.1:0-2787 GCA_037131065.1 bacterium | reverse complement strand
CCTCGTAAACAAAGAAAATTCCAGGATGAGTCAGTATTTCAGGAAGATACTCTTCTCTCCAGTATCCATTGATGTGGACAACGATGGTAGCTTCAGCCATTGGTAAATGTAAGTGTTGGAAATAATAGATTCAAAAATCAGGCCAAAAATTTAAGTAGCATAAAATCAAGTAATTATATAATATTTAAAAAAATATTTAAAATATAATGTAAAAAATATTGACACGTGTAAGATAAATTTTTAGACATTTGTATAAGTTCATGTCAAAAATATTTACCTGTGTCAAAAAAAGGCCACCTGCTTGTCGTTGAGGACAATCTTGAAATCCTTGAAGCATTAAAGTTTTTTCTTGAGGATGAGTTTGAGACTTTCACAACAATAAAAAATCCGAGTCAGATTCTTTCAACACTTCAAACGGTCAAGTATGACTTAGTCCTTCTTGACATGAATTTCACGGCAGGGATCAATACCGGGAATGAGGGAATATTCTGGCTTAAGGAGATACTCACTTTTGATCCCGCTCTTTGTGTTATCATGATGACAGCCTATGGTGGGATTGATCTCGCAGTCAAGGCCATGAAACTTGGGGCAAGCGATTTTATCCTGAAGCCCTGGGATAATGATAAACTTCTGGAGACTCTGAAGGCAGGGTTGAAACTCCGTGCAAGCAGGCTCGCACAGCAGAAGAAGCAAACGCTTTTAGGGAAGGTCTCTGATGTTGATCAGCAGTTTTCGGATTTTATCGGTGAATGTCCATCGATCAAGAGGATCATGGACATAGTTGAAAAAGTTTCCAAGACCGATGCGAATATCCTGATCACGGGTGAAAACGGTACCGGGAAGGGAGTCATTGCAAAGGAGATCCACAAAAGGTCAGACCGTTCCAGGGAGGTTCTTGTCACTGTTGATATGGCCTCTATACCAGTCTCCCTTTTCGAGAGTGAACTATTCGGCCACAAAAAGGGTGCTTTTACTGATGCCAAGCAGGACAGGGTAGGACGTTTTGAATCGGCTAACAGCGGAACACTTTTTCTTGATGAGATCGGTAACCTTTCGTTGAACATGCAGACCAAGATCCTGAATACCCTTCAGGAGAGGCATGTCATACAACTCGGATCCAACAAGATCATCCCGATAGATATCCGCCTGATCTGTGCCACAAACAAGAATCTGGAAAAAATGGTCATGGAGGGTTTGTTCAGACAGGACCTGCTTTTCAGGATCAACACCATTCAGATCGATCTGCCTCCGTTGAGAGACAGGGGGGCGGATATAGAACTGATGGCAGGATATTTTCTCGATAAATATTCCGTGAAATACAACCGTGGCCAGATGTCGCTGACAAGGGATGCAATCAATGCATTAAAGAACTATCCGTGGCCCGGAAACATCAGGGAGCTGGAGCATTCCATTGAGAAGGCTGTCATCCTGACGGAAGGTTCGACCGTTACAGCCGACAATCTTTTTCTGAAAAAAATTCCTTTTCCCCAGTCGGTGGTTACAGATATTCCTCTTTCGTTTGATGATTATGAAAAGGATATCATACGGAGAGCCCTGCTCAGGAACATGGGCAACCTGGCCAGCTCAGCCAGAGAACTCGGAATCACACGGCAGACCATATACAATAAAATGAAGAAGTATGGTCTCTAGGAGATTCTATCTTAACCTTATCCTTCGTGTATGTTCAATTGCCCTTTCCTGTCTTCTACTGATTCTTTCCATTTTCTACTTTCCGAACTATTCACTCATTATCATTCTTTCCGGACTCTTCATTTACCTGGTCGTTGAACTGATCCGTTATAACAACAAGATCAACAGGAAACTGGAAGATTTCTTCATCGCCCACCTTAGCGGCGAGGTCACCTCCTCCTTTATCCGATCGGGCAGGGAGGAAGAATTCAAAAAACTTTACCACTATTTTGACGAGCTTAATATCAAGCTTGAGAAGTCAAGGGTTGAGAATGAAATTTCGAATACCTATTTCAAAACCCTGGTCGATCACGCCGCGGTTGGGCTTATTGCTTTCAGTGACGAAGGGAGGATTGAATTTATCAACGATGCAGCCAGGAAAATATTCGGGATCCACGTTCTGAAAACACTTGCCAGGCTTGACCAGTATAAGGAGGGGCTGAGCGAGCACCTGATGATTCTCACTTCGCATCATACCGAGCTGGTCACCGTAATCATCAACGGGGAACTGATCCAGCTTGCCACCAGAAAGGTTCAGTTCCTTACTGGTGAAAAGAACATTCATCTTGTTTCACTTCAGAATATTAAACCCGAACTTGAGCAGAAGGAGATCGAGTCATGGCAGCGACTTATCCGCGTTCTTACCCATGAGATTATGAATTCCATTACGCCGATCACATCACTGGTTGATTCACTTACAAGGATTTTTCGCGAGAAGGAGTCGGGTTACATCCGCAGGCCGGAAGAGATATCGTCCAATTCTATTGAGAAGACGCTCAAGGGTTTGGATCTTGTCCTTGGCCGGGGGAGTCGCCTGATTCAGTTTGTGGAGAATTACCGTGAGGTCACGAAACTGCCAAAGCCGAATTTTGCAATGTTGAATTTAAGGGATCTTCTTCTCCAGGTAGCTGCATTGGAAGAAAATACGGAATCACAACACACTGTGCCTATTATTGTGGATTGTGACCCTGATTTAATCCTTCAGGCAGACTCGGGGCTTATGGAGCAGGTACTGATCAATCTGGTGAAGAATGCGATTGAAGTGTTATCTGCCCTTGAAAATCCGCGGATTATCATAACAGGGAAGTCATTATATGA
>JBAXRT010000228.1:0-2788 GCA_037131065.1 bacterium | reverse complement strand
AAATAGAAAAATGGATTTCCATTTCCTGCCTGCTGATCGAACCATACGCCAGGGGTCTGGTAGTAGCCTGTGGAGCTCAGGCTAATCCTTTTGAGATAGGCCGCCTTAACGGCCTCCTCAAAGGAGATCCTGCATAACGGATTCCCGGAGTCAACGATGAAACCATCTGAAAAGACCAGGCTCCGGGAATCGCATGGTTTCCCGTGAAATCGCTTTTCCAGTTCCGATGCAGCCACCGGAATGATCCTGTCTTTCAGAATATCGATGGCGTTCTTCACAGCCATCCCGTTCATATCGCTGCCGGACGAAGCAGCCGTTGCACTGGTATTGGGGACCTTTGAGGTGTTCGTTGCGTTCACCCTGATCTTGTCGGTTGGCAAACCCAGTTCAGCAGAAGCAACCTGAAGGATCTTTGTATGAAGGCCCTGCCCCATCTCAGTTCCTCCATGGTTTACCAGTACAGTCCCGTCAGTATAGATGTGCACGAGGGCACCGGCCTGGTTTAGGAAAGAGGTTGTGAAAGAGATGCCGAATTTGACCGGCGTCAGCGCAATGCCTTTCTTGCAAAATTCATTTTCACTGTTGAACCGGTCTATCTCTTTACGCCGCTCGTGATAACTTGAGGAGAGGATCAGCTTTTCAAACATCATGGAGAGGTGGTTGTTCTCCACCTTCTTTCCATAGGGAGTCAGAACATCATCGGGGTCGCGGTAAAAATTAAGGTAGCGCACCTCGGCAGGATCTTTTTTCAGGAACCTGGCAACCCGGTCGATCGCATTCTCTATCACCGCCATACCCTGCGGACCGCCGAATCCCCTGAAAGCCGTGTTGGATGGCAGGTTCGTGCGATATGCTTTTCCTGTGATCCTGATATCCGGGATGTAGTAGGCATTTTCGGCATGCAGCAAAGCCCTCATGAGAATGGCCATCGAAAGGTCAGTGGCAATCCCGGCATCGGCATGCAAATCCACACTGTATGCAAGGATCTTTCCATTTTCATTAAAACCAATTTCATACCCTGAGATGAACCGGTGCCGCTTTCCGGTCATGATCTGGTCATCGTCGCGGAAAAGATGGATCTTCACAGGTCTTCCGGTAGCCCTGGCCAGCAGCGCCGCCCATGCTGCCACATGGTTCCCCTGCGTCTCCTTCCCTCCGAAACCTCCGCCGATGCGACGAACCTCCACCTCGACATCATGTTTTTTAATACCAAGCACTCCGGCAACGATCGTTTGTGTCTCAGAAGGATGCTGGCTGGAGGCATGGATCAGCATCTCTTTTCCCTCACCGGGAATGGCAAGCGCCGACTGTGTTTCGAGATACCAGTGCTCCTGTGCGCCTGTTCTCAGGGTTCCATTGAGACGATGGGGGGCTGCGTTGATGGCTCCGGAAAGGTCACCCCTTTCAATTTTTACCGGTGGTGCCAGCAGGTTGTTCTTTTCAATGGCGACCTCCAGGTCAAGGATAGCCTCAAGGGATTCATAGCTGATCCTGATGAGCTTCTCCGCTTCCCATGCGATTGAATCATTCTCTGCTGCGATCAGGGCAATGGCCTGCCCAACGCAATGAACCTCCCTGTCGGCCAGGCACGGCTCATCTGCAATCACCGGGCCCATCTGGTTTTCCCCGGGGATGTCCCCGGCAGTGAGAATTGCATGAACTCCCATAATTTTCAACGCATCCGAAATATCAACGGAAATGATCCGGGCATGGGCCATCTTACTGTACACGACCTTTCCAATAAGCATGCGTTCATTAAGGTCCATGTCATTGATGAAAACCGCTTCGCCGGTTACATGCTTTACAGCGCTGTCGTGGTGGACCTGGTCTTTCATAAAGCGCTTGTTTCGAGGTAAAGTTTCATCAGCAGGCTGGCTGCTGCTCTCCTCCTGAAACCGGCCCCGGATCTTGCATCCGCGATCGGCTCAAATTCATTTTCAACGATCTTCATGGCACCTTCTGCCACCTCCCGGGTCCAGGGTCTTCCTTTCAGGAATGCTTCTGCCTCACGTGCATGCTTTACCATGGCCGCCATCCCGCCATAAACAAGTGCAATATCCCTGATCACACCGTCTGAAATCCTGATCAGGAATGCTGCTGAAACCGTTGCAATATCCATATCCCTTCTCCGGGAAACTTTAAAGGTTGAAATTCTTGAAACAGGATCCGGAAGCGGGATTGCAACTTCGGTTATGAGTTCATCCTTTGCCAGCAGGGTTTTCCGATAGCCGGTGATGAACCCATCGATTGGAATGGTCCTGGATGCAGTCAGTGAAGTCAGGGTCACCTCGGCACCAAGCGCAAAAAGGAGGGGCAGGGTATCCCCGATGGGTGAGGCCGAACCGATGTTTCCCCCGATGGTTGCAAGGTTCCTGATCTGGAGCGAGCCGAAAACCTTCAGGATATTATATAATGGCAGAAGGTTATTTTCTGAAAACTCCCTGATCCTTTCAAGCGAAGTCCCGGCACCGAAGATGATCCGATCCTTCTCCTTCCGGATGAAAGATAACTCCCCGACTCCAGAAAGATCAATAATCTTCGGAAGAGGCTCCTTATTCTTTGTCTGCCGCAGCGATATATCGGTTGATCCCTGGATCAGGATCGCACCGGAATTCGCTTTTCTCAGACGCAAAGCCTCTTTCATGGTGAAGGGTTTGAGGTACACCTGTTTTCCGCTGCCTGTGCGGATCGTATCCTCAACAGCCCGGATCTTTAGCAACCAATCTGCGATCTCGCTCTCTTTTTCTGTAAAATGGTCGTGACCGTGATCAGCACAAACCGATTCAGC
>JBAXRT010000227.1:0-2804 GCA_037131065.1 bacterium | reverse complement strand
ATTCACACAGCATTTTAAACCTGTTTGCGACATTTGCAGTTACCCGGTTATGGATCCCCTCCCATATTTTGTTCACAAAACTCAACTTTGACAAGGTCTTTTTTCCATAAAAATTGAAGCTGACCATTATAAAAAGCTGCGACATGGATGATTCTCCCCGTTCAGGTATGGAACTTCTCACATACATTGAGAAGACCCCGATGGGATATCCGCCACTGCATTTATAAAGCAGATACCGGGCATTATCAGTATCGAGGGCTGTAGGTGTCGCCTGTATCCTGATTGCCTCCAAAACAAAGAGCTGCGGAAAATTGAAAGAAAATAATCCGTGGAAGAATCCTGACCGTTCTTTGGATTTGCCGAAAAGAGAAATCAGGATATGTTCAAGCTTATTATCCTGAAGGTTCACCCTTGCAATATGGTTGGGCCAGCAGATGGAATCGCCATTCCATTTCAAAAGATCATCAAACAGGATACTTGACGGGACTTCAATCCCTATCCGGTGAATATTCAGAAGCCTGTACTGATCAACTTCGATGCCGACCCGCTGCATGATACTTTCGCTGTACCGGTGGCGGTCTTCCTCGGTATTAAATTTAACCAGGGTTTTTCTCTCGGGGCGATGAAAGAAATAATATCTGACATCAGAAAGGATATTGGTACTTCTGCGAATGGGAAGTTTCGGGGCAGTGTGATCTGTAGCTTTTTCCACCTGTAGAGGTTGTAGTTTAATTCATTACTTCGATGTCTGTATAGGAATTGACTGCAATGATATGATAATTCTGCATGAGATCTTCAACACACCGCGCAATTTCTTCCTGTGTGCCGATGCCCCTCGAACCGCCGAGATTCAGAATAACACGGAATCCGTCGCGGGCCAGATCCCTGCAGGTCTCCGCCACACAATAATCGGTGGCTAATCCTCCGACAATCACAGTATCCACATTCCTGAACCTGAGCCACTCAATGAAACCTGTGGAGATCTTCTTCTGATAGTCGTGGTAGCAGGATGAATAGGGATGCAGATCGGGTTCAAAACCTTTGGCGACGATGAAATCAAAGTTGGTGACAGGCCCGATTCCATCAATTAATTCAACGCCCATCGTACCTGAGATACAGTGGGGATTCCAGTGCAGGTCAACATTCCCGCCTTCAGCCGGAGTGAACTGGGGTTTTTCTTTTGTGGCGATCCAGACGGCATTCGGAGGATGAATTTCCTTTGACAATGTCTTATAGGCGACCAGATCATTCTGTCCATTCAGTTCGGGCACAATCTTATCTCCATCGTGCACGGGTAATTCATCCGGACAAAGCGGGGTAAAACCTTTTTGTGGTTCGACGTTATGCGATGCTGTTTTATTAAAAATAACCGTAATTTTTTTTACATCTTCAGGATTGATCTTCATACATTTGTGTTTTCAGGAAACAGGATTTTTCAGTTATCCGAAAATATGGAGATTTCCCCCATCATCAGCAGTTTCGACGATCAGGATGCATATAAGTTTTTCATGCAGTATGCCGTTCTGAAACATTATCCGGGCGCAAAGGTAAGGTATACTTTTATTCTTAGAGATCAAACCATCGAGTTTCCTGCAGGTTTCGCAGAGGAGCTTCAAAAACAGGTGTGTTGTTTTGAAGATATCCGCTTTACCAGTGAGGTAGAGGAGCATATGCGCCGAAAGATCCCCTGGTTCGATCACTCCTACATGGAATATCTCCGGTCCTACCGGTTCAACCCGGATGAGGTGAAAATTCACCAGTCACAGGGAAAACTGTCTATTCAGGTGGAGGGATTCTGGCATCAGACAATCCTTTGGGAGGTGCCGTTAATGGCCTGTATATCTGAACTTTATTATCGGTTGAACGATGTGGATGATTTCATTGAACAGAATATTCCCCGATGGGAAGCAAAATTCGGGCGATTCGAGTCAATGAAAATCGCTGTGATAGAATTTGGCACACGCAGAAGAAAATCTAAAAAGGTACAGGAAAAGGTTATTGAAACGTTTCTCCGCGCCGCGCCCGCGACCATTAAAGGAACCAGCAATGTCATGTTTGCCCGTAAATTCGGTATCCCGGCCAGCGGAACCCAGGCCCATGAATGGTTCATGTTTCACGGAGCCAGGTCCGGCGCAGAACTGGCAACCAGGACTGCGCTTGAAAAATGGGTCGAAACATACCATGGCGCCCTGGGGATCGCCTTGACCGACACCTACACGACCGATGTTTTTTTCAGGGAATTTGACCTGTACTTTTCAAAACTTTTTGATGGCCTTCGTCATGATTCGGGAGATCCCGTGGTTTTTGCACGAAAATCCATTCAGCATTACCTGGACAAACAAATTGTTCTGCCAGGCGGATTGATTCCCAAAACACTTGTTTTTTCCGATTCCATTGATCATTTCGATAAAATTTCGAATATTGAAAATATGGTCCAAAACAGGATACTTTCTGTTTATGGTATCGGAACATGGATAACCAATGACATCATTGGAGATCATGGTATCCGGGTAAAACCCCTGAATATGGTCATCAAAATGACAGAAGCACAACCTTTTGGGCGGTCTGATTATTTCCCATGTGTAAAACTGACTGACTGTCCCGAAAAACGGACCGGCGATGCGAACGCAATAATGGAGTATGAGGCCGGATTATCTCATTCCGGAACTGTTGCCATCAACAAGGATCAGGATCGGTAAACATTTTCAATCTCCAACCCGCTTTCAGGATTTGCCACCGGATCCAGTCTGAGAGACTGCCATCATCTTTTCACACAGGATAGAAGCGACAATCATCGACAAACG
>JBAXRT010000226.1:0-2864 GCA_037131065.1 bacterium | reverse complement strand
CGACTCATTCAATTGTTGAGTAAAAGTTAGGGGCTAAGTTGATACTTTACCCATTATTTATTAGACCGCTGCTTTTTGTGCAGCGACAGTAGCATGTTTTCCACGTACTGCTTCTGCATTCAATGCATCAATTTCCGCAAAGATGGCCATTAACACTACCCATGCTTCGTGTATTTCCTTAAATTCGGTGCTGGTCATAATTTTTTCATCCTCATTACCTGTTCTCTTGGGATGCATCAGAATCTAGGAGGGGTTATATTATATTTTTGCCAACATTTTTTGCCTATCAGATATGCGTGGCAAAGACAAGGATCGTGAAACCAACGACTAAAGTCTCTTTTTTAAAAAACGGTTGTACAAACACAATTCTGTCAACGGCTGGCCGAATATATTTATATTGATGTTCTCCAAATGAAGGATTGTTATGCCCCTGTCCGGATTGAACCGGATGGCAGAATCATAACAGGCCCGTTTCAGGATGGATATAATAATCCAGAAGCCTGAGACCTTCAATTAATACCGGGTGATTTTGGAGGAAAAGAGGATATCATGCCGAACATTGACGATTTTACTCTCAAGGACATGGTCGGGTTTTCGGCCGCATTGCGACGGATGGGATCGGGTGCGGCAAGTATGGAAGTGGTGGCCGATACGATCGTGCATTACCTGTATGAGAACCTTGTTGACAAAAAAACCCATGAGAAAGACTGCGTCCTTGTCCGGCTCTTCAAGACACATCCCTATGGTGAACTTGATGAGGATCTGCAGGAATTTGCACGGAACGTTATGAAGATGTCCCCCGAATCTCCTGCAATGAAGTGTATGGTTCTGCTGGCAAGTGCCGGAACACTACCGGAGTGGCACTTGAGGAAACAGTCCCGGGGACACAAGGCAATCCCCCTGCCCAGTGAGCATTTTGTAGAAGCATTTCCGATGGTCAGGCAGCTTATCCAGCAGATGGGTCTTGAGGTAAACACGGTATTACGACCGGACCCTGCAGTTGTCATGGATATGGCACAGAGGACCTTCAACGTGTTCTTAATTCCTGAAGCAACCGGCAGCAAATATGTACCTGCACAGGATGACTTTGTCATCCCGTACGGAGTCCGTTCGGTGCTCGGCTTCGGTGGCATTCTGCCTTCGGGAAACCTCTTTGTAATTATCCTCTTCAGCAAAGTCCCGGTTCCCCGCCAGACTGCAGACATGTTCAAATCGCTGGCATTGAGCGTGAAGGTCGCTATTTTACCCTTTGATGGCAAGACCATCTTCACCTGATTTTTATGAGAAAACAGACAGATTCCGGAGGAATGAACTCAATGGACAACGACGCCACCGCAGAGAAGGTACGCAATCTTGAAGCTCTGGTGGCTTCAATAACCGAATTGCTTGACGTACAGGAAAAGGTCGTGGGCGAACAGTCCGAACGGCTCAGGGAGAACGAAGCACGGTTCGGGGCAATTTTCGAGGGCTCAAACGATGCGATCATGCTCCTGACCGGGAAAGGTTTCTTTGACTGCAACCCAAGCACCCTGAAGATCTTTGGCTTACAGACAAAAGAAGAATTTGTGAAATTACACCCGGCTGAAGTATCCCCTCCGACACAGCCGGATGGGCATTCATCATTCCAGGCTGCAGGGGAACATATCCAGGCCGCATACTTGACCGGATACGATCGGTTCGAATGGGTCCATCGCCGTTCCAACGGGGAAGATTTTCCTGCAGAAGTGCTTTTGTCTGCGTTCGACTGGAATGGAAAACGGGTCCTTCAGGCAACAGTCCGCGATATCTCTGAACGTGTGCGATCCGAAACAGCACTCAGGGAGAGCAACGATCGTTTCCTCGCATTCATCAAAGAAGCGGCCATGCGGCTCAAGAACCCGCTTGAGGTGGTGGAAGAAAATCTCGTAATCGTCGTGAACGACATTGAACACGGCGAGTCCGAACCTAAAACCATGTCCCTCCAGCTCAGGATCCAGATAAAAAACCTCGAACAGATCCGGAAGAATATCATCGAGCTGAACAAAGCGATCGTTAATCATTACGGTAAGGTGTCCGATGCGTCGAAAAAATTCCTCACGGAATAGGTGATTTTGTGGTATTTCCCATCACGGATATCAAGGATGAGGAGATTTATCTCATCATGGCATCGGCATGTGATATCAGGAATGAGAACATTGAACTGATTAAAGGACTGCTGGCCAAAGATTACTCTGTGCTCGTAATCACGACAAACCAGCCGTATGATATCTTAAAAAAGAATTATGAAAAACGCGGGATCGCGACGGAGAAAATTTTCTTTATTGACACCGTTACGAAGTATGCCATAGGACATGATCACGAACCGGTAAATAACTGCAGGTTCGTCAATAATCCTGCCGACATGACGAGTATCGGGATTGCAGTTACGGAGTCATTAAGTGGGTTTAAGGAAAAGAAAGTCTCCCTGCTCTTTGATTCGGTTAATTCAATGCTGATCTACATCTCCTCCCAGAACATCACAAAGTTTATCCATTTTATCACCAACAAACTGCGGCTGATGAATTTTTCCGGGATATTCCTTGCGGTGGAAAAAGGCCTTGATCCGGATGTGCTCACCCAGCTGACTACCTTTGTCGATGTAGTTATTGACATTGACAAAATTCCCCGGAAAGATTCCTGATGAGGATTTTTAATTATCTTTGTTGATTGAATTCACGGTCAACCGTGTAATATTTTTACAAAAAAGAGACCCCGGCGTTTCACACTGCCTGTGGGATGCCGGTAAGCGACCGTATCCGTCCCTGCGTTTCAGCGGGAGTCCCCGTTGTGTTGACCACCCAGAGTTTTGTCCGGCTCAACAGATCGGCGATGAACCGGTTCCGGAG
>JBAXRT010000225.1:0-2887 GCA_037131065.1 bacterium | reverse complement strand
TCCGGGAATTCAAAGATTGAGAAAACCCGCGCTTTGATGAATGAAAAACCTGTGCTGGACCTATTTTTCCCGATATATTTTTGTTCTATCGCATGTGATTATCATACGCATTTTACCACAGGAGTTTCGTAGCGTGGTTTCAAAAAATATACTCACTAAGACAGTCTGCGTCTTCGGCCCCGGGTATGTCGGCCTGCCCTTAGCGCAGGACTTTTCTACACACATCCGCACCATCGGGTACCGGCGCGACCAGAAGTGTTTTCCTTATGTCTGAAATCGAAGAAATGGCAAAAAAACTGCCGCCCGATCTCAGGATACAGGTACAAAACTTTATGGAATTTCTCAATAGAGCGAAAAAAACAGAACCGTAGGGCTACCCTGCGTCAGGACTGGGCCGGAGCCCTGCGTGATGTAAAATTTAGAATACACTTCACGGGATCTTCAGAAAAAAGCCCTTCAGTGGCGTGGCGAATAGTTCATGTATCTTTGTTTCACGGATCTTTGTCATCAAGCAGTTCCACAATTTCAACGGTGGTATAACAGGGAACAAGGGATTGCCGTTTCAGATGGGCATCATCCGACCAGAGGGGGCATTCAAGATGCAGGGCAAGTGCAAGAAACGGTGTGTCCTTGGGATCGATTGCGGCCATCTGCTCGTATGCACAGGATATCTGATCTCCGTATAACTGCCGGGGAACAATGGTAACGGCTTCGAGCAGGAATTTTATTGCATAGTCGTATGAAGGGCATGCAGGGATCTTTTCCCTCTTCGAACAGATATATTCCCGGAATTTTTCGATTTCCTTACGTCCGTAATCGGGGAAAAAAAATAAAAAATGCCGGTTACGGAGGATACGGGCCTTGTATGAATTTTCCTTAAACAAGAGCACCAATCAGGACATTGGTGTCGATTACAATCCGAAGTCTTTCTTTGTCCCTTTCCATGCCTCGCCCCTCATTTCCTCCAAAGCCGTCATATCCCTGTCATTAAGCGCAAGTACATCCACACTTTTTGTAAATAACATCCATTTTAAGTGCTCTTCAGCAATGAGATCATTGAGTCTGGCGATGAGGCTGGGCAGCGGCAGATCATCAGGGACTTTCAGGACAATCTCTGTCATGGGTAAACCATTCTTTTTATGGGATTATGAATGTTAGCCCCTGCAATTCAGGGATATCGAAGCATCCTGCTCTATTGAGACCGGGAATATGTTACAAGGTGGCGGGGATAAAGGGGGGCTGAAGGTCAGGGCGGCAATCCGTCCTAACCTGGAATCAGGCTCTTCATCCCCCGGCCGCTGAATTAAACTTTTCCCCACAACATCCAGCGGTATGTAGCAACGCAATGTAATTTATTCAAGAATGGCATCGATTTCTTCATCGCTAAATCCTAACTGATGCAAAACAAGTTTCATATATACTGATGAGAGATCTGCCTTTGCCATAATTACCGGTGCCCGATAAACCCGTCCCTCTTTTTCCCGCTAGAAAGACAGCATGGCTGGTGCCTCTCTGCCTGACACTCTTGGAGTTACCCCGAGCAAGAAGTCTCGCAAACTTCCTGCTTGACATGGGAGAGATTTTTTTAGACACTGGCACTGACCATGAATGTTATGCTCTCTGAATATTTCCACTCACGCGAAGGCTTCACATAATCAACATCCCCGATGAGAAATTCGCGCAGGAGATTGAGGGGGACCGGTTGTATCTCATGCTCCAGCCCTTTTTCTTTCATATACGAGAGATATTCTTCGCATGCGTCCTGCAGCATATTCTTGGCCTCTTCGATGCTCTCGCCCTGGCTGGCTATGTTGAGTTCAAGACATAACCCCACATAACAATCACCTGATTTCTTGATTATTCCGGTAAATTGCATTTTCTCTCCCCCTTCCTTTATTGTTACCTTATCATAGTATAAGGGTTTTTTCTGACGTATAATAATCTCCGTGTACAACTCCCTTACCTGTATTATGCTCTGCATGCCGAGATCAAAAAAGTAGCGACCCGCAGCGGCTGGTTGGGACAAACAAGAGCAACCCGGCTTTGCTATAATCAACTCACAAGAGTCCCTGCACGGACAAAAGTGTTCCCGATATGTTTTTGCCCTGTCCCATGGAATGATAAAAACAGCATTTTTAAAAAAAGGTGTTTAGTCCCGTGGTTCCCAAGGTTCCAAAAGTTTCAAAAAAACTTCTCAATAAAACCGTCTGCGTCGTCGGCTTGCTGCCGGATTTTTCAGAGCGTTTCCTGACATTTCCCAATCGCACAAAAAACACGGTTATCTGATGATATCCAAATAAAATATTGTGGAGATCGTCTCGATTGTCGGGGCCCGCCCTCAGTTCATAAAATGTGCCTTGCAGGTTTAGTCTTTTAACCATTCCTGTCTTAAAATACCAGCCTGCCGGATAATCCGGAGTATGAGATCAACAGAAATATCTTCCGGATGCGGATTGGGTATAGTGAGTACCAGTCCCCTTTTGATCATGTAAGGATGTTTCCCGCCCTGATACGGACCATCAAACCCTGCATCCCGGAGCTTACGGACAAGCTCATTTTTAGGAGAGTAGTGTAATTTTATGCTTCGACTCTGCTCTCCATCCTCACCTCATCATCGATTGTATAGTTATCGACGGGGGGTGTCGGGAGTCCTCTTCGGAGCCGGACAATAATCCAGCCTTCGATGACGTCTACAAGATTCTTCTGGCACTCTTCCCGTGTCAGACCGTTAGCCCAGACCCCGGCCAGTTCCGGTACTTCCCCGTAATAGGGTTTCCTGTCCTTTTATAATCTCATACCGTGCGTGGGAGAGTGCTTTTTCAATATACTCAAGAATCATATCTTCTCGTCCTCCAAGGGGAATATTTTCAATCCTGTAGTGTTTTGT
>JBAXRT010000224.1:0-2891 GCA_037131065.1 bacterium | reverse complement strand
AAGATTCCAAAGTACATGCAGCTTCAGATAATTCCGGCTTCTAAAGAAATTTTCATGCAGGCAATGCAGGAGGGCCTGATCACTATTTTCATGGAATCCGGTGCCAATGTTCTTTCCTCTTCCTGCGGCCCATGCCTGGGTACCGGACAGGGCATCCCGGCCGACGGAACGAATATCATTTCAACTGCCAACAGGAATTTCAAAGGGCGTATGGGCAACAATGCATCGAATGTTTACCTCGCTTCGCCAGCTACCGTTGCCATTTCTGCCCTAAAAGGGGAAATTTCAGATCCGCGCGGCATTGATTCCGATGACCACTATCCATTTCATATTGCCCAGAGTGCGACAGTGGACATTAAGGATGGAGATGACCGTTATACTCATGGAACCTGGAACTATTCAGATGTGGATAACCTCAATACCGACCAGATGTTTGCAGGGAACCTGACCTACAATGTACAGAGTACCGAACCCGATAAAATCATGCCTCATCTGTTCAAGGGGTTCGACAACAGCTTTTCGGAAAGGGTCAGTGCAGGAGACATCATCATGGCCGGGGCAAATTTCGGATGCGGGAGCTCACGCGAGCATCCCTCAGTCGGTCTCGCTTTTGCAGGGATCAAAGGGGTTATCTGCAAATCGGTCAACCGGATCTTTTACCGCTCATCGGTCAACCAGGGGCTTCCTATCATCCTTGTTCCAGACGCGGTTAATGCCTTTAAACAGGGTGATAAGGTGGCTATTGATTTTGAAAAGGGATTCGTTCACATCAATGACCAGACATTTCCCTTCGCCCCCCTCCCTTCAAAACTGATGGAAATATTCTCGGCCAAAGGGCTGGTGAATTACGTAAAAAATAGATGAGAAAGACCATAAGGGCCACCCTGTTCGTCGTAACTTCGGTGGTCATCTTTCTTCTTTTGAGGAATATATTCCCGAAAAACAAAGGAGTCCTCACTTTTTTTCTCTTCTACCTCTTCTTTGATGTATACCTTTGGTACTGGGTGAAAAACGCCCTGAAGAAACTTAGTATTATCTGGAACCGGTTTTTATCGGCTCTCTTCTGGTTTCCGGTCATTCTGTTGGGAGCCATGGTGATTTATGGATGCTTTTACCCATTCCTTGAGTGGAACCTGTATATCAAAACTTATGGGATAAGCCTCTTCCTCTGCTTTTTCTTCTGCACCTTCTTCCCGATTATCTCTCTGTTGCTGGCGGACTTAATCAGGCTTCTCCATTGGATCACCGTGCGGCTGCTCCTGAAACATTCATTACAGCAGAGGCCCATTCAGCGGTCCTTTTCACTGATCGCAACCGGATGGGTCATCGGAGGAATTTTCTTCTTTCTCCTTCTGGGGGGAATGATTTTCTGGCAATACGATTTCAGGATAAGGAATGTGGAGGTGACCATTTCCGAATTGCCAAAATCGTTCAACGGTTTTAAGATCGTACAGTTTTCGGATGTTCACCTTGGGAACTGGCCCAGGAAGGACAAACTGGAAAGGATGGTTCGGATGATTAACGACTGTAAGCCCGATGTTATCTTCTTCACCGGTGATATGTTTAATTATTGTACCAGCGAGGGATATGAATTCCTATCCATCCTGAAAAAACTGGAAGCACCTTCCGGGGTCTACGCCATACTTGGCAATCATGATTACGGGGAGTACATCCGGTGGCCGACAGAGGTAGCAAAAATGGAGAACATGCGGGCCCTCGAAAGGTATTACAGGGTGCTTGGTTGGACATTGCTCCGTAACGGAAACAGGATCCTGATCAGGGGTAGTGACAGCATTGCTGTTCTCGGTGTCGAGAATTGGGGAAAAACAAAACGTTTTCAGCGGCTGGGTGATGTCGCCAGAGCACTCAGAGGTACCGGTGGAATGAAGTTCCATGTACTCCTCTCCCACGATCCGAGCTACTGGGAATTCGTCATAAGCAGGGATTATCCTGAAATCGACCTCACTTTGTCGGGCCATACACATGGAGGGCAGGTCGGGATCAACCTGGCAGGAATCCACTGGAGCCCTGTTTCCTGGTTTTCCACCTTCTGGGGAGGCCTTTACAGTAAGACCGTTTCCGGTCACTCTCAATACCTATATGTTGATGAAGGGGCCGGATGCATCGGATACTCGGGCCGGGTAGGAATCTTGCCGGAGATTACCCTACTGGTTTTAAAACAGAGCGGAAGTCATGAAATAAATTCTATAGAATGAAACATCATGGGGAAAAGTCTGTAAAACTCCCATGACTCCGGCGTAACTAAACCACTCTGGATTAAAAATCCAGAGGTTTGATTAAGAGGTAAAAAATGAAATTTTTTGACATCATTCCATTATCCAATTTCCAGCTTGAGTATTCGGCTTATCCTTATGATGTTCCAAGTACTCTTGCACCATCTCATCAGTTATATTCCCAGTACTCCATGCCCCGAACCCAATTGCCCAGAAATGCCTCCCCCAATATTTTTTCCCCAATTCTGGGAATTCTTTCTGCAGCATTATGGATGTTCTCCCTTTCAATCGCTTCACTAAGTTACTTATACTTAGCGATGGTGGATATTCTATGTGCATGTGCACATGGTCTTTGCTTACAACTCCCTTTAGAATCTTCACATTCTCACTATTACAGATTTGTACCAGTAAATCGCGACATCGTACCTGAACATCCCCTCTTAACACATGATAACGATATTTGGTCACCCAGACAATGTGAACACTTAACCAACTTACAGTATGAGAACTCTTCCGAAATTCGTCCATACCGTAAAGTTAGAACTTTTATAGAAACTAAAGTAGCCGCAATAAATTGCGGGGATTTAACCCATTATTGAAACATTAAATATGGCCTTAAAGTACTTCGGCTTTACGCTACGCTGCCTCCGCGACCTG
>JBAXRT010000223.1:0-2899 GCA_037131065.1 bacterium | reverse complement strand
CCGGAGGAAAGTACATCACTCCTGCCATTGCTGAAAAACTGGCTGATGAACTGAACGAATCCGGCGACCGCACACCTCACGAACGGCTCTCCGACAGGGAATTCGATGTTCTGTGCATGATCGGCGCCGGGAAATCCCTCATCGAGATCGCAGAAAAACTAGTCATCAGCGACCGTACAGTAAGCACTTACCGGACGCGGATACTGCAGAAGATGCACCTGAAAAACAACTCCGAGATCATCCACTATGTGATCGACAACGGGTTGATCTGACCCCGGCACAACACCGCTTATCCTTATTATCTTCATCCCTGCAAGGATCCGGGTTCATCGTGAATTTTATCACGATCACAGAATGACATAAAGAATGGATAATTTTTCCAGTAATTTTACGGTTTAATACCCACCCCTATGAAACAACTGCTCCCCTTGTCAGCCATCGTGGCTGTGTGTCTGTTCCTCTTTTCCTGCGGAACAGGGTCTTCGGTAAGTAATAAAAAGGATGCACTCGCAGCCCATATCGATTCAACGGTGAAACCCGGCGACGACTTTTTCCTCTTCGCCAACGGTAAGTGGTTCAGAGATCATCCCATCCCTGCCAGTGAGCAGAGCAACGGTCTCTGGCAGCTGATCCGCGACACGATCAATTCCCAGATCCTGAATATCTGCCAGTCCTCAGCCAAGATGGCAAATGAACCCAAAGGCAGCAACAAGCAAAAGATCGGCGACCTCTACTATTCCGGAATGGACAGCATCTCCATCAACAACAAAGGTCTTACCGAACTAAAACCATATCTCGACCGGATCGATGCCGTGACCGACCTGGCCTCGCTGGCACGGGAAGTTGCCAGAGTGCGTACCATCGCCGGTTCTCCCCTGTTTGCATTATACGTGGGCCAGGATGACCGGATCAGCAGCAAATACGCCATTTTCATCAACCAGGGCGGCCTGAGCCTCCCCGAACGAAGTTACTATTTCGACAAGGATCCCCAGGCAACCAGGGTGAGGCAGAAGTTCGGTGAGTACATGAACAAAATATTCGGCATCCTGGGTTACCCGGAGAAGGAGGCCGCGAAAGCCTCAGAAGGTATCATGAAACTTGAAACGGAGATGGCCCGGAAATCACGAAAACTCGAAGATACACGCGATCCGAATAAAAATTACAACAAATACCCCATCGCGCAACTGAGAGCGATGATGCCCGATTTCAGGTGGGATCTTTATCTGGAGACCGTCGGGCTGAAAAACGTGGATACCGTCATTGCCGGCCAGCCGGAATTCCTCCTGGGACTCAATGCCAGTCTGAAAGCTTTTCCCATTGCGGACTTGAAGAATTACCTGAAGATCCATCTCATCAGGGGACTCGCCCCCTACCTTGATGATAAAACCTACCTTGAAATGTTCCGTTTTTACTATACCACCCTGCGCGGAGTGCCCGAACCCAGGCCACGCTGGAAAAGGGTCGTTGACCAGACCGACGACTTCCTCGGACCGCTGATCGGCCAGGTTTATATAAAGGAATATCTGCCTGAAGGGACCAAGGAAAAACTTACCGAGATCGGAAATGCGATAAAGGCGGTTTATGCTGAAAGGATCAAGGCTCTTGACTGGATGAGCGATGCAACCAAGAAAAAAGCCCTCAGCAAACTCGACGGAATGATCATGAAGGTCGGTTATCCCGATCAGTGGAAAGACATGAGCAAACTGCAGATCACCCGCGACTCTTACCTTCTGAATGCCATCAACTCCAACAACTGGTGGGTGAACTATACCCTGTCAAAGTTCGGTAAGCCGGTCGACCGCCTCGAATGGGGCATGGATCCCCAGAACTACAACGCTTACTACAACCCATCGAACAACGAGATATGCGTTCCTGGATGTAACATCATCGTTCCAGGCTATGAACGCGTCATGGCCGATGACGCCATTCTTTATGCGATCATCGGAGGATCGACCTTCGGCCATGAGATGATACACGGGTTCGATGACCAGGGTTGCAAATACGATGAAAAGGGGAACCTCAACAACTGGTGGACAGCCGATGACAGCATCCGTTTCTTTGCGAAGACCGGAATGATTGTAAAGCAGTTCGACAAATATGTTGCCGTCGACAGTCTCCATATTAACGGTTCCCTCACACAGGGTGAGAACATTGCCGACCTGGCAGGGATCCTGCTCGGATACCAGGCTTTCCAGAAGAGGCCACAATACACCAACAGGGAGGTCATTTCCGGACTGACACCCGACCAGCGCTATTTCCTGGGATATGCCCTGGCCTGGATGATCAACGACCGCCCTGAAGCTGTTGCAAACCAGGTACGGAGCGATGTACACTCCCCTGCCAAGTTCAGGGTGAACGGGCCACTTGCGGATGTGCCGGAATTTTACATGGCATTTGGCGTGAAGGAGGGAGATGCCCTGTGGCTTCCCGACAGCCTGCGTGTGAAGATCTGGTAAATCATTTTCTTAGTTTCTCCGCCGAATGAAGAATCACCTCATAGGTGGCGGGGAGCGAGAAATCGGGTTCTTCCTCGTGGTTACCCACTGCTGAAATGGCATCCTTGATGGCGAGCCATACTGAAAAGGCCAGCATGAACGGTGGCTCACCGATGGCCTTGCTTCCCCTGATGGTACCGGGATTGGGAACATCCTTCAGAAATTCAATCCTGAAATCAACAGGGATATCATTCACGGTAGGGATCTTGTAAGTATCTGGTGAATGTGTCATGAGGTTTCCCTGGCTGTCCCATTTTATCTCTTCAATGGTGCACCATCCTAATCCCTGGGTGAACCCTCCGGTGATCTGCCCGGTATCGATCGCTTCGTTGATTGAATCTCCGGCATCGTGCAGGATATCGGTCCGGAGCAGGGTGTGGCCGCCGGTCAGGGTATCGATCACC
>JBAXRT010000222.1:0-2931 GCA_037131065.1 bacterium | reverse complement strand
GAAAGGCGGAAGCGTTCTGTAAAAAGGATTGTTCGTGCGGAAATACCATTCCTGAGCCGGTGGGAGTACAAACCATGAGATATTTTTCATTTCCGATGGGGATTCACAGTCGGAATTTACCTGGTACTGCCCTGTTCTGTCGAGGTGGACCAGGATGTGAAACGGACATGCCGGTGTGCGGGTCCCTTGCTTTGGCACCCACAAGGTATCTCTCTGTTCACAGAGGAAAGATGACCTGTACCCGCTGTAGCGGCAGACTTCCACTTTTACCATGTTACCATCCGGCTGTTTGAACCAGGAAGTCGGAGGCAGTGATTTGAAGATGTCAAAGAGGATGGGAGCTGCAGCCCCTATTCCGGTCAAACCCGGTCTCCCCTCCCCTGAAGCGTTCCCGACCCAAACGGCCACCAGGTATTCAGGAGTTACTCCTACCGACCACGCGTCACGGTTACCAAAACTGGTCCCGGTCTTCCATGCAATCCGTCTTGAAGAAGAGAACATCTGCCATTCAGCCTCCTCATCGGGTCGTGCGGCTTCAACCATGGCTTCGAAGGTTAACCATATAGCCGAAGGACTGAACCAGGAAGCTGCCCTTCCTGGCAAAATGCCTCCAGGTATTTCTGAACGGATGAGTAAAGGTGAATGATAATCCGTACCGTCCGGTCCGGTCTGATCCCTGTTATACCGGTTCAGGCTTCTTGCCATCGAGCTATAGATTCCTGCCAGATCCCACAGCCTGGCTTCAGCCCCGCCAAGTATGATTGCCAGCCCGTAATGATCGGCAGGCATGGTAAGTGTGGTCATCCCAAGGTTTTTCAGCAGGTTGTAAAAGGGGGTATACCCGTAAGTCTGCAACATCTTCACCGCAGGGATGTTGAGCGATCTCGCAAGAGCCCGGTCTGCAGGGACTGCCCCGTCGTAAGTAAGATTATAGTTTTCGGGGATGAAACCGCCAATTTGTACGGGAATATCGGGAACCAGGGTATGAGGCAGGATCAGGGCCTCGTTAAGCATGGCTGCATACAGAAATGGCTTAAGGATGCTTCCGGTACTCCGGGGCGACATGATGATGTCAACATCATTCCCGTAATCCGCATGGCCCGCCTGTGGAATATTTCCGGTGTAGCAAAGCACATTTCCGGTGTTCACCTCCACAAGGATTGCGGCTGCGTTATAAATCCCGTTTGCTTCAAACCTTGCTGAATGCATCCCAAGGATATCGTTCACCTTTTCCTGTAAACGGATATCAATGGTAGTAGTGACTGGCTCTCCCTTGTATCCCCTCTTCTCAAGCCGGTCAAGCAGGTGAGGCGCAAGACGGGGCAGGGGGAAAGGCCTTGCTGGCATCGGCTCGCTTTTTGCCAGCTCACAGGTATTCAGGTCAATGACTCCATGGTACCAAAGCTTGTCAAGGAGCCTGTTCCTTTTCATCCGCAGATCCCTTGGATTTCTTCCCGGGTAGATGAGGCCCGGACTGTTTGGCAACACGGCAAGTGTTGCCGACTCGGCCCATGAAAGCCTGTCCGCACTCATTCCAAAATACCTCCAGGCGGCTGCCTCCAATCCCACCACATTCCCTCCGAAAGGCGCATGGGATGCATAAAGCCTGAGGATCTCTTTTTTCGAATGGGTAAGTTCCATTAAAAATGCCAGGGCAGTCTCGACGAATTTTTCAGGATAGGTCCGGTCTCTGTTCTTCCTGGCAAGGCGGATGACCTGCATGCTGATGGTGCTGCCACCGCTCACAATCTTTCCGCTCCTTGAATTTAAAATGGCTGCCCTTGCCATTGCCCAGGGATTGAACCCGGGATGAATCCGGAACCAACGGTCCTCATAACAAACAATGGCCTTACTGAATTTCTCCGGCACCTCTGCACTTTCAGGGAACCTCCACTGCTGATCGGACGAGATCTTTGCTCCTAAAAGTCTCCCTTCATAGTCGTAAGCAACCGTCGACATCGGATCCCTGAAAAGGTGACGCGGCCACGCCACCGCCAGGACGATGTACATCAATGCGAGGGTGGCTGCAATATAAAATAGCTTACGTTTGCCCTTCATTTTGACACAACCACCCAGCGGCCCGGAACACGAGCGTTGATCGTGTTATCGTACATGGCTTCGCATTGAATGGCGGGCAACCGGAACCGTCCCTGGTAGGCCGCTGTGAGCAGGACCCTGAATGTCTTAGATTCCGGACTTCCAAGATTAAAAAATGTATTCACACGGTCGTCCCGGACATCCTGGTATGTATAATCGCTAGACTTTGTCAGTACGGAAGTTGCTTCGCTCATCCTGGCATTGCTGATCTCCCATCCTGACGGAAAGACCTGAGTCAGCACCAGGTTCATATATGGTCCCCTCATACCGGTATTCGTAATCTTTACTTCAGCCAGGAATGAGGTTCCCTGCTGAATGGAGGCGGGATTTATCGGTTCACCTTTCAAAGTGGTATAAAGAACCGACAGCTTAAGTCCATTTTCTGCGGATGATGAATCCCCGGTTGTCGGAATTCCGCGGATGATAAGCCTTGCAAACAAATGCCCCTGGTTGTTGTTGACCACACTTAGATTTTGTCTTGATCCGGGCCTGGGATCAACCTGGCTGACAGATATAGATTTCCCGGAATTAATCTCTGTCATCTCCCCCCCGTCGATCCTGAAGGATGCTTTAACTCCAGGGGAAGATACTGTACCATAATATTTGGTCAGTGAAATGAGGCAGAAAGCGCTGGTCTGCGTGCTGAACCACCCTGTTTTGCATAGTTCAGCGGCAATGTCCTGCGCAAGCGGAGCTGCTTTGGTTCTCAGGTTGAGCATAGTCATAACCTGCAGTATCAATGCCTTGTCGCGCAGATCGCTGCCATAGGTTTCGGAAAGTTCGTTATAAACCGGAACTGAAATGCCGGTGCCGTTGACGATCCGTTGTGCCACT
>JBAXRT010000221.1:0-2951 GCA_037131065.1 bacterium | reverse complement strand
GGCTTCTTCGGCGCCCTGCTGGTCGGCACGGTCGCCCTGCTGATCTCCCGGTCCGGCATGACCCTCTTGCGCACCTTCCGGCGCCAGGCCGACGAAATTTCTGAAGTATAAACGACAATGGGTTTGCCGGGAAATCCGGCCCTGAGTGTTCTGACGTTCTCCACCGGTTTGCTTCTACCAAGCCAGAGATCAAGAATAAAGATGTCGAGTCCGGTGGGCGTAGCTTTCAGTAAGGCCTCCGCTAAACCGGAGGCGCTCCCTGCCACCTCAATTCCGTCGCGGGAGGGCCTGAAGAGATTTCTCAGTCCGGTCACAATGACCGGGTGGTCTTCGATGACGAATAAGCGGATCAACTCTTAGTTTTTTGACCAGGTTTTCCTGCCTGTCAAAGGTATTGAAATTTCCCATGACACCCCCTGTCCCGGAATGGAATTTACTGCTGCATTCCCTCCAAGCAACTTTGCCCGCTCCATGATATTCATAATCCCTATTCCGTGCCTTCCGGTTCCCTGATCCGAAAACCCGGGTCCGTTGTCGTTATAGAGCATATCAAACTTCCCATCGTATACCTTCATACTGATTTCCACCCTCGCCCCGTCAGCATACTTGCCCGCGTTGGTCAGCAACTCCTGTGTGATCCGGTATATGTGGAGAAGACAGTCACCCAACGGAACAATGCTACCACGGATATCGATCTCAATCCCGACGGGGATGCCGGTAAAGGCCTCCATATCTTCGCACAACCCCCTGATCAGCTCCTCAAAACTGAGGTCCTCCATGTGAGAACTGCCTATCCGGTGGGAGATCTGACGGATCCTGCTGCCCAGTCCTGAAATCCTCTCCTTTAATTCAATCTTCTTCCTCTTTTCCGAAAAATCAAACTGCTCCACCTGTGAGAGGACCCCGAGCATGAGCTGGCCTGTGATGTCATGTAATTCTCCGGAAAGCTTTTCTTTCTCAGCCTCCTCCATCGCAATGATCCGCTTTGCCGATCCGATCTGCTGCTCCCTTAGTTTGGCAATGCTCTTCTGACGGACCCATAACACAATAAAAACCAGGCCGGCAATGCACAAAATTGCAAAGATGAGCAGAACACGGGTACGGGTAAGAGCGCTGTTGGCGACCAGGATCTCGTTCTCCCTTGTCCGGATCACGATCTCCTTATCCTTCAGATCAAGGATCGCTGCCAGCAGCCTTACCTGTCCTGCCGCAGCCTCCCGATCGGCTACCTCCCTGGCAGTCACCGCTTTTTTCATGAATCCAACAGCCTCCCGGTCCTTCCCCTTTGCAACTAACACATCCGCGTAGGTATCATACAGCGTGGACAGCAAGTCCTGATTATTCTCCTGCAGCGCCAAAGGTATGGCATGACCGGCCAGGCAACTTTCGGACGAGGAGAGATCTCCCTTATCAAGAAAGGCATAAGCCATGTTGTTGTACGTGAGGATCTCCACCTCCGGGATCCGGCCATTGTTTAAGGTTTGCAGGGCCAGCCTGTAGTAAAACAAGGCAGAATCGGGACTGGTTTGCCGTAAACCGATATTGTTATAAAATGAAGCGATCTCCTTTTCATTACCATAGGATTTCTTTAGCATTCCAACGGCATCCTGCAAGTTTTTAATATATGTTTTATCATCCTTTTCAAATTCTGCAAGATTGCCCAGGGCAGTTCCCATCTGCAGGTAAAACGAATGTTCCTTTGAGACTTTATAGGCCATATTGTACATCCGGATGGCTCCGGGCTTATCGTCAACGGCATAGTTTATATTCCCCAGGATGTTGTAAACATCCGAAATGACCGAATATTCCCCGGCAACACCGGCAGTTACCAGGGCGGAGTCGAGATAGGTCATGCCGTTTTTATAATCAAGGGCGAGAACATACAGCATGGCAATGTTGTAATAGAGATGGGCTTGCCTTTCCTTCAGGCCAAAACTGACGGCCATTGTCAGCGCCTGAGAATAATAATAATAGCCGGAATCGTTCTGCAGATTGGTGAAGGTCATCCCCATCAGGTTCATGGCTCTTACCCTGGCATCCGGTGTCCCCAGAGCAGACGCCACTTTCAGGGCCTTTTTTGCACACAGCGTGGCATTGAGTCTGTTTGTGATAAGAGATGCATTGACCAGAGAATCGAGTAATATCAGGGAATCGTTCAGGTGTTTCCTATCCTTCGTCCCGGATTGTGGTAATGGAAGAGCTACCATTTCCAAAGAAATGATGGTAAGGATAAACAGAAATAAAAGGGAATAAAAAAGTCGCCAGGGCATCATGATCCCTTGAAAGTGATACAAAGTAATCTACCCTGGCTAAATTACCAAAATTATCGCTCAGGCTCGTGACCGACAGGACCCACAGGAAGGAAAATTGTTTCCGTTATTGAAATTTGCAGGCTTCCCGGTTCAAACCACCACCGACTCCACCGACTTTATCTCGGGAAGCGCCCGCTTGACGGCGGTTTCGATGCCGTTCTTCAGGGTCATCTGGCTGTGGGGACAGTTGCCGCACATGCCGAGGAGGCGTATGTTGACGGTATTGTCTTCGGTCATTTCCACGAATTCAACGTCGCCGCCATCAGCCTGCAGATAAGGCCTGATCTGCTCGATGACGTTCTTTACTTTCTGCTCCAGTTCTGCGTTCTGTGTCATATATTTATGTTGCTTAGTTATGTTGTTCCCCGGGCTAAAGCCCGGGGTAAAATCCTTCTGCACCCGGAGGACTAAATCCCCTCTCCTCCAGGAGAGGGGTCCGGGGTGAGGTACTGCCCCGTAAAACTCTCCTTAATGGCATTGGTGATCGCGATCTGCTGCGAGATCCCGGCAGCCAGTTCCCGGAAAGCCAGGCCCGACGGCGATTCGCTTCCTGTAACCACCGGACTGCCCTGATCCCCCGAGTTTGTGATCGTTCCGTCGATCGGGATCTGACCCAATAACGGCACATTCATTTCATCG
>JBAXRT010000220.1:0-2962 GCA_037131065.1 bacterium | reverse complement strand
TGGGAAACGGAGACTGTACCTTCCAACGAAAAATCACAGGAACTCCATTTTATCTGGATCTTCGGGATCGATGCCAATCCCACCGGCCACGAATATAAATTGTTTGTAAACGGTAACTACTGCCTTACTTTCTCGAATCCCGTCACCTCCTCGATGAAACCATGGACAGTCATAGGAGAGGGTGGTGCAAGCCTCTTGTTCCGTACGACAATACTTGATAAATATGATGATCCGATGGGCTATGCAGTTCTTACCCTGCCTGCCTCAATGGTAACAAAGGGTGCGCCGCAGAAGATCAGGGTTACCGGTGAGTCGGCTGGCAGCCGAACCTGGTATATGACTTTTGAGGCCAGGGTGGAGGAAAAGATACAAATAACCCAGGAAGAGGCACTTGTCCGGGGGAAGAAGTGGAACTTCATTCCCATACTTTTCGAAATGGTACACCTGGGCGAGCCGGTAAATGCAGAGATATCCGTAAATACTCAGCACACGATAAAGTTTACGCTCGAGCCAGGCTACAATTGCCAGCGTTACCTTTTACCAGAACTGAGCGACAGCTGTGAATTCAAGGCTCATTTCTCCATTCAGGGTAAGGACCATTTTGACCGCTTTTTCGTCGCCCACCCTGTGAAGCCGCAAACCATCTACCTTGTTCAGCATACCCATACCGACATAGGGTATACCCGTCCGCAGACTGAAATACTTCCCGAGCACCTGCGGTATATCGATTATGCACTTGATTTCTGTGATCAGACCGATACTCTTCCGGATGATGCCCGGTTCCGCTGGACATGTGAAACATCATGGGCAGTAAGAGAGTACCTGAAAACAAGGCCGGAGGAGCAAATAGAGCGGCTCAGACGACGGGTCAGGGAGGGCAGGATAGAGATCACCGGACTTTTCCTGAACTCTTCCGACCTTGCTGATGAATCTTCCATCGCCGCTTCGCTGCAGCCGGTAAAAGAATTCAGGGAGAGAGGCTTTGCCGTAAGATCGGCCATGCAGAGCGATATCAACGGGGCACCCTGGTGCCTGACCGACTATTTATCCGGCGCCGGGATTGAATTTCTCAACATGGCCCAGAATACGCACAGGGCGAGGAAACCCTTTGATAAACCGACTGCCTTCTGGTGGGAATCCCCCTCCGGGAACCGAATCCTCGTAAACAGGCCCGAGCACTATATGTGGGGAAACAACCTGGGTATCCTTACCAACATGGAGACTTTCGGTAAAAACCTGATGCAGCATTTAAAGGATATAAGGGTTCAGGGCTGCAACTACGACCATTATGCCATCCAGTTCAGCGGTTACCTGACCGATAACTCTCCGCCATCCACTACCGCATGCAGTCTGGTGAAAAAATGGAACGAAACCTATGTTTGGCCACGACTGCGGCTGGCGACCATCTCGGAATTTCCAGACTATGTCAGGAAATACTATACCGGGGATCTCCCGGTTGTGCGGGGTGCCTGGCCCGACTGGTGGATGGATGGTTTCGGATCGGATGCCATCGCGACCTCCTATGCGCGGAAAGCGCATGCCGACAACATCGCCAACGAAGGATTGATGGCATTTGCGACAATAACAGGCAGGAACCCAGGGCCGGAGATCCTGTCGCTGCAGCAGCAGATCAATGACGACATTGCCTTTTACGATGAGCATACGTTTGGCGCTGCCGAAAGCATTACCGATCCGCTTGCCGAGAACAGCGTAGTTCAGCTGGGGGAAAAAGAGGCCTATGTGTGGGATGCAGTTAAGAAGATCCATATCCTGAGGGAGGAGGTGATGGGGCTACTTCAGTCAGGTTTCCAGAAGGCTGATGTCCCTGTTATCACGGTTTTCAATACACTGAACTGGTACCGCGACGGGCTTGTCACTGTTTACATCGACCACCAGATGCTGCCACGGGATAAAAAATTCCGGATCCTCGACTGGGATAACCGCGAGATCCCTGTGCAGCCGCTGTCATCCCGTGAAGATGGAACCTACTGGACTTTCCTTGTAAATCAGGTTCCCCCGATGGGATATAAATCGTTAAGGATCGTCGTAAGGAATGAAGTCTCGGAGGCCCTTGCCGAGCCTCCTTTTGATGGGATCCTTGAAAATGATTTTTACAAACTCACCATCGATCCCGCCGGTGGAAAGATAACCGGTTTGTTCGACAAGGTAATGAAGGTGGAGTTGCTGGAAGGGAAACCGGAATATCCCATGGCATCCTTCATCTATGAGCGACTTGGGAAGAACCGCAGCCAGCTTGAGATGCTGAGGCTGGAGGAATTCACCCGCTCTGTTCTGCAGGATATAAAGATCAGTAAGATCACCACCGGGCCTGTATGGAAGAGTGTAACCCTCACCGGTCAGATGCCTGGATGCGCCGACGGCGACGGGATCAGATCCGAGATCAGGCTGTACAATAACCTGAAGATGGTTGAATTCCGCTTTTCCATGAAAAAACTTCCGGTGACCGACCCGGAGGCCGTCTATGTTGCATTTCCCTTTCGCCTTAGCGGAAGTCACCTGGTATATGAAACTGCCGGTGGGACCGTGGTCCCCGGAAGGGACCAGATTGAAGGCTCCTCATCCGACTGGAATGGTATTCAGAATTTCGTGGCGATCAAGAATGACACCGTCCAGATTGTCTTTGTCTCTCCTGAGATCCCGCTCGTTCAGCTCGGGGATATCAACCTTGGAAAATTTTCACGCAAAGCGGATCCAAAGACAACCACGATCTTTTCCTGGGTGCTGAATAATTACTGGACGACCAATTTCCTGGCAAGCCAGGAGGGTGAACTTAAATGGAATTACCAGGTCACCTCCCTTCATGATCCCTCCAACCTGTCGGCGTCACGTTTTGGCTGGGGAAACCGTGTGCCGCTTCTCTCAAGGGTCTTCCCGGCCTCCGTTAAACCCGATTCGGTATTCATTCCCCGCTCCTTTTTCGGAGGCAGTATGGGAGATATCC
>JBAXRT010000219.1:0-3044 GCA_037131065.1 bacterium | reverse complement strand
GAAAGCGCAGGCTGAAACGGTTCATCCGTTCCGATAGGGAGATGTCTTCAAAGAGCGGCAGGAATAGCTCTTTTACCTCCTCAGGAACAGTCATGTCGCAGACTTCCAGTGCGTAGATCTTTGCATTTTTATCGGGACTCTCGATATTCTCGCGGATGTGCTGGATGGTCTTGGCATCATAAAGAAGCGAGAGGAGCAGGAAGATGTTTTCTTTCTTCTCCTCCATTTCCCGGATCAGGGAGTCCTGGAGATTCATCGATTCAACTGAACCACCTACATCGGTAAGCGAAGCCATGATCCAGACCATGGTCTCGACCATCTCCTCGATCGTCTGTTTGATGAAGGGAACTTCGGAAGGCGAAGCGCGGTACTCCATACTGCTGAGCGACAGCAGGACCTGGTAACGGATATCCTTATCCGGGTAAGAAATTTTTGTCCGGAGCAGGGCGATGGCATTCTCCCCGCCAATGATAGTGATCACCTGGATGATCCGCAGCCGGGCGGCTTTATTATCCACGATCTTTTCGAAGAAATGGTCGACATCTTTAAGGATCGGTTCTCCCACAAGGATGACGGCGACCTTAGCTGCATTGCAAAATTCGGGGTAAACCAGGTTCTCGATCAGGAAGGGCCAGAGTTCATACCGGCGGATCTTTCCGGAGGAGATAATGGCTGCCTTCTTCACCGCGGGGTCGGGATCGTTCAGCAGGTTAATCAGCAGCTTGTAGGTGTTGTATCTTCCCGAATAGCCTAGCAGGCGGGCGACCTTGATACGAGTCTCCGCTTTTTCAGACCTGGCAAACCTCACCAGGAACTCAAACGGGAAATCCTCTGCATCCCGGAGGGTCGTGTTCGTCCGTTCGATCATAAGAGAGAGCTCTTCACCGGGATCCTCACCGGTAAGCGGCTGGATGAAGTCGAGGGCAGGGACATACTGTCGGTCGCGTATCTTGCGCAACAGGATCTTCCTGACCGGACCGGGAGCATTCCTGTAAGTCCCCTCCAGTGCCGATTCGATCCTCACCGGTTCCACCCTTTCAAAAAGGTTATAAAGTTTTTCAAACTCTCCATCGCCCGCAGATGAAAGGGTCTTTTCTATGAAAGGAACGATCTTTTCGGATGCCGTTTTCGATTCGAGTTTCATCTCGGTCAGTTTAGACCTGATCTGTTTCCGGTATTCCTGGTACATCTTCATGGCTATCCAGATCCAGAGTCCGAGGACAAGAAGGAAAAAGTAGTCGAAATGGACCAGGTTAAAGAAGGGGATGGCAGAGAGGGCGAGCAGGAAGGCCCCGGTAATGATGGTGCCCATCGCCTTCGGGATCCCTTCGATCTGGTTCTGGAATGGCATTCGCTGTTCGGCCGGCAGCGGCTGGTAAAGGAGCTGGAATGCAGGCTCGTAGACTGCACCGCGGACCGACCGCTCGAAGAGCCTTGCGAGTGCGATGAATGCGAAGAAGAGCCCGACGGTGCCGTAGACCGTGCCAAAGAGAGCGGCCAGGAGACTGCTGAAGATAAGGATGATCGGTAATGAAAGCAGGCTCGCCTTGATGCCGTATTTGTTGAGGAAACTCCCGGAGAAGAGTTTGAAGATAAGCTCCACAATGGAAACAAACCCAAGGAAGATCCCGAAAAAGCGGGCGATAATCTCGGGATTGTTTGCAAACTCCAGCTTGGTCTGAGCAAGGAAAAGGTAATTGACAAAGAGATACCCGAAGATGGGCAACAGTGCCATTAGGGAGATCAGCATGAAGTATGGTTTTCTGACGAGTTTCCAGTAGTTCCATTCCGTTGTGACCTTCTCCTGTCCCTGTCTTTCGGCATTGCGCCCGGTGACGAGGTGGTTTTTGAATTTCCGGAGTATCACCGAAACGGTGATGAGACAAAGGAGAAGCGAGAAGCAGGCCAGAAAGAGTAAGTCGGGTGCTTTCATGAATTGCAGAAAGAGGGGTATCGAGAAATAGCCGATGATGATGGAAACCGCCTCGCCGATCCCGATCAGGCCGAAGATCCTTTTCCCCTGCCGGATGTTGAAAAGATTGCCGGCCAGCCCCCAGAAGGAGACCAGGATGACATAGGACAGGACCCTCACCCAGGTGAACATCACGAAGGCAAGCCATGCAGTATCGTATAGCCATACGCCTATGCTGATGGCCAGGACGGTGAGCAGGATAAAAAGGAGTTTTCCCATTACCTGTTTTGGAATCGAGAGCTTTTTATCCAGCCTTGAAAGGAGCCACCAGATGAAATAGACCACGGCCCCAGAGATGATGTAGGACAGAGAGATCATCCCCGGTTTGAAGTGCTTCAGGAAAATGGCATTGGAGGCAGTGAAATAGAATGATACCGTGAGTCCGACAAAGAACGAGAAGGTCATCAGGAGAAAGACAGGCTTGCTCTCTTCCCTCCGTAGACTGAGTAGTTTGAATATCCGGGCTTTAAGGTTCATGGTTCTGGCAGAAAATTTTGTTTTCCCGTTTGTTTCATTTAAAAGGTATATCCCAGCTGGATCAGAAAATGCCTGCCCCGCTGCAGGATCTCAGTCGGGTTTACCACCCCGTCGGCTGTTTTCGGTCCCGGATGGAAATATTTCGTATTTAGGATGTTATTGCAGACGACCTGGAGCGAAAGGCCGGGAACAATCTTAGCATTGGAATAGGAGATCGCACCGTTGAGTATGGCAAGGGCCGGGAATGTTTCCGTATTGGCCGGCACCGTAGTGCCTTCCCCTACCGGCCTGGGGCCGGTGAAATTAAGCCTCAGGTTTATATCGAGCTGGTTCCAGAACACCTTGTCAACCCCGATGTTGAACATATGGCTGGCAATATCACCGACCCGGTTATCCACCGGACCATTCTCGGAGTAGGTTTGTGTCGGAGAGCAGAAGGTATAATTAAAGAACGCGGAAAATGATTCATACTGGAAGGTTACATTGGCCTGTACGCCTGTTATCCTGAACTGGCCGATGTTTTCGTTCTGGGTCTTTCCCGGGTTATTTTCCACCGGAATGAGCCCCACGACGTTGTTGATAAAATCGTGATAGG
>JBAXRT010000218.1:0-3090 GCA_037131065.1 bacterium | reverse complement strand
CTCAAGGTTCTCTGTTTCAAGGCTGTGCTGGATCTTCCCAATCGAGATATGGGAAAGTCCGAACAGCAACACCATATTCACATTCTGCCATTTCGGAGGTTTAGCCCCCATGTCCTGGTAATCTTTTGAATATTCAATGGTCTCTTGCATTGACTGGATCGACCGGACGCCTTTTTGTACGGTCTCGATGATGTGATCCTGCCCGGCTAATTGTTTTTTTGTTATCTCAAGGTAGCTGTTCAGGACAAAGATCTGGCTGGTTAAGTCTTTTCGTGTCAGCTGGGAGAGCACGTTGAGCTTCTGGTTCACCCTCAGGAGAGCGTCTTTTGCCCGCTTGCGCTCGGTGAGATCCCGGACCACTGACACGGTCATCCGTTTTCCCAGAAGACTGACCGCTTGGGCATGGATCTCTACCGGGACGATGGTTCCGTCTTTTCTCCGGTGCTCTGTCTCGAAGATTGAATGACCGGTTGAGGATAGTTCTTCGAAGATATCAGGTAAAGGCCGGCTGTGGTACCCCGAGACAATATCAAGGGGCCCAAACCCCAGGAGTTCTTCGCGGGTATACTGCAACATCCGGCAGGCGACTTCGTTTACTTCGATGAATTTTCCGGGCTTCCCGTCCGGTTCAATCTCATGGATATGGATCCCGTCATTTATCGTGTCAAAGATGCCCCGGAATTTCTCTTCACTCTCCCGCAAGGCATCTTCCGCCCGTCGGACCTCGGCCACAAGATGCTGCTGGTCAAGGGCAGTTTTTATCCTGGCGAGCATGCCATCCAGATCAATGGGTTTTGTGATATAACCTGATGCGCCTGCGGTAAGGGACTGAACAGCATTTTCCACCGATGCAAAGCCGGTGATCATGATAACTGACATGTCCGGGTTTGTTTGTTTGAGCGGTGCAAGCAACTGAGTACCCATAATATCTGGTAATTTCACGTCAAGCAGGGTCAGACTGACTGATCTTCCCTGTGCTATCGCGAGCGCTTCTTTGCCGGTCGCCGCAGATTCCACGAGATAACCTTTCTTTCTAAGGATGAGGGTCAGGCTTTTGCGTACTCCTTCATCATCGTCAACGACAAGGATGCAGTTTTTTTCGCTCATGGCACATCCGGTTCAGCAGGGGTAGTGCGTTTCTTCTTCCGGATCTCATCAACAATTTTTAAGAGAGACTCCATATCGAACGGCTTATAGAGCACTGAATACGCGGATTCCTTCGTTGCGGAGTCAATCAACTCGGACATCTCCTGCCGGTAGCCGGTAATCATCACGGCAATCACCCCGGGATTGATCTTTTTAATGGCAAGATACGTCTGCAAACCATTCATCGTGGGCAACTTCATATCGATAAAAATCGTATCGAACAATTTTTCCTGTGCCATTTTCAGGGCTTGCTCCCCGGTTGAGGCAATGCCGACACGGTGTCCTTTGTTTTCCAGAATAACCCGCAACGAGGAGGTTATTCCAGGGTCGTCGTCAACCACCATGATAAACATCCCCTCGTTTTTCCGTTTAACCTCCTCAATTGCTGCAAGGGTTTTCTCAATATCCAAAGGTTTGTAGATGATGCCATACGCCCCTTCACGCAATGCTTTCTGGATCAGGTCTTCCACGGCATAGGCAGTCATCATCATCACGATGGCGTCGGGCCGGATCTTTTTTATTTTTTCAAAGGTCTCGACACCATCCATTACCGGCATTTTGATGTCCATGAAGATGATGTCAAACGGGTGGTTGCGGACTTTCTCGATCGCATCCGGGCCATTATGGCAACTAGAAACATCATGCCCCTTGCGTTTCAGTACCAGAGACATGGTTTTATTCATGCTCTCATCATCATCAACAATCAGGATTCGGGCAGGTACGGTCATTTCATACCTCCTTTGTGACCACTTATCGGCAGGTTCACGGTAACGGTGGTCCCCTTTCCTGCCTTGCTCCGGACATCAATGTGCCCTCCATGCAACTCAACAATGGTTTTGCTGACAACCATACCAAGACCGATCCCTTTTATTTTTGTGGTAAAGAGCGGTTCGAAGAGTTTTTTCATATTTTCTGCTGAAATGCCCTCACCGGTATCCGTAAAAGAGATTGATACCCATTCGGGATCAGGCTGTTTTGAGGTAATGGTCAGGCTCCCACCCTCCGGCATTGCCTGGAATGCATTGCTAATGATGTTATTAAACACCTGAAGGAGTTTATCCTGATCAGCCTGGATTCTTGGTAGTGTTTCATCGAGGTTATTGATAACGGTAACATGTTCAGGGACCGGGTTGCGTTTGAGGGCTCCATTGACGGCTGTGGTGAATGCCTCCTTTGTCAAGGTCAGGGTTTTTGGTCGTGCAAAGTCAAGAAGGCTGCTGATGATATCCTCCGAACGGGCAACCTCTTTATTGATGAGCTCGACCATCTCCTTCACGTCAGGGTCTGGCTTTTCCAGCGCCATATTAAGGAAATAGGCAGCGTTCTTGATAGCCCCCAGCGGGTTTCTCAGCTCATGACCGACTCCCCCGGCAAGTTTTCCCAGTATCGCCAGTTTTTCTTTGGTAACCAGCTGATCCTGTGCCTCACGGAGCTCCCGTGTCCGTTCGCTGACTATCTCTTCAAGTTTTTCAGCGTGACTCTTCAGTTCCGCTTCCATCCGTTTACGTTCGGTGATATTAAAACCCTGAGCGATAGTTGCCGTAAATTTCCCCGATGAATCCAGAACATTTGCTGAATTCCAGAGGACTGTTTTTATACTGCCATCGTTATTAAGGATGGGAATTTCCACGTTTTCCATCCGTTCTCCTTCGAGTGTATTCTGGATTAATCCAATTGAGGACTGGCGGGTCTCATCAGGGAAGAGGGTGTCTAACGTCTTTCCCTGCATCTCCTCTTGTTTTCTGCCAGTCAGGCGCTCGAATGCATGGTTGAACCGTATTATCCGGAACCCGGGATCCCACGTAATGATCGGGGCATCTCCATAGTCGAACAGGTTCTGGAGATATCCCGTGGTCTCGCGGAGCGTTTCTTCCGCCCGCTTTCGTTCGGTGATGTCGCGGATATTGCACTGCATCACTTTCTCGTCGTCCACGTCATAGACGA
>JBAXRT010000217.1:0-3127 GCA_037131065.1 bacterium | reverse complement strand
TTCAGTTACTATGGGAACTTCACAAAGTCGAAAGATGCTTTCACCGGAACAGCAACTGCGGCAAACAACCAAGCCACTAAAGCCCTTAAGGCCCTTCTGATCGAGATGGAACGAATGAAGCTTTATGGGTTTACTCCCGGAGAATTTGAACGCGCAAAGGCAAATGTGCTGAGAAACTATGAGTCCCGTTATATGGATCGTGATAAAAGAAAGAACCGCGAGCTTGTCTATCCGAATATCTCCTACTTCCTTGTCAATAATCCTAATCCAGGTATTGAATTTGAATATGGTTTCGTAAAAACAGAACTTCCTGGTATTACCATTGACGAAATAAATTCTGAAGCAAAAAAGTATGTCAGGGATGATAATGAAATCATTACCGTCACAGGTCCGGAAAAGGAGGGGATAACGATCCCGACAATCCAGGAGATTCAGAATGTTCTTGCTACTTACAAATCAACCAAAATCGGTCCCTATGTGGATCTGATGGCAGGAAAAAAACTCATCGAAAAAGAACCTGTTCCGGGTAAAATTATTAAAACCGCTTCAAATCCTGTTCTTGGCACAACCGAATGGAATCTTTCCAACGGAATGAAGATCGTTCTTAAGCCAACGGATATTAAAGAGGATGAGTTGATTATCCGCGGATATAGTCCGGGAGGCGCCTCTTTATTAAAAGATGATGAGGTCATGGCTGCTGCGGTAATTGGCTCAGCTGTTGACCAGATGGGAATTGCCGGCTTTTCCCGTACTGATCTGAATAAATTATTGGCAGGCAAAAGAATCAACATCAACTTGAATGTCACCAGGGACCAGGATATCATGAATGTCAGAACATCTCCGAAAGACCTTGAGGTCACCCTGCAGCTTATCTACCTCTATTTTACCAATCCCAGGTGGAACGACACCGATTTTAAAACCTTTATGGATAAAATAAAGTCCTATTACATTAACGCCGAATCTGAACCACGCAAAGCTTTCAGCGACACGATCGGCGTGATGATGACAAACCACAATCTCCGGACTATGCCAATGACTTATAAGTTATTGGATAACATAACGTTTGAAAAGGTTAAATCCATCTATTCCCAGTGTTTTTCTGACCCCGGTAATTTTACCTTCCAGTTTGTTGGTAAAATTAATCCTGATGAGGTAAAACCACTTTTTGAAAAATACCTGGCATCACTTCCACCTGCTTCCAAAAAAGACCAGTTTAAAGATGATGGGATCCGGCCTCCGAAAGGTCGGCTTACCAATGATTTCAAGCGGGAGAATAAAACCCCCCGCACTTCTGTATTTGTCGATTACAATGGGGCATGCAGCTACACGCCGGACGACAGGCTTTTCGGAGCCGCAATACGGCATGTTCTTGAATTAAGATATGTTGAATCGATCCGGGAGGATGAGGGCGGCACTTACAGTGTCCGGATTACCTATAACGTGGATAAAAATCCGGTTCCCGGTTTCACCATGAATATAATGTTTGATACAGACCCGTTAAAAGCAGATAAATTGGTTAGTATCGTTCACAGAGAAGTTAAAAAAATGGTTGAAAGCGGTCCATCCGAAATCGATCTCCAGAAGGCCAAGGAGTATTTCCTCAAACAGCGGCAGGAAGACATGAAAGAAAACAGCTGGTGGAATAATATGCTTGTCGATTATTACCTGTATGGCATGGATTTTCTTTCCGGCTACGAAAACAAGGTCAAGGCCCTGGACACAAAATCAGTTCATGAGTACGCAAAAAAGGTCCTGGCCCAGGAAAATATTGTTGAGGTGATTATGCGGCCTTAAAGAGTTTCTGAAGAGGGAAAAGTCTGCTATTTTGCCGCTGCCGGTTCAACACGGCTCTTGATCCCCCTGATAACCTTGAGGGGTGTATCTGTGATCACCATGTTGTAAAGCCAGGCCGGGACACTTCCCGCGGGGTCAACGTGACCTTCCAGGATGACATGGATCCTGTTCTTATCAAGAGGCTGAATGATCCATCTTTGCCAGTAATTCTTTATCCTGATCACATCGGGCTTTTCCGGAACAACATCGGGAAGAGGAACAGAGTAAATTGTTCGCTGCCCTGTGACAGGGTCATCAGTGATTTTTGATTCTACACAAAGATCCCTGTCGGTAAAGGGCCACGGAACGTCATAAACCAGGTAGTATTTGATGTTTTTACCCTCCTCATAAGAGAGGACTTTTATTTCCCTTACACTCTTATCCCACCATTCAACATTTTTGACATTTCCTACCATATTGGTAACCTTCTCCATCTGTGTATTAAGGATGGTTTCACCCTTGAATGATTTCAGGGGTGAGTTTTTATCCTTACTGGTGTAGATCTTTATTCCATCTTTCTCCTTAACGAATTCCCATTTCTGGGCGAAAATTTCTCTGCAGGACAACAACTGAGCAACAACAATCAATAGTATGAAAAAGATTTTACCCTTCATTCCGGCGAATTTTTCGCAAAGTAAAGGAAATATTATGAAAAAAGGGGAATCAAACCCCAAATTAGGGCAATATTCTTGGTTTTGTATTCTTATTCATAAAGGATGAGATAAAACTATCTTTTACTATTTTTATACGAAATTTCAACATCAAATCCTATGAAAAAGCTATTCATTTGCATCCTGATAATAATTATTTCGATTCCATCGTTCGCCCAGGAAAAAACCGGAAAGCCCAAAGAAACGATCAAACCTGCACTCCTGGTAATCGACATCCAGAAAGCCTTTATGCCAATGATGTCCTCTGATAAAGAGATGGCGATGGAATACATCAACGCCCTTATTGAACTTTTCCGCAAGCACGGCTATCCTGTTATAAGGGTCTACCACACCAGCGAGGAGTATGGAGTCACACCGGGCACTGAAGGGTTTGAATACCCCGAAACCGTAAAGATCCTGCCGGATGATCCAAAGGTGCTCAAAACCTATGGCGACGGATTCAACAAAACCGATCTCGACAAGGTAATCAAAGCCACAGGAAGCAACACCCTCTTCCTTTGCGGACTGAGTGCTGTCGGATGCGTGCTTGCAACCTGGATTGGGGCCCAGAACCACGATTACAAGGCCTTCATGGTGAAGAACGCCATCATAAGCCACAACGCTGAGTACACAAAGAATGTGGA
>JBAXRT010000216.1:0-3135 GCA_037131065.1 bacterium | reverse complement strand
CGGCTGGAACCATGTCCAGGTACCATCACGGTACCGGTGGATGCCTGCATGACCGGTGGCAATCCACATGTCATCATCCCAGCGCTGGAGATCATGGATGCGCGTCTCTTTGAGGAGTTGCTGATCCCGTATTGACTGGTAATATATGCCATTATTGATCTGTAGTCCGCCGGAATAGCCGATCCAGAGATTTCCGGAATGATCGTATTCGACAGCGGTCACATAATCATCCATCATTCCCTCGGAGATGTTATTCAGGTTAATATGCCGGGTGCTCCAGCTCCCATTATAGGTGGAGAGCCCAAAAGAAGTTGCAATGATGACCTCTCCCCGACGACCATTGATCATATCCGTAATTTGGGCAGAATGGATCATAAGGGCGGTGGGGATGAACAGTTTGATCGTGTAGGGCACGGGCTCCCCCAATGTGACGTTATCGCGGGATAAACCGGAAGAATTCTCCGAAAGAGCCATTGCTGGGATAATAATGAGAAGAAAGATAATGACTGCGATAATTTTAGAGATAACTTGAGGTCCCATCCGCTCACCGGACCGAAACCGAACCGCCGATTGACATCAGGAGCCGCCACGGGTATTGTTCAAACCCCACTGCTTTTTTTCTTCTTCATACTGCAAAAATGCCATTTTGAGGGTCAACATGAATGTCTCCTTGTTTAACGGTTTTTCAATATATCCGAAAGGGGTAGTTTTTATTGCACGCTGGAGGGTGTCATCCTCAGCATCTGCCGTGACAAAGACCACCGGGATGTTATAGATCCCCCAAATGGTACTGGCAGCTTCAATTCCATCCATATGACCTTTCAGGTGGATATCCATGAGCACCAGGTCCGGTCCGACTTTCTTTGTAATATCAATCGCTTCCTGTGCAGTGGATGCCGAACCCGCAACAAGACAGCCTATCTCGTTTAACATGAAGCCAATAAGTGAGGTAATTGCTGGATCGTCGTCGACTATCAGTATATTTTTTTTATATAGAGATGGATCCAACTGAAGCATCCCAGGTAAATTTTTCGGTTTTTTTATCGCGTTCAGTCTATTGTATAAGTCTGACAATTCCGCCGCAATATCAGTTGCCGGTGCTTTGAAATCTTCCAAATCTCGTAAAAGGCTGATATTTTTCTCCTTTTTCACGTGCTTGATATCCATTGAGATGGAACTCAACAGGTCTTCATCCCTGCTTCCTCCTCCGGCAGATGCGACCATATCCGCCTGGATTGATTCCTGTTCGGGTCCTTTATCCGTCTCAAGGGGCGCATCGAAAGGAATAACGTCGGGCTTTACCGTAGGGGGTGCAGAAGCCGGAGCGGAAGATGGGGTGACTGCTGCTGGTGATGATCCTGTCGCGGTTTCGGTCGCCGCGGCGTTCATGCCGGCTTCCGGTATAACCACCTCCGGGTTCAGGCTGTCGGGCACTTCAGATTTCGTGTCGAGGAGGTTTCCACTGCCAGGTTCGCTGGGAACCGGAAGCCCGCCAAGATCCGGGAGTTCTCCTTTTTCCTGCTCTTTAGGGATGTCGCTCGCCACTGAACCAGGATCAGGAGATGGATCGGGAATGGCGGAATCTTTCGTGGGCAACTGCTCACTATCGGCGGTCGTCTTTTCGTGTTTGCTCCGCCGTCTCAACACCGATCCAGGAAATCTGATGGAGGAAAAAAATGATCTCCGGGAGGAACTCTCTTTGGTTTTTGTATCTGCACCTGGTGCAGGTGCCTTCTTTACTGGTTCCGGCGCGGTCTTTTTGCCTTTTGACAGTTTGCGTTTTCCCAATAATGCCCTGATCTCGGTGCCGGATATCGCTCCGAACAACACAAGGAGGATGAATCCTGTCGCAATAATCAGTGGGATCATAACAATAAGCGGGACATCAAACAGGATCAGGATGGAGCCGATGGTAACTATGACGACAAAGAGTATGATCTTGCGCAGACTCTCTTTCATATCAGACCTTCACCCCGCCGGCAGCTGCCCCTGCCTGAGCCATGTTTGTAAGTCCTTCGGGACTGAAGAACATATGGACCACCATGGGAGCGACCAATAGTACCAGTCCGGTAAGTGTACAGAAAATTGCTGCATAGAAATAAAACATATATCGATCCCCCCCGCCCACAATTCGTGCAGCCATTATATTGGAGATGGTGATCATGGAAAGCGTGAGCACAACAAACGTCATCATCGGTCCTTCAGGGAAATTGGAGAACATGTTGATCGATCCACCCAGCGCAGTCCCGGCAGAGACTCCTGCTCCTGCGGCTCCTCCGGCGGCGGCAGAGACCTCCCTGAAATGGGTCATCATGCTTGTTACAGACCCGGTGAGTACAATCATGATGCTATAGAGGGCAACAAAAATTCCCGCCATGGCGATATGCATAGGGACGAGGAGCACAATGAAACTTTTGGCATGCATGTCCTTCCTCTCGCGGAGCAGCACCTGTTCAAGCATCGATGATCCTACAACAGTACCGATCGGTTCAGGCGGACCTCCAAGTTTCACGATGTCAAGATAGATATTGAGATATTTATAGATGAGATCACTTCCCGATTGCCCGATGAATTTATCCCAGGTCTCTTTATCATCGAGACCGAGATTCATCTTTGAGAAGACCGAGTCGACCAGGTGTTCAAGAGCGGCGAGTGATTTTCGATCGATAGTGGCAAGCGCCTGCACAGCGGTCGAGCCCTGTCCCCCCATCAGTGACCCAAAACTCCTGATAAATGTTGAAAAGTCACGATCACGAGCCGTGATATTCCGGTCATCAATAAAGCCGATGATCCCAAGCGGTGCCATGAGAATGCCCACCAGTAAAAAGATCAGCCCGGCATTGATGCCCAGTACCGCCAGTACAATGATGGAAATGATAGCAACCAGGATGACTACTTTCTCAATGGCATGAATCGTTCCCTGCTCTTTTGAGGGGCGTGATGCCAGTCCATGGGTTTTCGGATCGTCCGGTACCGATGTGTACATGAGAAGGTTGCCAAAAAAGCAGATGATAAAGACGATCAGGTACGACACACCAAGCGTAGTCTCCATTCCCGACGGTGAATAGATGGCGATGGAGATCATGCCGACGACGACGAGCGGGAAGGTCCAAGCTTTATGGCCTTTGAGATCGA
>JBAXRT010000215.1:0-3166 GCA_037131065.1 bacterium | reverse complement strand
CCAGCCCTGAAGCCAGCTGCTCCTTTTGCGCTACCAGCAGTTCAAAATATCTTAAATTCGGCAATTAGTGTTTGCCAGCCAGTATAAAAAGGGTCATGGATTCCATGACCCTTTTGTTTTTCTTTCACCGTATTTGGTCAATTCAAAAAAAATCACGAATTTTGCACCCCTTTAATCATTAAATCATCATTTGAACAATGCCAACGAAAATCAGATTACAAAGAAGAGGTAAAAAGGGACAAGCTTTTTACCATATTGTTATTGCGGATGGTCGTGCACCACGTGACGGAAAATTTATAGAGAGAATTGGCATCTATAACCCCCTTAACAAGCCGGCAGAAATTGAGATCAATTTCGAAAAAGCCCTTGACTGGATCAACAAAGGGGCAGAACCGACCGATACCGTTAAAGCAATCCTCCATTACAAAGGAGTGATGTATAAAAATCATCTTCTGAAAGGTGTTCAGAAGGGAGCCATGACACCCGAGCAGGCAGAAGCCAAATTTAAAAGCTGGCTGGAGGAGAAAGAGGCCAAAATTTCAAGCAAGAAAAAAGAACAGGAGCTAACCCTGAAGGATGCCCGGAAAAAGGCTCTCGATACCGAAACCAAGGTAAAGGAAGCCAGGGCACAGGCACTGGCGAAAAAAATTGCCAAGGCCCAGGAAACACAGCAGGCTGAAGCTGAAGCCGAAGCTGCCCCCGCCCCCGCGGAGGAAGCTGCTCCCGCTCATAATGAGGAAGCTGCTCCCGAGTCTTCTGCCGCCGCTGAAACCAAGCAGGAATAAGCCGACAACCTTATCGATTTATGGCAGGTGATCCATTTTATTGCCTGGGAAAGATTCTCAAACCACACGGTAATAAAGGTCATTTGCTGGTTCACCTTGATGTCGGTAATCCCGGGGATTACGAGAACATACGTTCCGTTTATGTCGACCTTGATGGGGAACGGATACCCTACCTGGCTGAAGTCCTTGAAATCAGAAATAATGGTAATGCCATATTACGCTTCGAGGATATCACAACCATCGGGGAGGCAGAACCACTCACCGGAAAAAAGCTATACCTCCCTGTGGCTGTGCTTCCCGTGCTGGATGAAAACCAATTCTATTTCCATGAAGTGACCGGTTTCACGGTGATTGACAAAACCCTCGGAGCCATCGGCATTGTCGGGAGTGTCATAGAAATGCAATACCAGTCGCTGTTGCAGGTAAAGCATCAAGACCGGGAGATCCTGATCCCTCTTGTTGATGAAATAGTTAAAACCATTGACCGGGAAACAAGAACCATTCTCATTGAAGCGCCCGACGGACTTATAGGGATTTATCTCTGATAATGAATGGCATTCCGTTTTAAAAAATTCACCATAGAAGACGACCAAAGCACCCTCAGGGTCGGGACCGATGCAATGGTACTCGGCTCCTGGTCTGATCCCGGAGATGCGGGCACTATTCTCGATATCGGTACCGGTTGTGGTGTTCTTGCCCTTATGATGGCTCAGAAATCGGGATCAGGAATCGATGCCATCGACGTGGATCAACCCTCAGTGAACCAGGCGGGTGAAAATTTCACAAGGAGTCCCTGGTCAGGCAGGCTAAGGGCAATTGCTTCTTCCCTTGAGGCATATGCTTTGAACAGCGACAAATCCTTTGATTTCATCATCTCCAATCCTCCCTTTTTTGAAAACCAGTTGAAGTCATCAAGAGAAAAGGTAAACGTTGCTAAGCATGATACCGGCTTAAGCCTCAAAACGCTGGTTCGTTCGGCAGAGAAGCTGCTGAGCCCCGGCGGCAGAATATGCCTTATCTATCCCTTTGCAAACCAGCGATACTTCGATGAAACGATTCTCGGGTGCGGGTTTCATATTTCAAGACGCATGGTTCTTATACCCAGACAGGGCCTGCCTCCGGGCAGACTGCTGACCGAATGCATGCGTTCCCCTGCAATACAGGAGAATCCGTCGGAAATCTGCATCCTCGGTAAAAACGGAAAATTTTCATCTGAATACATTAAACTGACAGGGGATTTCCATGATTTTTAATTGTACTTTTGTCTTGATTGCCATTTCATATCATGAAAAAGTATCCTGAATTCAGGCTGTGGAAAAGAGTCATCCTGGCCGTACTCATTTTTACGTTTTTTTCCGGTTGTATTCAGAAAAAACCTCTGAAAATAGCAATATCAAAAGCAACCCCGAACTACATACACTGGATCAGGCAGGCCGACTCCGTTGTTCAGCTGGTTGATCTTTACCAGGTTAGTTCCGATTCTGCCCTGAAGATTCTTGACGAATGCTCCGCCTTGCTTCTCACTGGTGGTGAAGATATCTACCCCGGGAATTACGGAAAAACATCCGATACCGGGAAATGTACGGGGTTTGATCGGCGCCGCGACACAGCTGAATTTTCCCTGCTGCAAAAGGCTCTTGCTTTGAAAATGCCCGTTTTAGGTATTTGCCGCGGAAATCAATTGATCAATGTTTCACTTGGCGGCACTCTCACCACTGATATCCCTTCCGAAATTGAAGATGCCGGAATCCACCAATGCGAGGATTATCTGCACTGCTTCCATGTTGTTTACCTGGAAAAAAACTCATTACTCAGATCCTTTGCCGGATGTGATTCTGCCATGGTCACAACCAATCACCACCAGACCGTTGGGAAACTCTCAACCAGGTTAAAGGTCAATGCCCTTTCCACCGACGGACTTACAGAGGGGATTGAGTGGATTGATCCCCAGGGCAAATCGTTTCTCCTTGGCGTGCAGTGGCACCCGGAAAGAATGAAAAAATCCAACCCGCTATCGGGGTCACTTGCCAACGAACTGATCCGCCAGGCTGAACTTTTTCATAAAAATCATTAAAAGCTCAGTAGATGAACATACATGACATATATCTGCACGGCATCACTGTTTTTATGGGATTTTTTGCCATGCTGAATCCCATCGGCAATCTCCCTGTCTTTCTGGGGATGGTGCAGGATTTTGATGACCGGACACAGAAAAAGGTTGCGCTGAGAGCTGTTCTTGCAGCATTCATCATTATCGCAGTTTTTACCGTCTTCGGCCATATTATTTTCAGAATGTTCGGGATTACCCTTCCTGCGTTCCAGATTGCAGGGGGCATCATTGTGTTCATCATCGGTTTCCAGATGCTCAATGCAAAGGAAAA
>JBAXRT010000214.1:0-3172 GCA_037131065.1 bacterium | reverse complement strand
CGGCCGTCGGCAGAGGCAATGCAGGCGGCATCGAATTGCGAGCCGTTCGGGTTCCCCGGGTACCGGCTGTAGCTGAATTTTGCCGGGATGTGATAATTCTTCTCTTCAAGCGGGAAGTTGAATTTCCCTTCACCGTGGGCAACCCAGATCCCGAGTTTTGTCCCGGCCAGTGATTTCAGCATCACGGAATTATTCCGGAGGATGTCGAGCCCGATAAAGGTGCACTCATATTTGTGCGAATCGTTCCACGACATTTTCGCGTGCACCTTGTGTTCAGGATAGATCAGCCCCAGTTCAACGAGGAGCTGGCAACCGTTGCAGACCCCGAGGCTCAGGGTATCTTTGCGTGCAAAGAAATTATCAAGTGCACGTTTTGCTTTTTCATTGTAGAGGAAAGCAACTGCCCATCCCCTGGCTGATCCGAGGACGTCGGAGTTGGAGAATCCACCGACGAAGGCAATGAAGTTCACATCCTCCAGGTTTTCCCTTCCGCTCACCAGGTCGGTCATATGGATATCCTTCACATCAAAGCCGGCTGCATACATGGCCCATGCCATGTCGCGGTCGCGGTTAACCCCCTTCTCACGGATGATGGCAGCTTTGATGCCGGCCGGGGTTTTACGTCTGAGGTCGGCACCATGAGCAGCGGCCTTTCCGGTAAAATTGTCAGGGAAGCGGTAGGTCAGCGGTTGGTTTTTATAGTTTGTAAAACGTTCAAGCGCCAGCTTCTCTCCCGATTGTTTCCGGTCGAGCAGGTATGAGGTCCTGAACCAGGCGTCGCGTAGCGGATCGATATCAAAAGAGTGGCCCTCATTCCCGTTGATGATGGTAACCGTTCTTTCCGTAGTGACTGTGCCAACGGGGATCCACTCCACCCTTGACTCCTTCAGGTATTCAGCTGCTTTTTCGACTTGCTTTACCTGGATGATGATCCCGGGGTTCTCACTGAAGAGGAGCTTCACCGTATCTCTTTCCTGCAGTTCGGTGAGATCGGCTTTGATACCAGCTTCTCTGGCCGGGAAGGTCATCTCCAGCAGTGTGGTGATCACTCCCCCCGCAGAGATATCATGGCCTGCAAGGATCAGATCATTTTTGATCAAATCCTGAACAACGTTAAACGCCCTAATGAAATAATCCGAATCCGCAACCGAAGGGACCTCATTCCCGATGGCATTCACCACCTGGGCGAAACTGCTACCGCCGAGTTTCATGGTGCCCCTTGAAAAATCTATGTAGATGAGCTTTGAACCCGGCACATCCAGCAACACCGGACTGACAACCTTTTTCACATCCGATACCTCGGCAACCGCGCTTATGATAACGGTCCCGGGTGAGTACACCTCGGTTCCGTCAGGATATTTCTGTGTCATCGAAAGGGAATCCTTTCCGGTCGGAATGTTAATGCCCAGCTCAATGGCAAAGTCGCTTACCGCTTTGACTGCAGCATATAGACGTGCATCTTCTCCCCTGTTTTTGCAGGGCCACATCCAGTTGGCTGAGAGGGATACTCCTTTCAGACCGTGTGTGAGCGGCGCCCACACCAGGTTGGTCAGGGCCTCCGCAACAGAGAGCCTGGATCCGGCAACGGGGTCTACCATTGCGGCAACAGGGGCATGGCCGATGGATGTTGCCACGCCCTTTTCACCGTTATAATCGAGGGCAACAACGCCCAGGTTGTTGAGCGGAAGCTGGATCGTTCCGCAGGTCTGCTGTTTCGCAATCTTTCCTGAAACGGCCCTGTCGACCTTGTTGGTGAGCCAGTCCTTGCAGGCCACCGCCTCAAGCTGCAGGACGGATTCGAGGTATTCACCAAGCCGTGCAGGGTTATAAACAGGCTGAGAATAGATTACCGGGACTGCATTGTCCTTCATGATGGTCTTCGGGGGCTTCCCGAAGAAATCGGAAAGGCTGAGGTCGACCGGACTGCTGCCGTCCCTCCTGTCTCGGAAAACAAGCTGATGGTCTCCCGTTGTATCTCCTGCCTCGTAGATCGGGGCCCGTTCGCGGGCAGCAATATCTTTAAGCAACGTCAGGTCCTCGGTCCTGATCACCAGTCCCATTCTCTCCTGGGATTCATTGCTGGCGATCTCTTTCGCAGAGAGGGTCGGATCGCCAACGGGCAGGGAATCGATGTTGATCGTTCCGCCGGTCTCCTCGACCAGTTCGGATAATGAGTTAAGATGGCCGCCGGCGCCGTGGTCGTGGATGGAGATGACCGGGTTGTGGTCCATTTCGGTCATGGCCCTGATGGCGTTGAAGACGCGTTTCTGCATCTCGGGGTTCGAGCGCTGGACGGCGTTCAGTTCAATGGAATTCCCATACTCGCCTGTTGCAACCGAAGAGACAGCTCCTCCTCCCATGCCTATCCGGTAGTTGTCACCCCCCATGACGATGATCTTTTGGCCACCCTCCGGGGATTCCTTCAGGCTGTCGGATTTTTTCGCAAACCCCACGCCGCCGGCCAGCATGATGACCTTATCGTAACCGAAGTTCTTCCCGTTCTCAACATGTTCGAAGGTAAGCAGGGAGCCGCAGATAAGGGGCTGCCCGAACTTATTTCCAAAATCGCTGGCACCATTGGAGGCCCTGATAAGGATCTCTTCGGGGTTCTTGTAAAGCCACTCCCTGGCCTCAATCGTTTTTTCCCAGCTTCTTCCTCCTTCAAGCCTTGGATAGGAGGTCATATAGACAGCCGTTCCGGCAAGCGGTATACTGCCCTTTCCCCCTGCCATCCTGTCGCGGATCTCACCGCCCGAACCAGTGGCCGCCCCGTTGAAGGGTTCAACGGTTGTCGGGAAATTATGGGTCTCGGCCTTGAGTGAAATGACCGATTCAATCTCTTTGATGGCAAAAAACCCGGCAATATCCTGGCGTTCCGGGGCAAACTGGTCAATGGCCGGTCCCAGAATGAATGCCACGTTGTCTTTATAGGCGGAAACAAGCAATCCCGGGTTTTGTTTCGAAGTTTTTCTGATCAGGGAAAAGAGCGATTCCGGCATCTCCCTCCCGTCGATGATGAAGGCGCCGTTGAAGATCTTGTGACGGCAATGTTCAGAATTGACCTGGGAGAAACCGAATACTTCGCTATCGGTCAGGCTGCGCCTGAGTTTTCGGCTGAGGCCGGTAAGATAACCAATTTCCTCGCTGCTCAGCGCCAGTCCCTCTTTCTTAT
>JBAXRT010000213.1:0-3176 GCA_037131065.1 bacterium | reverse complement strand
AAGTGGTACACTTTCGACCGGAATAGGTGGTACACTTTCACCGGAATAGACAATTGCCCCTCATACCTGAATTGAACAAAGTATTAGAGGATAAATGTGGGCTCGAACAACATAGGGGGCTTGAGGAATATATCATCGCACCAGAAATGGGAAGAATCACTGTCAAAGACAGTATAACCAAGGATTTCTCCTTACCTCGGTTCCTTACCTCACGAATCGAAGGACAAAAAAAAAGTCAGACAAGTGTCTGACTTTCAGAGTAGCGGGGATAGGATTCGAACCTATGGCCTTTGGGTTATGAGCCCAACGAGCTACCACTGCTCCACCCCGCAATATATTTTTGAGTACCTTTGTACTTTCTCTCGCGGTGCAAAGATAGAGTTTGTTTCTGTGTTATGCAACATTCAATAAAAAATATGTCACACAAAGCTGGATTCGTCTCAATCATTGGCTATCCGAATGTCGGGAAATCCACCCTCATGAACGCATTGCTGGGCGAGCGGCTGTCGATCATTACCCCCAAGGCCCAAACCACCCGCCACCGCATCATGGGAATTTTCAGCGGAGATGATTACCAGATCATCTATTCCGATACGCCCGGCGTGATCAACCCGCATTATAAATTGCAACGGGCCATGATGTCGGCCGTATTTGCAGCCCTGGATGACGCCGATGTGATTCTGCTGGTTACCGAACCTGGCAATGATTTCCATCAGGAAGATATTTTGCGAAAGCTGAAAGAGACCACTTCTCCAGTAATTGTTGTCATCAATAAAATCGATCTTGGAAACATGGAGGTGCTTGAAGCCGAGGTCGCCAAATGGATGAAGATCATGGAGAAGGCCACCGTGCTGCCTGTGTCGGCATTGCATAACCTCAATCTTGACCAGGTTTTCAAGGCCATCCTGCACCATCTGCCCGAATCACCGGCATTTTATCCCAAAGATGAACTCACCGACCGCAGCCAGCGTTTTTTTGTCTCAGAGATCATCCGGGAGAAGATCCTGCTGAACTTTTCGCAGGAAGTCCCATATTCCACCGAAGTGGCCGTTGAATCGTTTAAGGAAGAAGAACATCTCACCCGGATCACTGCAACGATATACGTTGCCAGGGAAACCCAGAAGGGAATATTACTCGGCCACCAGGGATCAGCAATAAAAAAACTGGGTACCGATGCAAGACGTGATATCGAAGCATTCCTGGATAAACACATTTTCCTGGAATTGCGCGTGAAGGTCGCCAAAGACTGGCGGGAAGATGACCGGGCGCTGAAGAGATTCGGGTACTCCGTTGAGTAGAATGCAAACCACGCAGGGAATCTTGAGCGTACGTTAGATGGATTTCGTACTTTTGAAAACAACTCCCCGTTCAGCGTTCAGCATGAAAAAATACACCCTTCTCCTCTTTGTTTTAATTGTCTCACTTCAGGCAGGTCTTGCACGTACGAAGTTTACCGAGCCTTTCATGGAAGAAATAATCTCAAACGCCAGAAAAAAAACTCTTTCAGAAACGGATCGTTTCAAGGCACTCGATGCCCTGGTCAACCTTGCCCATAACCTGTACTCTCCCGATACCACGATAAAACTCCTGAATGAGTTGCTGATGTTGAACAACAAGATTCATGCAGCCGACCCGAAGCCCTATCTTCTGATGATCGAAGGACAGGAGTACCTGAAAAGGAACAAACCTGACTCCGCCCTCCTCCTGTTCCGGGAAATGATTGATGAATTTGATAAAACCGGGCGGATTTTCCCCTTTAACAGCTATCTTACCTCTATCCGTATTCTTTTCAATCAACTGGGGCGACAGGACGACAAACTCAACTATTACAGGGCGAAACTGTTTAAATACCTGGTAACCGGACCTTCTGAAAATATTGGAGCCTGCTATCATGGCATCGCGGGATATTTCAACGTAAAGGGAGAATATAACCAGGCATTGACCTACTATTTCAAAGCCAGGGATTTCTACCAGCCATTTTCACAGGTTGGGTATGGGGAAGAACTATCCGTAATCGGCTCTGTTTACAATAATTGGGGCAACGGGGACCGGGCAACCCATTATCTGAGAATAGCCGACTCCATTGCTCAAGAAAATCATGACAGCTTAAGATCGCAGTTTTGCAGGATGACCCGGGCCATCGTTTTAAAAGACCAGGGAAGGTATGATGAGGCGCTGAAATACATCGACAGTGCGTTTATGCTTGGAATAAAATCGTACAAGATTGAAAACTGTGCCGTCCTCTATGCAACGGCTGTTGAGATCTACCTTCAGCTTGATAACATGGAAGAGGCCTGCAGGCATCTGCAGAAACTAAAAATTCTGACCGACAGCCTGGACATGCCTGTTGAAGGAGTGCAGGGTAAGGTTGAAGTTGATTATTTGTTTTACTGGTATTATCAACAGGGCAACAATTTGCTGATGGCAGAAAAGCACCTGTTGAAGGCCTATAAGGAAGCCTGTTCAGTGCAATCAGCCACTTTGATGCTCAAGTACCAGAATGAACTTTTTGATTTTTATCTGGCATCACGAACTCCTTTAAAGGCTATGGTTTATGCAAAACAATTTTTCGGGTTACATGACTCATTGGCTGAAAATCAAAACGAAAACAATGTTGCCCAGTACGAGATCGATTTTTTTGACGAACAAAAGAAATCTGCCATCCGAGACCTTCAGCAAAAGAAGGAGAGACAGCATCGGAATTACCTGATTGGCGGAGCTTTTCTCTTTCTGATTATCATCGGGATCATTTTACGCCTCTGGTATATCCAGAAAACAAGGAAACAACTGGAGGAGAAGAACAGGCAAATAGCCGCGGAGAAAGATTACGCTGAGCAGATGCGTATGCGGGCTGAACAGTCGGAACAATTCAAGCAGCAGTTCCTGGCCAACATGAGCCATGAAATCCGCACGCCGATGAATGCTGTAATGGGTATGACCAACCTTCTGATCGACAAGAATCCCAGGAGCGATCAGCAGCCCTATCTCGATGGAATTAAAAAATCGTCGGGCATTTTGCTGCACATCCTGAATGATATCTTAGACCTTGCCAAAATTGAAGCCGGAAAAATAGAACTGGAGACCATTGATTTTTCTTTGCGTGAAATGATCGACCAGGTTATTCAAACCATGCGTTACAAGGCAGAGGAAAAAGGGTTGTCCCTGTATGAATCAAT
>JBAXRT010000212.1:0-3183 GCA_037131065.1 bacterium | reverse complement strand
CAGTCTGAGCCTTGGTAATGCGCAAAATGCCTTCAAGCAAAAGCAGATCGTTATAGAACAATGAAGCGTTGTATTCCTCATAAGGATCCCCTGAATTTTCCACCCTGTGTTTAAAACCAAGCGTAGAGAGGTTTAAGGGTGTTACCGGAATTTTGAAGGGATAGGTATAATCTCCGACCGTGTTAAAGATCGGTGATGAAAATTTCAAGGTGATTGAGAAATCCTGGCTTAAATCAAGCGAAGTTCCATTAACGACGAGTGAGAGCATATCAGCCTATTTTAGTATTCTTTTCAATATCGGTCATGATTTTGGAAGCATCGCGGATATCATCGTAAACGACAAATGTTCTGATGCCTTCCCTGGCATGTGCATTGAATTCACTGAGCGCTGCAAGTAATCCCTGCTCGTATATTGGCTGAGATTGCTGGGCCGGGATTGGTGGAGAAGAATTCTGAGGATAATTACCGGCGGCCCTTTGCGGCACCCTTGCAAAATTGATCGCATCAATAACATGAGGGTAGTTGACCATCAGGTTCCTGGTCGTTTTTGGATCAATGACGTTCTCCTGGCCGGTCTCGCTGATCAGTGTTGGCGAGGCATACAATCCGGTCTGCGGAGAATCAACAAAGGGAACATCACGGTAGAGTTTATTATCATCCTGGCCAATTACCGAGTAGCGGCCCCTGGCAGCTTCCGGTACCTTCTGGCTCAGGATATAACCGATCTGGATGGCGCCAAGGGCGGCAGTGATGATGCTGAGCACAATCCCGACTCCGGGACCAGCGCTCAAGGCCGTTGCAACTGCCGTGGCCACACTGATCAGCGCGTTGAACAAAGCCACTTCTTTATTCCTGACAGCCTGATCATGTTCCATCTTTTTCTTTTTCTTATCCAGCTCTTTGTCCATTTTATCGACCTGCGAATCATACTGGGACTTTGAAATAAGCTTGGCATCAAGCTGCGCCCTTAAATTTGTTTTCTTCTTGTTGTTCGCTTCTTCGTCCTGCTTTAGCTGCTGGTTTTCAGCATCGGTCTGAATGGAGAAAATCGAAGAGAGGCCATCCACTGCGCCTTTTGCCAGTGAGATAGCATCATCGGCCACCTTCTTGGCTGTCTCCCTGGAGAGTTGGAGTTGTTTTGCTGCAACTTCTTCGGAGATTTGTTTTTTGATCTCGGCGGTATGTTGTTCATCTCCCAGGTTTTCTTCCAGCAGCTTTTTGTACCTGGCATTGACCTCAAGCTGGATTTTATCTTTTCCCAATGCCAGATCACGTTCGCCTTTGAGTTTGAGATTATTCAGATCATCCTCAAACTTCGTATCTCCTTGTTTCTTTGCATCGGCGGTCTCCTGCTTCTGACCCTTTTTCAATGCATCCAAATCCTTCTGGATTGCTTTGAGTGCAGCAGCTTTGTTCTTTTCTGCCTGAATGATCTTTTCAGCATTACCTTCAGCGGCAGCAACTTCTTCTTTATAGGCAAACTCTATCGCCCCGAGGATCTCTTTGCGGGCATCCTCGTACTTTTTATTGACCTCATAGATTTGCCGCTGGGTGATGCTCATTCGGGCCACCCTTAAGTTTTCATGAATTTTCTTTACATCTTCCGCAAAGACATGTTCCGCCTGAAGCAGCACTTGTTTGATCTGAGAATCCCGCTGAACTTCTAAAGAAGATACATTGTCATCGATTCCTTTTTTCTGTTCTGGCGATAAAACCTTTTCGTTATCAGCTTTGAATTTCAAAGCCATTTTGATCAGGGTATCATACTTTTCTTCTACATTTCTTATCTCCTGCTGGGTCTGGGTGAATTTGTCAGCATAGTTCTTTCCTTCAATTTCCTTCAGGGAATCCATCAGGTTCTTGTAGGCTTCCCTGATCTTGTCACCAGATTTGACCCGGCTGTTCAATTCATCGGTCGCCTTTCGCATGTTGGTCCGGTCAGTATTGGTTGCATCCGCTTCCCTACCTTTTGAGATATAATCATTGAGCTGATCGATCGACATTTTCTTCCAATCAAGTTCTTCCTTGAATTCGGCTTTTCGGTCCTGAACCATTTTATGGGTACGCTCGCGGTCCTCCAATTCAGTCTTGATTACCATCTTGAGAGTTTCATCTTTTGTTTGCATGGCAATGGTGAGGATCTGATTGGAAACCATATCCAGGCTGTTATTGAGGTTTAGTGAAGAGTTCACGGCCTCTTCGGCAATCTTGAGCTGTTCATCTTTAAATTGAACTCCATAAACCTTCATTTTTTCAGCAGCCTGTTTTGCTTTTTCGGCTGCTTCCAGGAATTCACTGGCGGTCCCGGTGGTTCCACCTCCGGCTCCCCAATATTGTTTAACCAGTTTTATCTTTTCTTCCAGGGAAGTTGCCTGTTCCATCAATGCAGCATACGCTGGCTTTGATTGATATAATAAATCCATTGACCTGGCCAGGATTTTATTTCTTTCTCCTTCAGCTTCGGAAAGTTTTTTCGAAGCTTTTGCCTGGGCTTCGGCAATGTCTTTGAGTTTATCCTCAGACTGCGCCAGGCGGATCTTCTCCATGTACTGATAATTGACTTCTTCGAGGTGTTTTGCCAGCAGCTGGTTGGTAACATCTTCATCTTTCATGCTGCCAAGGAACTCAGGGTATTTCTGGCGAAGATCATCGATCAAACGGTTTCGTTCCGCCTGGTTTGTGTTGGTGGCCTGAATCTGAAAAACAAGGGCATTCAAACTTTCCTGCTCTTGCTTGTATTTTTCAGCCATCGGCATTTCGAAGAGTTTTTTGACCGTGTTTAGAGCTTGCGTTGCTCCTTGCACAAGTCCATCAAGCATTCCATCAATTCCAAGAAATGCCTCGCCGATTGTCCGTTGTAATGCTTTCCAGCTTTTCCCAAGCAGTATCAACCGGCCTTCGGTGGTTTGCATTTCTTCTTCTGCCAGTCCTTTGTACTTTTTGGCAACAATATCAATCGCAGCGCCATGGTAGAGCTGCTCTTTCGATAGGTCTTTGAACTGACTGGAAAGTTTTTGCAACCCTTTTGCAAGCCTGCCTTCCATCGTTCCGTCAAGGTCTTCGACAGCCTTTTCCAAAGTCTGGCCGGTGACAACCGCCAGATCCTGGGCGGCTAAGATGGTTTTGCGGATCTGCTGCGGAGTCCTGCCCTGGATGGCCAGGAACTTTTCAGCCTGCTCGATC
>JBAXRT010000211.1:0-3284 GCA_037131065.1 bacterium | reverse complement strand
CGGCATGGATGTAAACAGGTTTCTTTTCAAACGCTTTGTATAAGCCCAGCGAAACCAAACCACCAGCCAGAGCGATCAAAAAAAATCCAACGAACTTTTTCATAGTATCAGCCATTTTTAAGTTTGTTCCCCACGTTTGTCTCCATGTTGGTTAGAGTCGCAGGGATGGGTTAAATATTATTTTTCACTCCAAAACGCTTTGAAAGATCCCATATTATATTCATCCTGTTAATATTCGTTAAGGTCCTGTTAATATTATGTTAAGAGTTTTCGCTGTTTCCAGTATCACCTTTCAGGACCTTCCCCGATTAAGTGTAGACAATAAAATTTCGGTTCCCGTTGTTTCAAAACACATAAATCATGAGAACGATTGTATTTCAATGCCTTATGATAGTTCCAGGGATCATTTTTCTCTTCCCTGACATGACAAAAAGACACTGCAGCAACACTTCCGAAAAGTGTGCCAATTCAGATTCAATAAAAAAAAAAGTCAAAATGTCAGGGTTGTTTTCTGGAATGTTGAAAATCTTTATGATCCATACGATGACACAACAACCCTCGACGATGAGTTCACTTCGGCAGGTGCAAAACACTGGAGCTATTCTAAGTTCAGGAGAAAGCTCAACCTCCTTGCAAAGACCCTGATTACCGTTGGCGGCTGGGAACCACCGGCCATCGTTGGAATGTGTGAGGTTGAGAACCGCTATGTCCTTAATAAACTAATCTATGAAACGCCCCTCAGTTCCTGGAAATACAGGATCCTGCACCACGAATCGCCTGATGCCCGGGGAATCGATGTGGCCATGATCTACCGGCCGGATGAATTCAGGATTATCATGTCCAAAACCGTCACCATTCGGTTTCCTTTCGATACAACCGCTCAGACCCGTGAGATCCTTATGGTGAAGGGGACGATATTTGACACTGACACTCTTCACATTTTCGTCAACCACTGGCCCTCCCGAAGAGGTGGCTATAACGAATCCCAGCCACGGAGGGACTGTGTAGCGAAGATCCTCCGGAAACTGGCCGATTCGGTCCTCATGGCCAGCCCCGAAGCAAACATCCTGATGATGGGTGATTTCAATGATGAACCCGACAAGGCAAGTATCTTTACAATCCTGGGAGCCACCGGCGACACAACCTCTCTCCTGCCCGGAAGCCTCATAAACCTGATGTTTCCTAAATTGAATAAGGAAGGTACTATCAAGTACCAAGGCAACTGGAGCATTCTCGATCAGTTCATCATTTCAAAAAGTATGTACAGGGGAACCAATGGTCTTCATTCAGATTTTCAGGATTCACGCATCATCAAACTCGACTTCCTTTTCAGCGACGACCAGCGCTACTTTGGCTCCAAACCCAACCGCACCTACGTCGGACCAAGGTACAATGGCGGCTTTTCAGATCATCTGCCGATAGGGCTTAATATTTGGCATCATGAGTTTCATTTAGGTCCTTCACCACAATAGACACAACAGGGCACAATAGAACTGTTCGATAAACTAATGTGATATTACTGTGATCTATTGTGCCTACTGTGGTGAAAAAAGCAAATTAACTCCAGACACCTGCGATTTTCGTCCCGCAAAACTTGCAGTTGCCGGATTTGAGGTTATTGGCGGCGATATAAAACCCGCGCCGTTCGAGGACAACTTTTTTACAGGAGGGACAGAAAGTGCTCTCATGAGGCGTACCGGGAACATTCCCGATGTAGATGTATTTAATCCCTGCCTTTTCGGCGATATGATAGGCCTTCTCCAGGGTTGCTTCCGGGGTGTATGGCAGGCTTGTGAGTTTGTAAAGAGGAAAAAACCTGCTGAAGTGAAGCGGGGTGTCGGCAAACCCGCTCTTGACCAACCATTCGCACATCTCAGTGATCATATCCATCTTGTCGGTCCAGGTGGGAACGATCAGATTGGTAATCTCGAGCCAGACACCCTCTTCTTTCAATATTTTCAATGTATTCAGGATCGGTTGCAGACTGCCGCCATTCAGAGTGGCATAGATCTCCTCTTTGAATGACTTAAGGTTTATGTTCGCTGCATCAATGTACTTTGCAAGATCACGAAGCGGTTTTGCATTGATATACCCGTTAGAGATTAAAAGGTTTTTAATCCCCCTGGCCCTGGCCAGCTTTGCCGTGTCGAACATGTACTCGTAAAAGGCTGTCGGCTCTGAATAAGTAAAAGCGATGGTTTTGCAGCCGTTCTTAGCCGCCTCCTCAACAACATCCGGGGGGAAAAGTTCGAAATTCTGCGTCTCCTTCGGACTCTTCTGGGAAATCTCCCAGTTCTGGCAGTTCATGCATGAGAGCGTGCATCCGGCCGTTGCAATGGAGAAACTTTTGGCAGCCGGGAGGAAATGGAAGAGCGGTTTCTTCTCGATCGGGTCGATGTGCATGGAACACGGGTTGCCGTATGCGATCGTGTATAGCTTGTTATTCTTTACGGTCCGTGTACGGCAGATGCTCTCAAGTCCCTCCCGGAGAGTGCATTGATTGGGGCAGATCTGGCATCTCACCCCCTTCGGGGTAACGATATAATAAGGGGATTCCTTGCTGTATTTCCCGAGACCTCCGGCCAGGCCGGGTGATGAGGTTTCCATAAATGAGATGTTTTTGCCAATTAGTTGGGTGGGTTGAAGCCCGGCCACAGCGGTTCCAAGGCCGGCCAGGCTCATGCGCAAAAAATCGCGTTTCGTGATCTTGTTCGGTTTTTTTTTCGGGTTCATCTGACCTGACATACGCCTGTTTGCTCCATCACAAAGATACGGCATTTTTACCCCGGAAGAAAAGCACGGCCGCGCTGGCCAGGTTCAGCAAGGCAATCACGGCGCCTGTCAATACAAATCCAAGGACCGGGATCAGGTAGAGGGTCACGACCAGGGCACCGATGGCGCTTCCGGCAAGTTCGGCCGAATAATTTCCGCTGACACCGGCAGAGAGATTATCCCTTTTCAGGAAGGATGCAATACGAAACTCTGTTCCGACCAGGAACGATACCAGGAGTATCAGAAAGCCAACCGAAGCCTGGATCACAAACCCCGGAACCCCGGGACCGGAGAGGAGTATAAGAGCAATGGGAATGAAGAGGGATAAAACCGAAAGAAGAAGCTGCAGAACAAGCATCATCCTTGGGGCATTCGGAAGGAAAAACCCTCTTTTCAAACCAGCTCCCGCCATGAGTCCAAGCATAAAGATCATGATCACGATCCCGGCTACCTGGAACAGATAGCCGAAAAATATCTGGAGCGAAAGCAGCAGCATCACATCCATCGAAGCT
>JBAXRT010000210.1:0-3297 GCA_037131065.1 bacterium | reverse complement strand
CGGATAGAAGCTGTCCCCTTGATATTCAGTACCGGATTGAAGGGATAGGTGACCGTATAATACAATTCATGGATCTTATGCCGGATCAAGGCAAACATTCCTATCTCCTCCACAGCTTTCCGGTGAAAGGTTATCTGATGGTCAAGGCGTTTGCGGTAATGGGTAAAGCTGAACAGGTATTCGTTATTGATCAGGTTGAAGTTAACACGGAGCCCACCGGTAATGCGGTAATCTTCCATCAGGTCGGTGATCCCGACCATGAACAGACCATTCAGTCCGGGATTGATGAAATCGGGTGTTACACTGCCGGTAAACGGCTGATAGGCAAAATTAAGATAGGTGAAGTCGATCTGGGTCACCATCTGGTCGATAAAGTATTCGACATTGTAGTTCAGCTGTTTCGCATTCCGGTATTTATTCAGGGTATCTTTCCGGGCCGCTTTTCCGCCACCCAGAAGCCAGCCTTTTCCGGTGGTATCGTTAAGGATGGAGAAGGGCTGGGGGCGCTGGGCACTTGCCATGTCCGTTGTATCTCCCTTTTGCCGGATTTCGGGGGCTATCTCACTCAGGCGGACAGAAGTAAAGTGTTTCTTTTCCGGGCTTTTCACAGGTTCCGGCATGACCGGCGTCAGGGTATCTGCTTTTTGCCTGGCTTTTTGGTTTTTGGTAAGCCGTGCTGCATAATCTTTGAAATAGGTCGGTGAGAGCTCGACCTTTGATACATGGTTCGGCAGGATCAGGTCTTCGACAAACATCCGGTAATTCCGGTTCTGATAAACCACTTCAGCGATCTTTGCGGCTTTGGGAGAAACATCGAATTCCAGGATATTCCTTGAGTAATTGGTAACGGGGATGATGGATGTAACATACCGGTAATGGGTTGTCGTATCTACAAAGGCAATGACGCTGTCGAAGCGGGCCAGGTAACGGTTCACGATACCATTTTCCTCACTCAGGAAAGCAAAATAGTTTCCGGAATAAGGTTGGGGCTGGGTCTCACTGGCGTCCCTGGTCCGGGTGATGCGTTGAAGGACATTTTTCCTGGCTGAATATTTATAGATAAAAAGATCGTGGCTAAAAGTCAGTTTATCGATGTTGAGCGGTTGATTAAACCGTATGGTATCGCCCGGCCGGTTCGAAGAAAAGATGATCTCTGTGGAATGGTTGATGAACCGTGGGTTCAGATCGTCATAGATATCACCGGTGATCTGTTCATATGAGCCGGCAGCAATATTATAGACGAAGATATCTGATTGTCCTTTGATAATGGCTGAAAAGACCAGCAGGGTCCCTTCATCATTGTATGACATATCGAGAATATGGTCAAAGTTGTAGAGGATCTGATGTTCAAACTTCTTTTCTTCCAGGTTGTATAAATAAAGGCAGGGTTCTCCTTTTCGTTCTACGAGGATAGCCAGGATCCTTCCACTGGGGTGCCATGCGGCCAGGGGAAACGAATAATCGGGGCGGTCGGCCAGGCGGTAGCCACCACGGTAGATTTTTTTCTTCTTCCCGGTCTCCAGATCCTGGAGAAAAACCTTATAAACACCAAGCTCATGCGTACAATAGGCTACCGAATTGCCATCGGGACTCACTTTTAATCCGCGATAGATGCGGTCAGGCTTTTTTTTCGGATTTAGAAGCTTTCCTGCCGGGTTTGATTTTCCGATGTCCTGGGCGCTGAAGATGTCCTTGTAGAAATTAAGCCATTCACTCACGATGCTTTTAAAGGAAAAGCCTACTACGTATTGGAAACCCTTTTCCACGTTACGGCTAAGGCGTGCCATATAAACGATGTTCGGAATGGAAGCCGGACCGAATTTCATCGCAATGTAGTTCCAGAGGGCATGACCTGCATAGGTTGCTTCGATACCGCTGAGGCTGTTGAATTTTTCATATTGTCCGTTCAGAACAGCGTCCCGTACGAAGTTTTCTATCTCCGGATCCCATTTCCTGGAAACATAGGATATCAGCCCATTCATATACCATTCGGGCATGGTGAACAATGCGTTATTCTTGATCTGGGCGCCGATACCGGTTCCATAGATCATATTATTGAGGATGACCTGGGCAATCCCCGACCTGATCTGCTGGTCATAATGGTCGTAATTACCGTCGAAAAAAAGCATGACCTTCCCTCCGATGATCCGGGTGACCCCCCCGGTGTTATAGTAGTCCCAATCGCCGGTAATACCGATGTTACTTTGTTTCAGGTCGGTCAGGGAGTTGAAGATGATGAACTGGATCTTCTCCTCCAGGTTCGATTGCAGGTTCAACTCGATTTCCTTAATGTGCTTATCGGCATATTCTGCCGTATACTGAGCCAATTCTTTCCCGTTCTGGTAAAAGTAAGTATCGAACCGGTCGAACCGGAAATAGGTCCAAAGGAAATCGGTATACTGGACGCGGCTCTTGCCGAAGGTAAGCTGGCTGCCATTATAGAATTGTGCCGGTGAATGAAAAGATAAAAAAATCAAAAGGAGAAGAATGAACCAGGGCGCTTTGATAAACAAAAATGCTTTGTTATTACATACCGAAGTCGTCATAGTTCATTTTACAGGAAGATAGCAATGGAGCAGCTAAAGTACGATTATTTTAAATGTGGGGAGCATTCCTGTGCATTTTCATATCTTTGCAGCGCCTGCCCGATAAAGAGATTCTCATGAACCATATAAACCGATTTGTTTTCAATACATTCCTTGTGAACACGTATCTTCTGTATGACGAATCAAAGGAGTGTATCATCATCGATGCTGCCTGTTATGAGAAGAGTGAGCAAAAGGAATTAACCGATTACATCACGAGGAACCGGTTAAAGCTGGTCCGGCATCTTAATACCCATTGTCATGTCGATCATATACTCGGGAACCAGTTCATTGCCGATACTTATTCTGTTTTCCCGGAGTACCATAAGACCAGTGTCCCGTTTTTCATTGCTGCCAGGGAGATCGGTCTGTCATTTGGTTACCAGCTTGACCGGTTTCCACCGCCAAAAGGGTACCTTGAAGACGGGGATGTAATCCACTTCGGTAATTCAGGTTTAAAGGTCTTTTACACCCCGGGGCATGCTGAAGGCAGCATTTGCCTTTATCAACAGGAACAAGGTTTTGTAATGACCGGCGATGTTTTGTTCAAAGACACCATCGGCCGGACGGATCTGCCATCCGGCGATTTCAACCTGCTGATGGGAAGCATTAAAGGCAAGCTCTTTACCCTGCCCGATGCAACCACCGTTTATCCCGGTCATGGTCCGGAAACGACCATCGGGTATGAAAAAATACATAATCCGTTTATCCG
>JBAXRT010000209.1:0-3303 GCA_037131065.1 bacterium | reverse complement strand
ATAAACCAAAACACTGTAAACCATGGCAAATCAAGCTAAAGAAAAAAAGTACGTATATTTTTTCGGTGGTAAAAAGGCAGAAGGAAAAGCCGATATGAAGAACCTCCTTGGCGGCAAGGGTGCAAACCTCGCCGAGATGGTGAACATCGGTCTTCCGGTTCCCGCCGGTTTTACAATCACAACCGAGGTATGTACTCACTACCAGCAGAACAAGAAAAACTACCCGAAGGAGTTGAAGAAACAGGTTGCCGATTGTCTGAAAAGAACGGAAAAAGAGATGGGCGCCATCTTTGGAGATAAAAAGAACCCCCTGCTGGTTTCAGTCAGGTCGGGTGCCCGCGCCTCGATGCCTGGCATGATGGAGACCGTGCTCAACGTCGGTCTGAACGATTTTACCCGCGAAGGACTGATCAAAAAAACCAATAATCCCCGTTTTGTATATGATTCCCAGCGCCGTCTCATCCAGATGTATTCGGATGTGGTAATGGAAAAGGCCGCAGGACTGGAACCAGCAGAAGGAAAGGGTGTCCGCGTTCAGCTGGAACGTGAACTTCATAAGATGAAGGAATCCAAAGGATATTACAGCGATACCCAGCTCACAGCCGATGATCTGAAAAAACTGATCGATATCTACAAAAAGAAAGTAAAAGAGGTCCTTGGAAAATCCTTCCCCGAAGACCCGATGGAACAGTTGTGGGGCGCGATCGGCGCTGTATTCCAGAGCTGGAATGGTAAAAGAGCCAACTCTTATCGTCGTTTTGAAGGCATCCCTGATGAATGGGGAACCGCCGTCAACGTGCAGTCGATGGTGTTCGGCAACATGGGCGATACCTCTGCAACCGGTGTTGCTTTCACCCGTAATCCGGCTACCGGAGAGAACTACTTTTACGGCGAATGGTTAGCCAATGCCCAGGGCGAAGATGTCGTGGCAGGAACCAGGACACCGAACCCCATCAACGAGATCGGTAAAAATGAACATACCCGCCATCTCGAGTCGCTGGAAACCGCGATGCCAAAAGTCTATAAGGACCTTCACAAGATCCAGGTAAACCTGGAGACCCATTACCGCAACATGCTCGACATCGAGTTCACTATCCAGGATGGTAAGCTCTATATGCTTCAGTGTCGTGTTGGTAAAAGGAATGGTCCTGCCGCCGTCAAGATGGCACTTGACATGTACAAAGAAAAACTCATTTCAAAGGAGGAGGCCGTCTCCCGCGTTGAACCGTCACAGCTTGATGAGCTGCTTCACCCGATCCTTGATCCCAAGGCTGAAAAGAGTACCAAGCCCTTTGCCAAGGGTCTTCCTGCAGGTCCCGGCGGCGCTACCGGCCAGATCGTATTTACATCCGAAGAGGCCGTTGCCTGGGCAAAGAAGGGAAAGACTGTGATCCTTGTCCGCGAAGAGACCAATCCCGAGGATATTGAAGGGATGCGTTCCGCACAGGCGATCCTTACTGCCCGCGGAGGCATGACCAGTCACGCAGCCCTCGTGGCACGCGGCTGGGGAAAATGCTGCATTGTCGGCGCCGGAACCCTGAAGATCGAAGCGGGTAAGAAGACGCTTAAAGTTGACAACATTACTCTTAAAGAGGGTGATTATATCTCACTGAACGGATCAAAGGGATACATCTATAACGGCCAGATCCCGATGATCAAGGCCGCTGAGGAGAATCCCGATTTCCAGGCCTTCATGAAACTCTGCGATACAATCCGCACCATGAAGATCCGCACCAACGCCGACACACCTGAAGATGCTGCAAAGGCACGCGCTTTCGGAGCCGAAGGGATCGGACTCTTCCGTACCGAGCATATGTTCTATGGAAAGAATGCCGAGAAACCACTCTTCATCCTGCGCAAGATGATCGCGTCCAACACCGAACAGGAGCGACGCAAGGCCCTGAATGAGCTCTATCCTTTTGTTAAGGAAGATATCAAGCAAACCCTGGCTGCCATGGACGGATACCCCGTAACCATCCGCACGCTGGATCCACCGCTTCATGAGTTCATCCCCCTGAATGAAGAGGGACGAAAAAAGATCGCCGACAGCCTGAAAATATCCATGCAGGAGTTCGACCGCCGTGCCGATGCCCTTCATGAGACCAACCCGATGATGGGTCACCGCGGTGTCCGGCTAGGCATAACCTACCCTGAGATCACCGAAATGCAGATCCGGGCTATTTTTGAAGCCACAGCCGAGCTGCTGAAGGCAAAGAAGAAGGTCTTCCCCGAGATCATGATCCCGGTAACCTGCACCGAAAAGGAGCTGAAACACCAGTATATGATCATTGACAAGATCTACGCCGAGGTTTGCAAGAAGTTCAAAATGAAAGCGATCCCTCACCTGGTAGGGACAATGATAGAGATACCGCGTGCTGCGCTGACCGCCGACCAGATCGCACAGACGGCCCAGTTCTTCTCCTTCGGGACCAACGACCTGACCCAGATGACCTTCGGATTCTCACGCGACGACATTGGTGGATTCGTTCCCGAATATGTTGAACAGAAGATCCTCCCGGTTGATCCCTTCCAGGTGATCGATTTCGCCGGGGTAGGTCAGCTGATGAAGATTGCAGTTGAGAAAGGCCGTTCCGTAAGAAAAGACCTGAAGATCGGTATCTGCGGCGAACATGGCGGCGAACCTGCTTCCGTTGAATTCTGTCATTCACTTGGATTCAACTACGTTAGCTGTTCACCATTCCGCGTACCCATTGCAAGGCTTGCCGCTGCCCAGGCAGTGATCAAGCAGGGCAAGGGAAAACCGGCTGCAAAGAAAGCCGCTAAGAAAAAGTAACCTTTAGACTACCAGTTTGAAAGGCTGACCCGGAAAAGGGTCGGCCTTTTTTTTATTTCACGAAGGTCCACGAAGGGGGCACGAAGGGACACGAAGTTATAAAACATACCGTTTCAGGCCATTCTTTAAAAGGGTCACATTGAAATTGATCAGCAATCCTGTTTTAATCCCGGAGAATCTCATGTAGGTCAGGATCTGCGCGACATGCACAGGAGCAATCGCATCTATTGATTTCAATTCGATAATTACACTTTTATTTACTAGCAGATCAAGCCGGTAACCACAATCAAGTTTTATTTCCTTATATATTACGGGTACTGGTTTTTGCCTCTCAATGATCAAACCCCTGCTGAGAAGTTCGTAAACCATGCATTCTTCATAAGCTGATTCAAGCATACCCGGACCAAGGGATCTGTGTACTTCAATCGCTGCACTAATAATTCCGTTAGATACTGACTCAAACTCCATAAAATCATCCTTTCTTCGTGGATCTTCGTGCCCCCTTCGTG
>JBAXRT010000208.1:0-3320 GCA_037131065.1 bacterium | reverse complement strand
GCGACAGAGCCTTTCTCCACAATGTACCGCAAAAGGCCGGCCGACGCTTCGATGGAGATCCAGAGGGCATTATCATCCTTCCTGATCAGGCGGATGGAGCCGACCCCGTCTACATGGCCACTGACCAGGTGTCCTCCCAGCCGGCCGTTCAGCTGTAGGGCCCTTTCAAGATTGACCGGATCACCGATTTTTAGCTCTTTCATGGCGCTTCTCAGGATCGTCTCAGGCATCACATCGGCTGTGAATGAGTAGCCGGTGAAATTCGTCACGGTAAGACAAACCCCGTTTGTATTGATGCTGTCTCCGACTTTCAGATCTTCCAGGAGGTGATGTGCCCGGATGGTCAGCACCGACGAACGGGCTCCGTGCTTTACCGATTTCACCGATCCTGTTTCTTCAATAATTCCGGTAAACATGGTAATTTGTCATTAGTAATTAGAAAATCTGAAATCTGAAATCTGAAATCCGAAATCCGAAATTCACTCGTCACTCGTAATTCGTCACTCGTCACTTAACAATGTATCCTTCAATCACAATATCTTCCCCAACGCTCCTGGTCTTCCATTCCCTGATCTCAATCGCATCCTCCATGACCGGAATTCCTTCCCCTCCCACCGGCGATGGGGCAGTTGAACCTCCGATGATCTTTGGCGCCACAAAGCCAACGATCTTGTCGACCAGCTTTTCACGCAGCATGGAGAAGGTAAGGGTGCTTCCCCCCTCAAGCATGACCGAATCGATTCCCATGGCAGCGATTGATTTCATCAGGAAATCGAGGTCGACGCGGCCATATTTCACCGGGCACAACACTACCTGTGCCCCAAGTCGTTCAACCTCTTTAACCTTGATTTTATCAGCCAGATCAGTCACCGCCAGGATGGTCAACTGCGGATCGTTGGTCAGCACCTTCGACTCCAAAGGGATGCGACACCGCGTATCGGTTATCACCTTGAGAGGATGATCAATCTCGTTTCTCCTGAGCCTTACATTCAGCAGCGGGTCATCGGCAATAACAGTATTCACGCCCACCATCACGGCGCTGTATTTCTGCCGCATCCGGTGTACCTCTTTACGGGCATCCTCCCCGGTTATCCACCTGGATGCATTCTCTACCGTAGCAATCTTCCCATCAAGCGTCATCGCCCATTTCAGAACGACGAATGGCATCCCCGTAGTTCTGAATTTGATAAAGCTTTCATTCAACGTGCGGCAGTCATCACTTAGAATCCCGGCCTCAACATCTACACCATGGTCCCTCAGGTATGAGATCCCTTTGCCGTTGACCAGGGGATCGGGATCGATTGTTCCTACAACTACCTTCCTGATACCCTTCTCAACGATAAGCGGGGCGCAGGGAGGAGTCTTCCCCTGGTGGTTACATGGCTCGAGGTTCACAAAGAGGATGGCATCCTTCGGAGCCGTAATGATTGATGAGAGCAGTTCAGCCTCGGCATGTGGTCCACCGAAACGACGGTGGTATCCCTGTGCAAGAATCCTGTCGCCACTCACGAGCACGGCTCCAACCATCGGGTTGGGATTGACCCGGCCGGCCCCTTTTTCAGCAAGGCGGATCGCCCTGCGCATGTATTTTTCAAATTCTCTTCTCAATGGTCAAAAAAAAAGCCCTGGAGAAAATATTCCAGGGCTGAGCATCAGAGATATAAATATTCTGTACTTGGTGTCTCTTCTTCCATCCAGACTTTACTGTCGGTGCCGTAGTTTCAACGGCTCAACCAAAGGTTCGCGGACTTTACCGCCGGTCGGGAATTTCACCCTGCCCTGAAGAACTTAGTTATGCGAATGAACGATGTCGTTAACAGGAATTGATATGCAAATATAATTAAAATAATTCAACTGTTAACCAATTAACAATTATTTTCCGTCTATTGAATGATCAGTCTTTCTGTCGATATCTCCTTATCTGTCTGAACCTTGACAAGGTAAGCGCCTTTTCTGTACTCGCTCACATCAATGGTGCGCATAATTGTCGTTCCGGCGCCTACAACCTTTTCCGACAGGACTGTCCTGCCCTGCATATCGGTGATGGTGATAAGCGTTGAATTGCTCTTAATACCGCCAATGGTAAGGGTAAAGAGGTTCCGTGCCGGGTTCGGCTGGATCGAAATACCAAGGTTCTCTGCTGAAGGTTGTGGAATTCCTGTGCAGGGATCAAGGATGACTGTAATGGCATCTGATGTTGTATCCGGGCACATCCCTTCCAGGTATGCATAGAGCGTCAGTGTAACATGACCGAGGTCTTTGTCGCCCTGGCCTGTAAAATAGAGGGTGTTGGCTACGGTATCGATGTTAAAGTGTCCGTCGCCGCTGGTCTCCCATTTGACATGATCGTAAAAGTCAATTACGCCGTTGAGCGGGAAAGCAGGGATGTACCAGCAATAGGAGGTATCGTTCCCGGCAAAAACATTGGGAGGCGCGATAACAGTCACGAGCACGGAATCCGTCTTAGTCTGGGTTCCGTCGTCGACGGTACATAAATAGTACGTTGTTACCTCAGGAGATGTTACCGGGCTTTTCTCACTGGAAATAAAACCGGTTGGATTTGAAGTCCAGGAGTAGGTATAGGAACCGCTTCCTCCGCTGGGTTCTGAATTAAGCTGTGTCGACCCAAGGTCTTTCAGACAAAGCGAATCCGGATCGGCGGATAGAATGACATTGAAAATATTAGCAAAGCTGAATGAAGCAATTCTGGTCTTCCAGGTGTAAGACGCAGTGGAGGAGTAGTATTCCTGGGTGTACCAGAAAGTAGAAGGTTGAGCAGGATCTACTGTCATCGAACTGTAGTCGCCCCAGCGGCCCGGAAGTTGCCAGTTGTTGGTCTGGGCGCCTCCCCCATTCATAATTCCAGCTTCAGCGATTGTCATTTCTCCCGGCAGATCGCCATTCATTCTGCCAGTATAACGGATTGAAGGATACAAATTGGCACTGGCTATTGAATAACCCAATGCCATGTTACCATCCGAATCCATGGCAATGGAACCCATCCATCGATTGTTGTTATCCGGATTGTATGTTCCCTGCTGGTATATAGACCAGGGGTCACTAGATACGGATTTTCTCATTTCATACCATCTGACACCAGAAATACCAGCACCTACATTGACCGAGTGATTGGTTACCATTGACCAGTGATCAGAAAAGACCCGGAATTGCAACCTTGCCATAAGCCGGTCGCCCAGGGCAGCCAGTTTGACGGAGCTGCCTTTCTGAGTGAGACCACTACTCCAAGGAAAAGAAGTAAAAGCATTGACCGTCAACTGATCTTCCAGGGTAAAGGTAGAATTAGCAGGTGTAGTAAAATC
>JBAXRT010000207.1:0-3331 GCA_037131065.1 bacterium | reverse complement strand
GGAGTATACGATGGCGACTCTCGGGCTCAGCTCGCTTCCGAACCCTCCCTGGTCGCGGATCCGGTCATAATCGTACCGCAGACCCAGCGTTATCTTCAGCTTGCGGAATGCCTGGAAGGTTCCCTGTGCATAGACCCCGACATCCCAGATGTTGTAATCGTTTCCCCCTTTCGGGTTCGGAGTGACCACCGCCGAATCCTGCGGTGTAGGAACAAGGCTCATCATGTAAGCACCCTGGATGGTGCTGTTGCGGACCTCGAGCCCGGCCACGAGGTCGAAACGGGAAACAGGCCGGTAGATGATCTTGACCTCATCCCTGAGCTGCTTGGAGATCTCATAGGCATATTGTGTGATCCATGACGGCGATTTGCTGGCCACCAGGTCGGGCAGTTTCAGGTTGCCCCTTGCATAGTTGGATAGGGAGACAAACCTCGACTGATCAGTTAGGACATGGATCCGGTAGGTGGTAAGGTTGGAGAAGAAGACCTTTTCGCTCAGCTGGTTCTCATACTTAACGAAGAAGAGGGTCATCATCGGAACATAGGTGAAACCATTCTCCGATCCGGGTACGTAGGTGTCGGTGTACTGTGTGGTTGATCCCCTGTTGTAGCGCCATGTCTGTGCACCGAAGGAGAAGTTCCCTATCTTGATCTTGGCATTCAGGAACCACTCCTGGCTCCTGTTTGTAAACCCGATCTTGTGATCATTAACCACCTGGTCATACCCCGATTTGTCAAGGTTCCTGGCACTCTCGGCCCCGTAGGGGGTAAGTGTAAGCTGGCTTGAATCGGCTGAAAGCATGTAGTAGGGACTGCTGAACGGCAGCTTGTTCTTGATCAGGTATTGCTTGGCATCCTTGCTGATGTCAAGCAGCTTGTTGTAATCGACCCCGTCGTAAACGGCCGGGTCATAATCGAAGAATGACTGGCTCGAGAGGTCCATCTCATCCGACTGAAAATAGCGGCCTGTAACTGTGAAGGAGATATTCCTCCGTTTTCCAGAGATGCTGAGGTCGGCGGTGAGGGTGTTGTAAGAACCATAGTTTACCTTTCCTGAGATACCGATGCTCTTCCCCGGTTTGATCGCATCGACGGAATTGCGGGTGATCACGTTGATGACCCCGGTGAAAGCCAGCGGCCCGTACATTGTGGATGCCGGACCGTAGATGATTTCGACCCGTTCGATGTTGGAGAGAGGATATTGCCGGTCTATGGAGGCCTTGTTCGACCAGAGGTCGTTCTCCTCCATCCCGTCGACCATTAGCAACGTCTTGTCGGTGCTGGTCTGCCGGAATCCCCGTTGGTAAAAGTTTGCATACTCCCCGCCATACCACATGGAGAGGTCAAATCCCGGCAGGTCCTTCAGCATCTCGATGAGGTCGTTGTATCCCCGTTTCTGGATCTCCTCCCGTGTGATCACGATGATGGTGGCGGGGGCTTCGTATATCGACTCCGCTTTTTTTGAGACAGAGGTTACGACCTGTCCGCCCCCTGCAAGTTTTATGTTGCTGACCATTTTGATGAATGCCGGCGGGTCGAAAAGGTTGGCCTCATAGGTTGGATTGATCTGGAGCAGCATCCCCGTTTCCCTCGCGGCATGATCGGTGGAGTCGATGGCAAGATAGGTCATGGCAAGGAGACGGTATGCCTCAACCTTCTGCTTTTCATTGAACCCTTTGTTCACGCAGGGATGGAGCATCTGGATCACCTCGTTGAACTTCCCATTCTCGTAACTCTTCCTCGCATCGTTGAGTGTAACGTCGCTGCAGGGCTGGGCGGCCAGGAAGCTTGGGACCAGCAGGAGGGTCGCGAAAAGGATCCTGGAAAGTGCGGAAAGAGATTGTCTGGCGTAATGTTTATTCATATTTCGTTTTATCTTTTTATCCTTGAAACATGATCTGCTTCCTACCGGAGATCCGGCCTCGTCTTTTGATAGGGGATATCAGCCCCCACATATTTATTCCACTCCTCCTCGGTGAGATTGCGTTTAATCTCTTTCGAGAGCTTGTCGTCCAGCACCTGGCACCCTGTTGAAAAGATCCTGATGCTTTTATCCGCACTGCAGGAGATCAGGCGGCTGCCATCGGGGGTGAAGAGCACCCCGTAAACCCAGAGGTCATGTTTTTCAATGGAGATGGGTTTTCCCTCGCCTGATTTCCTTGTTCCGATCTTGATCGTCCGGTCATAGCCGGAGGAGGCGAGTTCATTGCCATCCGGACTGAAGTCAAGGGAAGTGACCCCTGAAAAATGTCGTCCGATCAGTTCGAGCGGGCCGGAGCCTGGCAATGCCAGGTCCCAGATCCGGATGGATCCGTTGGAAAATCCTGCTGCCAGGGCATTCCCGTTACCGGCGGATGCGAGGGAGAGGAGGGGATCACCCGAAGAAAAAAGAACCGCTGATGTTGCATGCTCCTGGCCGGTGTTGATAGTATTCAGCCTGCCGTCAGAACCGCCGTATGCAACCAGGGCCCCGTTCCTGACAAAGACAACAGCATGGATGCGGGCAGCAGATGAGTCGAGCAGGCTGGAGGTGAATTTGTCGTTGCTGATATTCCATAGTATCAGCCTGCCATCGGAGCCGCCGCTTACGAACTGGTTTTTTGAAGGATGCAGTGCCAGTGCATTAACGATCGAAGTATGGCCGGTCAGCACTTTAAACAGCGGATCGGCCGGGTCGGTTTTCAGTATGTAGATCTTACCCGAGAAGGATCCTGCAATCAGGAATTCCCCGTCGCGGGTGAACAGTATGGAACGGAACTTCTCTGTAACTCCTTTCGGCAGTTTGTATGGCACCGGAGCAGCAGACGGATTGGCAGGATTCCACCGGTAAATATTCCCGTCGTCTCCGCACGAGACAAGGATCTTCCCGTTGGGAGAGAGGGCGATACCCCTCACGGCATCCTCATGGCCGCGGAGAATCACCTGGTCATTGACGATTGTTGAGAGGGCTGCGTAAATATCGGGGTTGTTGGGAATGCCCCCGTTCTCCTGGTTGAAAATATAGGCCTGGACAGCCAGCAGTCCCGGGAGATCATCTTTTACGGTTGTGAAAATCTGGTTTGCCTGGATGGCCATTGACCGGGCGATGGAGAGGAGCCTCAGGCGCTGGGTGTTTTTTTCCGACTCTTCGGCTTTCTCCCGTTCCCTGTCGGCAATCACCTTCTGGGAAACAGCCTCTTTCCTCTGGTCATCGGCTTCATCCTTCGCTTTGACGGCCTCAACAGTTGCCTCATCGGCTTTCTGCCTTTGCTCAACGGCAACGGCTCTTTGTTCCTGGGCGATCACCTGCTGCTTGACCGCGTACTGGCGCTGCTGTTCGGTGATGATCTTCT
>JBAXRT010000206.1:0-3376 GCA_037131065.1 bacterium | reverse complement strand
GACGGTCTCCTGGAGCTATCACAGCAACACATCAGTTGAACTGGAAATTCTTACAGGGAACATACTTAAAATACAGAAACCGGTCTCCTTCTGGGTTGGTAAAGATTCTGTTTATGTAGTTGGGACGAACCTCACCGGGATCAGAGACAGTTGTCTTATCTCTTTCCGGTCCATAGCAATTCCTTCCGCATGCGGTAAGGTGCCAATCCAGTTGTTCCTCCTCGATACGCTTGCAAACGACTCGGTGCAATGGTCATCAGTGCCCTATGATCCCTCAATCAGCAACCCGAAAGTATACAATCCTGTCGTCGCACCGGAGGTAACAACGCTTTACAGGGTATTGGCCATCAATCCTTCAGGAAATATTTACCGCGACAGCGTCCTTGTTCCGAGGTACCCATCTCCCCAACCCGGATTAGGGAACGATACCACCATCTGTCTAGGCAAATCCATTCTCCTTTCGGCTATCGGCGGGATCCGTTACCTCTGGAGTACAGGGGATACGACCTCCTCCATAACCGTAAGACCACTGGTTAAAACAAAGTATTCTGTTACTGTTACAAATGAAAACAATTGCACAGGAACCGACAGTATACTGGTATCCGTGGTCATGGGTCCGACGGTCACCCTTGAAGGGGTCTTACCCTCTTATTGTAAAAACGATTCGCCTGTAACACTCTCTGGCAGGCCTTTCGGCGGGACATACTACGGGACTTCAGGGCTGATCGGCGATACCTTTTATCCCTTACTTGCCGATACCGGGCCGAATATCCTGATGTATTTCTATACAGATCAGCAAACCGGTTGTACAGACACTGCTTTGCAGAATGTTCAGGTTTTGATTGTACCTGTTGTTCAGACTCTTCCCGACACCTCACTCTGCGCAAACTACAAAATAACCCTTCATGCAGGATATGGGTTCGATAATTATCTGTGGTCCAATGGATCAACCGATTCAACCATCGTGGTTGACTCCGCAGGTTATGGACTTGGTAGCCACTCTTTCTGGGTCCATGTGACAAAGGATGGTTGTGTTGACAGAGATACTGCAGTCATTCATTTTATCATCTGTCCGATTGGAATGGAGGATAATAACCTATCGGATTTCCTGGAGATATTCCCAAACCCGGTATCTGGGAAGGTCCAGGTCGTCCTTAAATCAGCAGTGTCGGGAAAGGTTAAAATGCAGATATTCGGCACAAAAGGGGAGGAGATCGGTGGAAGATATGATTTTACCTGTATCAGAAATGAAGTTGATCTTTCATCCTTCCCAACAGGGGTCTACTTACTGAAAATAGAGGTCCAGCAAAGAGTATTTCATTTTAAACTAATCAGGCAGTAAATCAGTGCTTCGCTGCCGGTCATTCAATATCAAGGTTTTCAATTATACTGATCAGCTCCTGCGGCCGGTAAGGTTTTGCAAGATAATCGTCCATCCCTGCTGCCAGGCATTTGTCCCTGTCGGTGACCATAACATGGGCAGTGACTGCAATAATTTTTATCCTCTTACCTGTATTTGCCACCGGTAATTCCTTACCTTCAGATTCAAGTCTCCTGATCTCATGGGTAGCCTCGATCCCGTCCATGATGGGCATGGCGATATCCATTAGGATAAGATCGAAGTGCTGCTTTTTGAATTTTTCCACGGCAACCTTACCATGTTCTGCAATCTCAACATTATGTCCGGCCCGCTGAAGGCTGGTAACAGCAAACTTCTGGTTCAGCAGGTTATCCTCCACAATTAATATGGAGAGAGGTTTTGATTTTTTTTGTCTATTAACGGGCTCTGTCTTTTGGAGTATGGCCTCATCATTGCCTTTCTCAAGGGCAAGTGTAAACCAGAAGGTTGATCCTTTTCCCTTCTCGCTAATAACTCCGATCTTCCCGTTCATCAGTTTCATCAGGTTTTTGGAAATGGAAAGGCCGAGCCCAGTCCCTTCAAATTTCTGTATAAGCGGGTTCTCTAATTGTGCAAATTCATGAAAGAGGTCCTTTTGTTCTTCCGGTGAGATTCCAATACCTGTGTCGCTGACCTCAAACTTAATAACGACCAGGTCCTTGGAGAGATTCCCAGCATTCATGACGATATCCGGAAAATACTTCATATTTTCATCCAAATTCTCCATTGAAGGATCCATGGTCTCCACTGAAACCACAACGTGTCCTTCGTTAGTGAATTTAATGGCATTATTGGCAAGGTTGATTAGTACCTGTTTCAGGCGGCCTGCATCACCGATCACGCAGGTTGGGGCGGTCGACTGTATTTTAAAGTAGAGTTCGATCCCCTTCCCCTTGGCCTTTAGCGACAGAAGCTTTATTACCTGGTGAACCTCGTCGTGAAGGAAATAGGGTTTATATTCAAGTTTCAACTGGCCTGCTTCAATCTTCGACAGGTCGAGGATGTCGTTGATGATAGCCAGCAGGTTATGACTGCTAATATTAATGATCTCAAGGAACTCCCTCTGTTCGTCTGTAAGTTTGGTCTGGCTGAGGACATTATATATCCCGATGATACTGTTCATCGGGGTCCTGATTTCATGGCTCATATTGGCCAGGAACATTGTCTTTGACTTATTGGCTTCTAGGGCTGCCTGCCTGGCAGCGGTCAGGTCGTTTTTAACATTCTCATGTTCCTCCAGTGTAACATGTTCAGACCTGAGTTTTTCCAGTTTTAATTCAAGTTCCCTGATCTTATTTTGCAGGGCAGTCATTTGATCATCGGGTTTCATTTCAGAGTTTGTTGAGCTGGTTTTTCATGATGGAATACAAGGCCTGCTGGTTGATCGGTTTGGAGATATAGTCATCGAAACCTGCTTCCAGCAACTTTTCTTTATCGCCTGCCATTGCATAGGCAGTCTGAGCAATGAACGGGATGGTTTTATATTCAGAGTATTTCTTCCTGATTTCATGCATCAGTTTAATTCCATCCCAGGGAGGAGGGAGGTTAATATCAAACAGCATGATATCGAAAAGTTTCCCTTCGTGATATGTTTTCTCGAGGATTTTAAGGGTCTCTTCACCATTTACAGCCGAAACAACATTTCCCAGGGATTTTGTCATTTCATACAGCACGATTTTATTCATCAGGTCATCCTCAACGATGAAGATCTCAAGATTCTGAAGGGTTTTGAATTTCATCTTTCTGGAAATCTCTTTCGAAGCAGAAGTGATCTGCTGACCGGCTTCGGTCCTGAGGAAGAGTGTAACAATTGTTCCTTTGCCCTTTTCTGACTCAATTTCAATCCTTCCGCCCATAAGCTCGGCCAGGCTTTTGGCAAGGGGCAGCCCCAGGCCAGCACCCTGAGCATCTTTTGAGTATCCCGCACTTTCGTTTCTGAAGGGATCAAATATCTCTACAAGGTAAGCCTGATCAATT
>JBAXRT010000205.1:0-3383 GCA_037131065.1 bacterium | reverse complement strand
TTCTGCCTACTGCCTTCTGCCGACTGATCCTGAAGGTCATTGAGGATACTCTGCAAACGCTCCGCCTGCTTGGGATTATCAGTCAGGAGAAAATTCCGGTAACCATCGGCGGAATTTTTCCTGAGATCGCTCATCAGGAGATCAAAATTCTTATTGAAAGAGGGCTGCGGCGTGGTGCTGAAGGCAACCGGCCGGCCGGTTTTGAAGTAGACCTGCTTCCCGAATTCAAGGGTCGTGAAATCAAGCAAAAGGCGCAGAAATTCGCTGCCGGGAAGCACCATCTCCGAGGCGGGCTGCTTGTCCATCCGGTCGGCAATGAACGCAACATCATCCAGCCAGATATAAGCATTGTCAGGCAGAAAGTAGAGGATCACCTCGCAGGGGTTCTTTTTCGCCGGGTTCACCCTGACATCCGGCACAATGCTGATCTCCTCCTTCTTTTCGATCGAAAGCTGCGACGACGGATCGAAGGTCCGGAGGGTAGCGACCTTGTCGCCCGAAAATTCAATCCGGTAAGGCCGGTCGCTGCTGAAGGAGTAGACATCGATCAGGCCGCCGCGCAATGAAAACTGGCCCGGCTCGATCACAAAATCGGTCCGTTCAAATTCATACTCGAGCAGCAGGTCAAGGATAAAATCCATGTTAACCTGCTCGCCAACTGACAATTTCAGGGTATTCTTCTCCAGGTATTTTTTATTCACAACCTTCTCCGAAAGGGCTTCCGGGTAGGTGACGATCAGCCCCCTGGCCGTTTTCCGGCTCAGCAGGTTCAGGATCTCGGTGCGCGAGAGGAGTCCCTGGTTATCCTTGATCCCGGCTTCAATCCCCCTTTTGAAAGAGGAGGGGAAAAAGAGCACCTGGCGCTTTTCCGGTTTCACCTCCTTCTCGCCGTGGATCTGCTCCAGGTCGTTGAAAAAGTAGGCCGCCGATTCTCTGTCGGGCAACACGAAAAGGTGAACCCCCTTTACCTGCCTTGCAACAGCAGCGGCAACAAAAGCGCCCGCCGATCCGACCATACCCCGGAGGCGCAGCCTGACGCGCTCCTCCTGACGGATGGCTGTGATGATCTCCAGGCAGCGCGGGTCCCGGGAGTAGATGGATAAAAGGTCGGAGCTTACCATTGATGAGTGACGAGTGACGAGTGACGAATGACGAGTGACGAGTGAGGAGTGAGGAGTGAGGAGTTAGTTTTACATTTATTAGTCACTCGTCAATAGTCATTAGTCATTAGTCAACAGTCATTCGCATTGATAAAAATAAATCTAATGCAAAGTTACAAATTCCGGTGGTCATGGGAATCGCATAAAATCCCTATTTTTGTGGTATGCAGATCGATGTTTTTAAGTTCGGCGGGGCATCAGTCAACAGCGCCCGGGGCGTCAGGAATGTGGCAGGGATCCTGAAAAGATATGCTGAACGGCGCCTGGTTGTGGTGGTTTCTGCCATGGGGAAGACGACCAATGCCCTTGAAGAGGTGCTGGACCACTATCTTGCATGCGACTCCCTCCGGATGATCGATGCCTTTAACAAGGTTAAGGAGTATCACTTCGCAATCCTGGAAAAGCTCTTCGGGAAAAGGGATCACCCGGTATACGGAGAGATGGAGAGCTTGTTCGACCAGCTGCGCGGCACCCTCCGCAAGGGGCATCTCTATGAGGAGAGCAATAAGAATTATGATTTTGAATACGACAGGATCGTGGGATTCGGAGAGCTGTTTTCGTCAACGATCCTTTATCGCTGGCTTGTAAAGTCGGGAATCCCTGCCTGTTACCTTGATGCGAGGGAGGTCATCCGGACCGATAACACCTATCGCGACGCCCGGGTGATCCATGATGAGACAGAGCGCCTGATCAGGGAGAAAACCGGGGAGATTTTTGAACAATCTTCGCCTGAATTCCGGGTCATCCTTACCCAGGGCTTCATCGGGAGCGATCCCGAAGGGAACATGACCACCCTCAGCCGGGAGGGATCCGATTACTCAGCGGCACTCTTCGCCCATGCCCTGAAGTCGGAGGAGATGGTCATCTGGAAGGATGTCCCCGGCGTGATGAATGCCGATCCGAAATGGCTGAAAAGCGCCAAAAAACTTGACACCCTCTCCTACCGGGAGACGATCGAACTTGCCTGGTTCGGAGCCTCGGTGATCCATCCGAAGACCATCAAACCCCTGGAGAACGCCGACATTGTGCTCCGGGTCAAATCGTTCCGCAACCCCGGTCAGCCGGGCACCGAGATCCGGAACCTGGACAACTGGAAGATCACCTCCCCCATTTTCATCCGGAAACAGGGCCAGGTGCTGATCTCCATCAGTCCCAGGGATTTTGCCTTCATCATGGAGGAGAACCTCAGCGCCATCTTCAGCACCCTGGCCAAATACCGGGTAAAGGTCAACGTGATGCAGAATTCCGCGATATCGTTTTCCGTTTGCGTGGACGGTGGCTTTGTAGAGACGCATCGCGATGCGTCCCTGCCAAAATTATTGACCGACCTGGGAAAGGATTACCAGGTTTTATACAATACCGGGTTGGAATTGATCACCATCCGCCATTACAACCAGCGGGCCATCAACCTGGTGACAAAAAACAGGAAACTATTGCTTGAACAGAAGACCAGGCATACGGTTCACCTGGTACTGGGATAGACCAACCCCTCCCTGGACCAGGGAGGGGCAGGGGTGGGCACCATCAATCGGGTATCACGATCGGGAAATCACGCCGGAAATCCTCTTCCATCGGGTGTTCCAGGATATGGGCAAGGAAATCTCTGTAGGCATCGGTGAATGAAAACCGGTTGATGTCGTAATAGTCATCCGACATCGGCTTGTTTCCCACGGCCCCCATGTCGATGGAGGTGGTGTTGTACTCCTCGAGTTCGGCAAACGGAACGATCCTCTTCATAACCGGCATCTGGCCATAATCTTCACGAAGGAGAAGGTCGACCACTTTATCGGCGAGGGTGGTGGTAAGCCGGCGGTCGTAATGGCGGCAATGGCCTGCCCTTGCGTAATATCCGGAGATCTGCGCCCGGGCTTCGATCCCCAGCTTTTTCGTGATCTCGGAGGCGACCACTCCGCTCACGCCGCCAAACCTCGGGTGACCGTATTCATCAAGTTCGGAGCTGGCATAAACCATCTCCACTTTGCCTGTATTCTCGTTATACCAGCGGATCCCTTCCGAAACGGGGATGACAAGGCAGCGGTTCCTCGAATGCATGTAAGCCTCCCTGACCGTTTCAAAAAAGACCTCTTTCCGCTCCTTTGTGATCTCAAACTCGGGAATAAGGCCAAGAGAGCCTCCTCCGAAGATCGATGTGCCGGTAAGCCACCCGGCATCACGTCCCATCACCTCCATCACGATGATCCGTGAGTGCGATTCGGCAGTGGT
>JBAXRT010000204.1:0-3424 GCA_037131065.1 bacterium | reverse complement strand
TCGATGGGACTTGAAACCTCTAAAGAGCTGATCATAAGAAATTGTAAGTAGACGGGTTTTCTGTTCCCCCACCCCCCTAAAATGAAGGACTTTCAGATAAGGCTCATATTGTTAGTATTTTGTCTTCTTGCCTTTTTTTATTCAGGTTTTTCTCAGAAAACACCCCAGAAAGAATTGGTTGAAAGTGGAATCACAAAGGCCAAACTTGGTGATTTCAAGGCTGCCATTTCAGATTTTAACAGGGCCATTGTGTTTGATTCATCGGAAGTTGAGCCATACTTTAACCGGGGCATTGTTTTCAGCGAGCTGAAAGATTACCAAGCCGCCATCAGCGATTTTACAAAGGTGATCAGGCTTAAGCCGATGTATCCCGAGCCATATTACAACAGGGCCCTTGCAAAGGATTATCTGGGAGATCATCAGTCCGCCATCTCCGATTACATCAAAGCCATCTCCCTGAAAGCGGATTACCCGGAAGCTTATTACAACCTCGGTCTGGCAAGGTTTGACCTTGGCGCATACAATGAGGCGCAGAATGATTTCACTCGGGCAATTCAATACCGGCCGGTCTTTGCTGAGGCCTTTTATAACCGGGGATTATGCCGTTTTCAGATGAAAGATTACCAGACAGCGATTCGTGATTTCAGCGAGGCGATACGGATGGATACCTCGGTGAGTGATTATTTTTCGAGCAGGGGCGCTGCCAAAGCAGCAGCCGGTGATTTTGAAGATGCCCTCGCCGATTTTTCTATCACCATCAGCATGAATCCGGAAACGCTTAACCCAAGAATGAACAAGGCTCTCGCACTGATGTACCTGAAGCGCTACCCGGAAGCCCTGGCGGAATATGACCAGATTATTGGACTTTTCCCGGAGGAGGCAGAAGCGTTTACGAAACGGGGGGTGGCAAGGCAATATAACGGCGACAACAAAGGGGCATGCGAAGACTGGAAAGAGGCCTCCCTTATGAATTCTGAGAAATCAAAAGAGTACCTGTTGAAATTTTGTCAGTGATCCATGTATCACCTTTTCCCTTTTTTTCTGATTAAGGGAAAACGGATCATCGTTGAATCCCTGGAGACCAATTCCTTTATTGAGGATTTTGGTCCCGGTTTTATCCGGGATCATTGTCGCCCTCTTGTCCGAACCCGGACCCCTGATTCCATTCTGGGTATTTGCGATCCCTTTAATACCCCTCTTTCTGTTTATTATCTTCCCTCTGTCTGCAAGGCGTTATGGTAAGAGATGGATTATCGGTTTTCTGATCCATGGCTCACTGTTTCTTCTTACATATCATTTAAGCTGCCTGAAAATATCGGCAAATGCTTCCGAAGACTTAGGGATCAATCCGGAGGGATGGATGGTAGGAGAGGTGACCGAAGCCGTTTCTCTAAAAAAAGGGCTCTGCAGGTCGGTCATCTCTGTGCGTTATATCCACAGAGATGGCAAATGGTCTCCTCTTTGCGGAAAAAGCTTGCTTTACCTTAAACCCGGGAAGGGCATGCCCGGTATCCAATACGGGGAGTATCTTCTTTTTCATGCTTCATTTCAGATGGTTCCGGATAACAGCAACCCCAATGCCTTCAATTATGCAAAGTATCTAAGGAACAAAGGAATCAAGTACACGGTCTGGGTTGAGCCTGGAGACTGGAAAAAGCTCAGCATCGGCACAACAAACCCTCTGAGAAAGATCTCGTTCCAGATAAGGGACAGGTTGCTCGACAGGATACGCGGAAGCGATCTCGGAAATAATGAGTTTGCAGTTGCTGCAGCTCTTTTACTTGGTTATGTTGATGAGCTGGGATCAGAATTGAGGGAGGCATACTCAGCCACAGGTGTTACCCATATCCTGTCAGTTTCAGGCATGCATGTCGGGATCATCTTTCTTTTTCTTGAATTTCTACTGACCTTTCTTAACAGGAACCGGATCGGAAATCTGGTCAAGATCATGCTGATGTTGGTTTTTATATGGTTTTATGCTTTCCTTACAGGTTTGTCGCCGGCTGTTCTGAGGGCTGCAGCCATGCTGAGTTTTATCATCGTCTGCCGGTCACTGAAGCGGTCACCTGAATTGATCAATATCCTGGCGGCATCACTTATTTGTTTACTTGTTTACAACCCGCTTCTGCTACGTGATATCGGATTTCAGCTTTCCTACCTTGCGGTGACCGGGATCATCCTGGTTTATAAACCTTTGTGCAGTTTGGTCAGGAGTGAGATCTGGATTGTTCAGAAATTATGGCCGATCATGGCAGTTACCCTTTCCGCGCAATTTGCCACAACCCCGGTCAGCCTTTACTATTTCCACCAGTTCCCGAACTATTTTCTTTTGACGAATCTGCTGGTAGTCCCATTCTCAAGTTTGATCATCTATGCCGGCATTGCAGTGGTCGTACTCAGCTTCGTTCCTTACATAGCGGTGATCAGCGCTAAGATACTCAGCATCCTTGTCTGGATGCTTAATTTTTTTATCCAGACTATGGAGAAACTGCCTGCAGCCACCACCCGGGGAATATACATTTCCTGGATTGAAATGGCACTTCTCTATCTGGTTCTCATTTCAGGACTTGTTTTCCTGCTGAGAAAGAAAAATATATGGCTGTTCATTTTTCTTGCCGGGACCATCATGCTGCAGGGCTCATCACTTTCCGATAAAATCCGAAGATATGGATACCGGGGAATGACCATTTATAATTTTAAAAACATGATGGCCGTCGACTTTTCTTCACAGGACAAGGTTTATTTGTTTTATGACCCGAAGTCGCTTAACAATATTCAAGGCCAGTTGGCCCGGAATCTTACCGAAACCGCAAATTCGTGGGACGAGAGGGGGGCAGGGAGAAAATTTGTCATCTGGTTACGGGGAAGTTCGGAAAAATTTTCCTGTTTGTCAATTGGTAAACTGCTCTGTTGGAAAGGAATGTTCATTCAGTTTTCCGGCATCCGGGTAGGGATATTGAAGGAAAAAATCCCTAAAGGACTAATGAAGACAATTCCTCTCGACTATCTTGTCCTTTCGCAGAATGCCAGGGTCAGCGTTGAAGAGGTTCTCCGGGTATTTAACCCGAGGATGCTGATCATCGATGGTACCAGTTCAAGAACCACTACGGAGCGGTGGTGCGTCGATGCTGCAAAGTTGGGAATTCCCTGCTTTCCGGTCTCCCGGAAAGGTGCCCTGCAGGAAGAATTTTAGCATGTGCTTGTTTTTTGAAAAAATTGGCTTAATTTTGCACTTCCGATTGAGGACTGGTAGTTCAGCTGGTTAGAATGCCGCCCTGTCACGGCGGAGGTCGCGAGTTCGAGTCTCGTCCAGTCCGCAAAAGCCCCCCACAAGGGGCTTTTTTTATTCAATAGCTTTATACCCACCTTTATTTATCCGGAAATCAGAAGGGCAGTGTAATCATTATCACTACAGATAAATTAC
>JBAXRT010000203.1:0-3429 GCA_037131065.1 bacterium | reverse complement strand
TAGAGCAGCTGATTCGTAATTAGCAGGTCGGGGGTTCAAGTCCCCTGAGTGGCTCGAAGTGATTGAATATCTGAAAATTATTTTATAGAACAATCTGCTCATAATCCCAAATTCCTTAATTTTTTTCACAATACATGATAATCTTATTTCAAAAGTCTTATTTCTAAAGTTATAAACGGCTCTATGGAACAGGAAACAACTTATATTCCGGGAATAGGCGACCATCCTGAGGAGGCGCCGATTCACGGTTACAGGAACCGGGAGGTCTTTTATTTTTACGACCAGGGGAAGGGATATATTCAAAAGGTCGGTCCCCATAACAACACGGTCCAGGTACTGATCAAACAGGGCTGGGACATCATCGGGGACAAGATCGAAGAAACGCGTAAGAAAGCGGAGGCCGGCGTGGTGAGCCCGATCGCCTTCCATATGGAACGGTGCCTGATGGACCTGGTGACCCTGGCTGGCTACTCGGGAATTCCGAAGTGGAGGATCAAACGACACCTGAAGCCATCCGTCTATAAAAAGCTGGATGAAAAGACAAAAAGCAGGTATGCCGAAGTCTTTGGGATTACCATCGGTGAAATGGAACAGTTCAACTTTCCTGAAACAAAAGATAAAGAAGGCCAATGAAGATACTCGATTTTGAACACAGACAATCCGGGCACTGCGAGAGTGGCGTCACATCAAACCTTTTGAATTACCACGGCTTCAGGATCAGCGAACCGATGGCATTCGGTGTCGGGGCCGGACTTTTCTTCTCCTATCTTCCCTTTATGAAGATGCAGGATGCACCGACCTTTGCCTTCCGGGTGTGGCCCGGGCAGGTTTTCAAGCGCACGACCCGCGAGCTCGGCGTTAAATCGCGTTTTGAGACCTTCCGCGATGAAAAGGCGTCGATGGATGCCCTGAAAAGCGCCATCGACAAGGGCTTCCCGGTGGGGATCACCGTGGGGATCTACGCCCTGCCCTACTATCCTCCCGAATACCGCACCCATTTTAATGGACATAACATGGTGGTGTATGGCTACAACGGCGATACCTTCTTCGTGAGCGACACGGTGATGGAGGAGAAAAAGGAGATCAGTTATAAAGACCTTGCCAGGATCAGGTTTGCCAAGGGGGCCATGGCACCGAAAGGAAGGCTCTACTATCCCTATTACATGCCGAAGGAGATCGATATCCGGCCCGGGATCATGTCGGGGATCAAGAAGACCGCCAAGAACATGGTGGGCGTTCCCTTCCCCCTCATCGGAGTCAAGGCCATCCGGATCCTGTCGAAGTCGATGAGAAAGTGGGAAAAAAGACTGGGGCAGGAGAAAGCCGCCTATTATCTCGGGCAGATGCTCCGCATGGAAGAGGAGTTTGGAACCGCCGGGGCAGGTTACCGGTATATTTATGGAGCCTTCCTGAAAGAGGCGGCAGAGGTGATGAACAAACCGGCACTGAAAGAGATCTCCGACGAGATGGGCGAAACAGCCAACAAATGGCGCGAATTCTCCTACTATGGCTCAAGGAACTGTAAAAGACGTTCAAAACCAGAGGAGTCATACGATTTTCTGGCAGATCTATTGTTGGGCATCGCCGACCGGGAGGAGAAAATATTCAAACAACTCTCCAGGATCTGAAAGTTTTAAACAAAAAACATAAGTAATTGAAAATTAATTATGTTTCGTGTTATAATAATGTGTACCTTTGCATCAAATTAAATAACACAATGAATAAAGGAACAGTAAAATTTTTTAATGAATCCAAAGGATTTGGATTTATCAAGGACGATTCATCAGAGAAAGAATACTTTGTGCATGTATCCGGGTTAAACAATGAAATCAAGGAAAACGATGAAGTAACTTTTGATCTCCAGGAGGGAAAAAAAGGATTAAATGCCGTAAATGTTACCGTGAGGTAGTAGACAGAATACTAAAGACATTTATTTCTAAAAGCCCTGCGTTAAGCAGGGCTTTTTTTATTCAGATTCACTAATTTTGTCATTCAGCAGAGATTTCAAAGAAATCAATTATTAACCTTAAAAACCTGATCTTATGTCAAAAGGACAAGATGTTAAAAAAAATGTCAAGAAAGAGCCAACAAAAACGTTGAAGGAAAAAAGGCAGGAAAAAAAGGAGAAGAAGGAAAAGAAGAGCCGATCCTAAAAAATCAACGGAAATATAAAAATCACCGCAAGGGTGTAAATTAAATAGACCGGCAGATACCGGTTGATTATCCTTTCCAGCCTGTCGAGCTGCTTTCCCCTGAAACCCGCAAGGTAAAGATCAGGCAGAAAAAGCAGCAGGGTTTCCGGGTGTTTTTGAATGATTTGTTCTCTCATAATGCTCAGTTTATTGTATTTCAGCTATATAAACTCACAGAACGACAAATAATTGTGAATGAGCGTAGATTATCAAAATAGGCTGCAGAAAAAGGCCGTTCTTCTGAAACTCCAATGTTTTCAGCATATAATCAATTTCCGAGCAGGCCGTTTGTCCGGAAAAGGGTCTTCAATCAATACTTTCGTGGCAGGGAGTAATTCCGGGCCGCGAGCATTGAGATAAGCATCCCGGGGTCATCGGTTATGATCCCGTCGACACCCCATTGGATAAGTTGTGATACCCGTGCGGGATCGAATACCGAGCCACTGTGTTCGGGCCAGGTCCAGACAACCACCTTCAGCCCCAGGGCGTGGGCCTCATCGAGGGTGGCCTTTGTCAGCTCGACATCTTCAGGCTCCCAGCAGGTTCCTCCCATATCTTTTATCATCTGAGGTATGGAATTCTTATGATCCTTAACCAGGACTCCCCCGGTCCACAATCCAGCTTTTGCCGGATCGGGATCAAAGAAACTGTTGGGAGTTCCGGGTTCGTTATCCCATTCGGTCAGGTAAGCAGTCTTTATCTTTTGATTCAGTTTCTGAATTTCATAAAGGCACCTCCAGTCGAATGACTGTATCTCACACATGCCGGCAATCTCCTCCTCAACCAGAATCTTATAGAGCGCCGCGGCAAACTCGGCAGGGGTAAAGGTCCAGTCATTATGTGAGGGGTCGGTTTTAAATTCGATCTGGAAACCAACCTTCCGGTTCGTCTTTTTATTCACGAACCGGATCACCTCTTTCAGTAAAGGCATCCGCACCCCATCCATCCCGAGCTGGGCAGGGAAAAATTTGCTGTAGGCGGTGGAGGTATCGATCCTGCCCACATCGTACTGCCATATCTCCTCCAGGGTCATGTTTTTGACCAGTTTTTTTTCAGTGATGAATTTTCCGTCCGGCCCCCTTGCGATGTCGGGATTCAGCCAGATGTCGTGGGAAACAACAACCTCTCCCTCTTTTGACATCACGATGTCCATATCTACCCAGTGGGTACCGATCGCAAGCCCGGCAGCATAACCGGGGATGGTATTCTCCGGGGCATAGCTTCTTGCTCCCCTGTG
>JBAXRT010000202.1:0-3441 GCA_037131065.1 bacterium | reverse complement strand
AGGAATAAAACGCCGTTATGAGCCAGGGAAATTTCCCCGGGCTGAGGCACTGAACCGCCCCCGACCAAAGCGATATCAGAAATTGTGTGATGCGGCGCCCGAAAGGGCCTGACCGTCACCAGGGAACGGTTGATCCCCATTTTCCCGGCAACGGAATGGATCTTGGTCGTTTCAAGAGCTTCGTGCAGATTCAAAGGGGGCAGGATCGAGGGCAGCCGTTTCGCCAGCATCGTCTTCCCCGCACCCGGCGGCCCGATGAGAATGACGTTGTGACCCCCTGCTGCTGCAATTTCCAACGCCCTTTTGATGTTCTCCTGTCCCCTTACCTCTGCAAAATCGTATTCATATTCGCCGAGATGACGATGAAATTCCTCACTGATGTTCACAACGGTTGGCTTAAGACCACTCTCCCCGTTGAGAAAACCGATCACCTCCCGGATGGTTGCTGCCCCCAATATCTCCAACCCCTCCACGATGGCCGCTTCACGGGCATTCTGAACCGGGAGAATGAATCCCTTGAAACCCTTTTTCCTGGCTTCGATTGCGATTGGCAGGGCTCCTTTGATCGGGAGCAGGCTGCCGTCGAGGGAAAGTTCCCCCATGATAAGGAATGATTCCAGCTTATCTGTCTTTATAACTTCGCTGCATGCCAATATGCCAAGGGCAATGGTCAGATCATAAGCAGATCCCTCTTTCCGGATATCTGCCGGGGCCATGTTGATGACGATCTTTTTGCCCGGGATCCGGTAGCCGTTGTTCCGGAGGGCTGCCTCGATCCGCTGGTGGCTCTCCTTCACGGCATTGTCGGGCAATCCGACCATAAAGAACTGGATCCCCTGGTCGATACATACCTCTACAGTGACGGTGATGGCATGGATCCCGAAAACGGCACAACCAAACGTTTTAACAAGCATAATGACCCCCGGTTATGCTGCTTAATCGGTTTCAGAGGTCAAAGGTGATAGGGAGGAGGAGAAAAGTTGTTAACAAATGACTAAGGACGAGTGACGAGTGACAAGTGGATTTCACCCATATCTCTCTTTTAAAATCCTGGCGTAGCGACGGCTGACAACGAGGGGTTCCTTTAATCCGGGGAGGTGTACTTTAAGACTGTTATTGAACCACTTATCAATATGGGTGATATTTTCGATGTTGATGATGGTCGAACGATGAATGCGGGAAAAGTACCGGTCTGGCAGACGTTCCTCCCACTCTTTCATCGTTTTCCCGGTCAGGCCGCTTTTCCCGTCGGCCAGGGAGACCATTGTATAATCCTTTTCGGCAGTGATGGCGGTGATCTGGTTTATCCTCAGAAAACTCAGCCTTGTTCCGAAGGTCAGGAAGAGACAATCATCGTAATTCAGTTTTTTTCCCGCAGGGACTGGCACAGATTTCTCCTTATTCAGCTTTTTGAGCGCAAGATCAAGCCTCTCCGGCGAAACAGGCTTCAGAAGGTAGTCCAGGGCATTCACTTCAAAGGCACGGATTGCATATTCATCATACGCGGTCACGAAGATGATCTGGCCGTCAAAATCAATTTCATTCAGCAGGTCAAAGCCTGATTTGCGGGGCATCTGGATATCAAGAAAGAGCACATCAGGGTCGGTTTTTCTGATCTCGGTTCTGGCTGACTCCACACTGTCTGCTTGTCCCACGACCTGGATGTTGGGATGGGCCTCTAGCAGGGTGACCATCTCCTTCCTGGCAAGCCGCTCGTCATCGATGACAACGGCCCTCAGAACCTCAGGATTCTCCATCTGATTCATTGATTCCGATTATTATGCAAACCTGATCCGGAGATTTTTCAATCCGGAAGTAATGGCGGCCCGGGTAGGCATTTTCCAGTCTTTTCTGTACGTTAACGAGTCCCGTTCCCGTGCCTTTCCCTGTCGTCCCATCATGCTGATCCTCTTCGATCCATCTTCCTGAGTTGCAGATCCTGATAACCAGGTAATCCTTGTCCAGGGAGGTCCGGATCAGAAGTTTCAGTGGCGATTCACTGGTCTTCATGCCATATTTGATCGCATTCTCGATCAACGGGTGGATCAGAAACCCCAGGATGGGCCTCTCTGCCGTTAAAGGATCCACCTCGTAATTGATCTGTAGTTTTTCCTCGAACCTCTTTTTTTCAATGGAAAGATAATGCTGAAGAGCCCGGAGTTCATCCCGCAAGGGCCTGAAGGCAATGTCCTTGTCAACAAGCGAATAGCGGAGGAACTCGGATAGCTCCGTGATCATTTCACGGGCCGACCGCGGATCTTCATCAATCAGCGCCCTTGCGGAATTCAGTGAGTTAAAAAGGAAATGTGGATTCAGCTGGTAGCGGAGCATCTCGAACTGTGACTTCCTGGCGAGGTGGATGGCCTCCTCTGCGCGTCGCTTTTCATACTGCCACTCCAACCACCAGGTAATACTGAAATAGAGCGTACTCCAGGCCAGCAATGGGATAAAGTTCATGACAGTCATCCGGAAGAAATACATGAAACCTACATTCTGAATGAACTTTTGAACTGCCTTCGGATCCCAGAACAACAGGCTGATCCCGATATCGATGCCATACCAGAGGAAGCAAAAGAGAAGCAAAATCACCAATACTAATGTAATGTTCCACCCGATCTGCCGAACCTTCTTCCGGATCAATCGGTATATATACCGAAGGATGATGGTTATGGCAAAACCAACAAGATAGGTTAAAAGAAATAAAAGTTTGGTGGTAAGCGTGTCGTTCTCACCCACCTTCCGGAAAAGGAAAAAGTAGACGAAGGCATACAGCGCCCAGCCACCGGTATTGAGGATCCAGAATAGCAGGTTTTTTTGCTTATTGGTCATCGGAGTAATGCTAGATGATCGTTGATTTTAATAAAATCTGATCAAAGATAACGCTGTCAATCCGAATAATCAATTCTTATAAGAAAAATGATCTCCTTTGTTAACGACTGCCTGCACCTTCTGATTTGGCTTTTCAATCCTGATCTCATCGGCAAAAAGCCTGTAAGTATCTGTTGCAGCACCTGCATGCATAGGGATAAACAAGTTTGGCTGTAACTTATCGATCATATAGTTGACGCCCAGTTTCACCTGGGGCGGCTGACCCAGGCCGCATCCGCGGATCGGGGCAAAGGCCATATCAACCTTCACCCCTTTTGATGCCACGAGATCGATCTCATCGGTAAAGGCTTTCATCAGGTCATCCTGCCTGTTGGCCAGGTCACCCGGCTGGAAAATCACCAGTCCGTCCACCTCAAGGAGGAAGCCTCCGTCGAGGTCGGTAGACCGGACGGTGGAGATCTTTATCCCGTCAACCGTCTTCGTATCATGGATGGGGATAAAGGTGTATTCGCCGGCAGCATCGGGCGGATTGAAGCATAAAACATAGCTGACCTGGGGAATATTCTTCTTCCATTTGAAAATCTCTTTCGTGTAATGATCGGGGTGGCTGTG
>JBAXRT010000201.1:0-3458 GCA_037131065.1 bacterium | reverse complement strand
GCCCTTCCCCTGAAAGAACTGATGATCGGAAAAAAGCCCGGTAGCCGGCCTGCGGAGGGTGTACAATGGCGGCTGAATTTTTCAAGAGTCGAATGGAAAACGGAGCTCTCCGGGTCTGCCTATAAAAAACTGACCGATCCGGCAACCGGGAAAAACCTTCCTGAAGAGAACTGGGTGTGGTCTCCGATGGGTGAAGTCTCCATGCATATCCCCGAACGGTGGGGCCGGCTTGAATTTTCATCAGAGAAAATACGTCCAGGGACAGTTAAGTTTAAAAATGAAGAGCAGAAAAAAAGATTTAAGGTCTGGCTCTGGATGGGCGGTCATCCTTCCTGGTCCGATGAAAAGTGGGACTCTGTATTGTCAGAATTCAACTCTGCAGGCATAACGGGCATCCTTACACAGGCAGATCCTGCTACGCTTGAATGGATAATCCCCATTGCAGGGGAGCATGGCATTGTGGTAGAGAAGTGGTTTGTTGCCATGATGAATAACGACGCTGACCTGATAAAAGATCATCCTGACTGGTTTGTTGTAAACCGTGAAGGGAGATCTTCCATCTCCGACCCGGCTTATGTTGGATATTACCGCTTCCTTTGTCCCTCCAATCCTGAGGTTTTGCAATACCTTAAAATTTCACTTGATGCATATCTGAAAATTTCCGGGCTCCGCGGGATCCATCTCGATTATATCCGCTACCCCGATGTCATCCTTCCGGAGGGACTCTGGTCACACTATGGGATCATCCAGGACAAGGAGTATCCTCAATATGATTATTGTTATTGCGAGACCTGCAGGGAGAAATTCCGGTCATTGTCAGGAATGGATCCCCTCGTGATGGACCATCCCGACAGCAATAACTCCTGGAGGCAGTTCAGGTACGACGAGGTCACCTCACTAGTAAGAGAACTTGCCGGCTACTGCCATGCACAGGGGAAAAAACTTTCGGCCGCTGTCTTCCCTGGACCTGCCATCGCGAAACAACTGGTAAGGCAGGAGTGGGACAAATGGCCGCTGGACGAAGCCATGCCGATGCTTTACCAGAATTTCTACCTTGGATCCCTCGACTGGATCAGGGTTGAAACGGCCGAAGGGGTAAGATCCCTCGATCCTGCTGTTCCGCTTTACAGTGGCTTGTACATTCCCTCTCTGACTCCGCGTGATCTGCAAACCGCTATACGAAAAAGCATCGACGGGGGAGCTGCGGGAATCTCTCTTTTCAATTATGAATCAATGACGCCAGGTCACTGGAATGTGCTGCGGGAAATTCTTGCAGCTGGCAAACTTTAGGGTTCTGTTTTAATTATTCGTAATGATCGAACAATTCGGCCCGTAAACCGGCAAAGCGCCTTCGTTCTACCTTGGCTTGTTTCATATGGCCATAGTTGGTAGCTGTGAACAGGATCGGGCTGGTCATGTTGCCCATCAGCCTCCTGAGAAATGAAAATTTCCTGTAAAACCTGGTCCTGGCCATGATCTTACCGATCTGCAACTCCAGTGCGGTCATGTTCATGGGTTTGAACACCACAGTATTATGGTCGTAATATTTCCAGTTGTCGGTGAATAGCCTTCCTGCCCGTTTTAAATCTTCATAGGTTTTTGTCCCGGGATATGGTGTAAGGATATTGAAGGAAACCGTGCTGATCTTTGCCCGAATCAGGAATTTGACGGTCTCCCTGAAGACATGCTTTGTATCGGTATCAAAACCAAAGATCATGGAGGCATGGATCAGTATCCCCATCTTCTTGATCTTTTTAATGGTCTCTCTCAGCTCCTGGTTATCCTTCATCGACTTTCTCAGGGTCTTCAGCTGGACTTCATTCACACTTTCCAATCCTATGAAGAGGATCTTGCAACCGCTTTCGGCAGCCAGTTGGAGCAGCTCAGTCTCCCTGAGGAAGGAGATGGAGGCCTGCCCCACCCATTTTATCTTTAACGGGATCAGTGCCCGGAAAAGTTCTTTTGCATAGCGTGGGTGACCGATGATGTTGTCGTCGAGAAACATAAAATTTTTCGCCCCCGAAGTGAGAATGTCCTTCACAACATTTTCAACTGGGATATGGCGGATCGTCTTTCCGAAAAGATCGGAAACGCAGCAGAAATCGCAATTGTAAGGACAGCCGCGTGTGGTCATGATAGGAACGATTCTGAATAGCCGCTTCTGGATGATCTTGCTGAAATCTTTTTTCACATATCTGCTGAGATCCGGCGTGGGATTGTGGTACCGCTGCAGCAGCCTGCCTTCCGAGAAGTCCCTGAGAAGATCTTCCCAGACACCTTCGGCTTCACCGACGACAACCGAATCAGCATGCTGAAGGGCCTCATCGGGCAGAATGGTCGGATGGACACCGCCAAGGACCACAGTCCGTCCGCGGCTTCTGAAAGCATCAGCAAGTTCATAACCATGGGGAGCATTGGCCGTCATGCAGCTGATGCCCACCAGGTCGCAGGGCTCATCCAGGTTGACAGGGGTCACCTCTTCTTCGATGATCTTTACTTCGTGCTGTTCCGGCGTAAGGCCTTCAAGGATATATAGTGCCAGCTGCGGCATCATGAGTTCCTTGACAGTCCTTTTGGTACTGGAAACGGCAGGGGATATAAGCAGGATCTTCATGCATGAACCCTTCTGAATCCTGTAAGGGGTTCTGCATGGATCACATCAATATTTTCACTGATCATTTTTGGAATTTTGTTGTGTTGGGGCCTCTGGCTATCGTCGCAAGATTGAATTCGGATGTCAGCTCCCTGAAGACCTCTTTCACGGTCTGTATTTTAGTTGCCCGGAATGCATTGCTGCCGGCAAAGGCAAACCCCGATTCAAGGTTCCCCCTGAAGGCATTGAATAAAGCCGAGATGATACAATAAGGGCTTGAAGAGACGTCACAGGTCTTTATACATTTAAAAGGACACTTCAGAGGATGTTTTTTTCCCTGGCGTATCTTGTCAATAAATGAATTTACGATGGCCCTGCCTGGCATGCCAACCGGGCTGTCGATGATCTCAATATCGCGTGCCTGTGCGTCGATGTATGTCTGCTTGAACTTTTCAGAAGCATCACACTCGTTGGTAGTCACAAACCGGGTCCCCAATTGCACGCCAGAGGCGCCCGATTGCATTATGTTGTAAATATCGTCTCCAGTGTATATACCTCCTGCAGCAATAACCGGTATTTTTTGTCCGTGTTTTTGCTCGAAGGGCCGGACCTCGTTGCAAACGTCCGTCACCAGCTTGTCGAGAGAGAAATCTTCGTCAAAGATCTCCTTGTTCTTAAATCCAAGGTGCCCGCCGGCCTTTGGTCCTTCCACGACCATAGCATCCGGAACCCTGTGAAAATTTGTGCTCCATTTATCCAGGAGTATCTTTGCTGCACGTCCTGAAGAGACGATGGGGACCAGTTTTGTGTTGCTTCCGCTTGTAAGAAAAGAGGGAAGATTCAGTGGCAGTCCCGCCCCGGCAAA
>JBAXRT010000200.1:0-3573 GCA_037131065.1 bacterium | reverse complement strand
CGGGAACGGTATAACCGTTTTATCTCTGAACTTGTCATATCAGTAAGGGTTAAAATCGGGTATTTGACAAGAGAAGTGGGGAAAGGTTACAGGGAAGTTAGAAGCCAGAAGTCAGAAGTTAGAACTGGAATACCTCTCACTTCAAACTTTGTATTTACAGATCTGACTTCTGGCTTCTGACTTCTGACTTTTTATTATCTTGCACATCAAAAGAATTTCCCAACGAGGTGACAGAACTTCTATCTTACCGTTTGCATTAAAAGATAAAACTTGACTCATGGCATTTGAAATCATCCGGAAAGATCAGCAGAAAATTTCAGCCTGGGCAGGCGGAAAAACTACCCAGTTGGCCATCCACCCTCCCGATGCAAGTTATAAACACATGAATTTCCTTTTTAGGCTCAGCACTGCAACCATCGAAAAGGAAGAGTCGGAATTCTCCATATTGCCCGGGGTCACTAGGCAAATCATGATCCTGAATGGCCGGCTTGAACTCCAACATGAAGGTCACGATTCAAAGTCGCTCAATGCCTTTGAATCCAGCACTTTCGATGGTGGCTGGAAAACCACAGGCCATGGCAAAGCTACAGACTTCAACCTGATGACGAAGGGAGAGACGAAGGGATGGCTTGAGCACATCAGGCTGAAGCCAGGAGAGAGCCTGGATCTCAAACAGGAGATTCATAACGACTATATCGCGGTATACCTTGCTGATGGCGAAGTTAGTTTCACCGTTGTTCCCGATGGGTTTCCGGTAACTGCCCAAAAGGGAGACCTGATCATACTCTCTCCGGGAAATTCGAACCAGGCTATGAAGCTGAATGCAGTGAGACAAGCTGATCTCGTGATCGCCATGATCCGGATTCTCCGGCATTCATACCACCACATCGGAATTCCCACCCTTGAGTCAAAGCCGGGCGAGGAGTATCTTCCCGAACATAAAATTTATCATTCAGGGTTTGAAACGAGCAAATACGGTATTGAATGGATGAGGTACGAAAAGGGATGTACCATGCCGGAGATCGTCAGAAACATCCCCCATGTAGCATTTGAAGTCAGTGATATCCATGAAGCGGTTAAAGGCAAAAAGATTTTAATTCAGCCAAACAGCCCGTCGGAAGGCGTGATCGTTGCCCTGATCGAGGAGAACGGCGCCCCGGTTGAGTTGCTGCAATACGTGAAGATAATGGATAATTGAGAATTGATAATTGATAATTGAGAATTGAGAATGGGAAGGTGAAGAAGAAGAGGTTTTTATTAAGTATTACATCTTTAGTATTGGCATTGTCGATGACTGCTGGTCTCTCAGGTCAGACCATCCCGGATCAGTCGTTGCTGATGGCCAGGGCTCCGGCAAAGTTCAAGGCTGTGTTCAAAACCACACAGGGAAATTTCACCATTGAAGTGGAACGTGAATGGTCTCCCGCCGGCGCTGATCGCCTCTACCAGCTGCTCAGGAGCGGTTTCTACAACAACAACGGACTGTTCAGGGTGCAGACCGGTTATGTTATCCAGTTCGGGATCGGGGACAGCAGAACACTGAACGAGTTCTGGGATAAAAGAGTGCTCCCGGATGAACCAAGGATCGAGCCGAATGCAAAAGGAACGATCTCCTATGCCAGGGATGGGATCAACTCGCGAACCGTCCAGCTTTTCATCAACCTGAAAGACAATATAAAACTCGACACTGTGAACTACAACGGTGTGAGGGGATTTACCCCGGTGGCAAAAATCACCGAAGGATATGAGACCGTGGAGAAATTTTATGCCGGATACGGGTTTGAACCTGCCAACCACCAGGATTCGATCATGGTTTCGGGAAACGCATATTTGAAGAAGAAATTCCCGTTAATTGATTATATCATTGAGGCAAATGTTACGCAAGACTGAGAAAAATGACGAGTGACTAGTGACGAATGACAATGAATAAATGATTCTTGATAAGATATTCAATCCGGTAAGGCAGCTTGCCGAGCACGGAAAACTGTCGGGTGTGCTGCTGATCATTGCAACAGGCGCCTCTCTTTTGCTCAGTAACTCTCATTCAGCGGCTTCATACCTTGGTCTGTGGAACAGTGAAATTGGCTTCTCTTTTCTCCATAAATCGCTGCTGCACTGGATCAACGACGGACTGATGCCCATTTTCTTTCTTCTTGTTGGCATCGAGATCAAGAGGGAAATGGTAACGGGTGAACTGTCAAAGGTGAAGCAAGCCGTTCTGCCAGTCTTTGCGGCTATCGGCGGGATCCTCGCACCAGCATACATTTTTTATATTTTTAACATGAGGGATGCCGAAACCCTTCACGGATGGGCCATCCCGACAGCCACCGACATTGCCTTTTCACTTGGCATCCTTTCACTCCTCGGCAACCGTGTACCCTTTGCAGTCAAGGTTTTTATGACGGCCCTCGCCATCATCGACGACCTGGGGGCAATCCTGATTATTGCCGTCTTCTACTCCAGCGATCTTCAATTAACGATGATTCTGCTGGCCCTGGCGGTTTTTATTGTCATGATCCTGTTCAACCGGTTCAATGTTACCTTCCCGCTGATCTACCTCTTCCTGGGCGGACTCCTTTGGTATTTCACCATGAAATCGGGTATCCACCCGACAATCGCAGGCGTGCTCACCGCCTTCGCGATCCCTGCAAAAATGGCGGAAGAGCTGGAACACCTCCTCGACAAGCCGGTCTACTATTTTATTCTTCCCCTGTTTGCCCTGGCGAATACGGCCATCCCCATATCCTTTGAACTTACCGGAAGTATGTTTTCGGGACTCAGTATGGGCATCATCCTGGGGCTCTTCCTTGGGAAACCGATCGGAATCCTGCTGGCAACCGTCATCATGGTCCGAAGCGGCATTAGCACGTTGCCAACCAATACAAAATGGATGCACATTGCCGGTATGGGTCTAACCGCAGGCATAGGGTTTACCATGTCGATCTTTATTGCCAGTCTCTCTTTCTCTGATCCCCTTCTGACCAACGCAGCTAAACTTGCGATCATCGTCGGCTCTTTCCTGTCGGCCATTGCAGGAGTGATCGTGCTTAGACTATCTCCTCGGGTACTTGGAGAGTCTTGACTTTGGGTCAGACAGTCGGCAGTCCGCAGTCTGCCGACTGCCGACTAATACTCATCCCACGCCTTGATCGCGATCTCCGACCGGTCGATCTTGCAGAATGCCATGATGAATGCGCTGGCAAGGTTGGCATTTGTGATGAGGGGAATGTTGAAATCGACCGCCGCACGACGGATGGCGTAATCATTGTAAAGCTCAGTCTTTGAAAGATTCTTCGGAATGTTCACCACCAGGTCGATCTTTCGTTCCCGGAGGTAATCGAGGACATTGGGAGTTGACTCCTCATCGGGCCAGTGAAGGATGGTAGAGGGAATTCCATTTTCCTGAAGGAATCCTGCAGTTCCTCTTGTTGCAAAGAGCGAATAGCCCTTCTCTATCAGCTGGCGGCAACCTTCAAGCATGATGGTCTTCGATTTTACCGGCCCGGTCGATAGAAGGATATTCTTTTCAGGAATCCGGTAACCCACGGCCAGCATGGCGTTGAGGATAGCCTC
>JBAXRT010000199.1:0-3579 GCA_037131065.1 bacterium | reverse complement strand
ATCCACCCGAATATCCTGGTGCTCTGGATCCCCTTCCTGGTGGTCCTCATGGCAGGACTGGGTCTTGGCTTCGGAATCATCATCTCCTCGCTCACTACGAAGTACCGCGACCTGACCCACCTTGTCACCTTCGGGGTTACCTTGTGGATGTATGCCACTCCGATCATCTATCCGTTGTCGGGGATCCCTGAGAAATACCGCCTCCTGGTGATCGCCAACCCCATGACCCCGGTGGTTGAGACCTTCAGAACAGCCCTGCTTGGCGTCGGTGAGATCAGCTACATCCAGTTGCTTTACAGCTTCTGTTTCACCATCGTGATCCTTGCCATCGGTGTGATCATCTTCAACAAGGTGGAAAAGACCTTTATGGATACTGTTTGATTTGACGAAAAAAAGATAAGATGTCCCAGGTTGTTATCAGACTCGAAAACGTATCCAAGCAGTACAGGCTGGGTAATGTCGGAACAGGTACCCTCAGCCACGACCTGAACCGTTTTTTTGCAAAGGCCCTGGGGAGGGAGGATCCCACCAGGAAGGTCGGTGTTTCCAACCGCCTCGACACCGTGGATGGCCGCTATGTGTGGGCGCTACAGGACGTGAGCCTCGACATTCACGATGGTGAAGTGCTCGGCATCGTCGGAAAGAACGGCGCCGGCAAATCGACCCTGCTCAAGCTGATGTCGCGGGTCACCTCCCCAACCACCGGAAATATAAAGATCAGGGGAAGGATCGCCAGTCTGCTGGAGGTGGGAACCGGTTTTCACCCGGAGCTTACCGGCAAGGAGAACATCTACCTCAACGGCGCCATCCTCGGGATGACGAAAAAGGAGATCACCTCCAAGTTTGACGAGATCGTTGATTTCTCGGGGGTCAGGAAGTATGTCGATACTCCTGTCAAACGATACTCTTCGGGAATGTACGTCAGGCTTGCATTTGCCGTTGCCGCCCATCTCGAGCCGGAGATCCTCATCGTGGATGAGGTGCTGGCCGTTGGCGATGCCGAGTTCCAGAAGAAGGCCATCGGGAAGATGCAGTCGGTCTCCCGCAGCGGCCGCACCGTCCTTTTTGTCAGCCACAACCTCACCGCCGTGGAGCAACTTTGTACGAAAGGGATCCTGATGCAAAACGGAATGCTGAAGATGGAGGGGAAGGTCCACGACATCACCAGTGCCTACAAGCAGATGTCGGTCGATGAGAATGAGCTGCGCCGCAGCGGTACCCGGGTGATCGAATTCAAAGAGTACCAGATGATGACTATGGAAGGGAAGAAGACCGATGAGGTTTTCCTCGGGGATGATTTCATGGTTCAGGCAACCGCCAAAGCAAGTGAGCAGATCGACCTGTGCGATATGACCCTCGACATCCGGAACGATTCGAACGAGTTCATCGGTCATGTGACCAATGCCGACGATAACTTTACCATCACGAAAATCGCCAAAGGGGATACCGTTTCGGTCTCCGTTACTGTCAAAAAGATATGCTTTTCGCCAGGGACCTATTACATCTCCCTCTGGCTCGGCAACTCTTACGGCACCTTCGACTACATCGAGAACTGCATCCGTTTCACCATCAAACAGGGAGATCATTTTATCGGCCGCCCCTATCCCTTCGATAAAAGGGCAAAGACCGTCCTGCAATCCTCCTGGAGTTTCAAATAGATCAACAGAACAATGAGCGCCGGCCCGAAAGTCTCCATCCTGATGCCCGTTTACAACGGGCGGGATTACCTGAGGCCAGCCCTTGACAGCCTGCTGGCGCAGACCTTTCAGGATTTCGAGATCGTGATCGTGAACGATGGTTCCACCGACGACACGCTGGCTATCATCGAAAGCTACAAAGATCCCCGGATTGTTGCGGTCACACAGGTAAACCAGGGTGTGGCTAGGTCACTCAACAACGGGTTGAAGGTTGCAAGGGGAAAATACATCCGCAGGCACGACGCCGATGACACCTCCACTCCGGATGCCCTGCAGGTGCAGTTTGATTTTATGGAGTCGCATCCCGATTTTGTGATGGTGACAAGCAAGTGTGCCTTCATGACTTCGAACGGGAAGATCGCTTATGATTTTAAATTGCCAAACGATAAATATTTCGGCGATGCCCCCTTCCGGGAGCTCTCGCTGGATGACTTCACTGCCGACCGGGTAGCGCCGGCCGTACATGGCACCGCATGTTTCCGCAGGCAGGAGATCCTCGATATCGGCGGTTACCGCCCAGAATTCATCGTCTCCGAAGACAACGACCTCTGGATGCGCCTGCTTGAAAAGTACCGGATAGCCATCCTTAACCATTCTTCCTACTTTATCAGGATCCACGGGCAATCGGCTACGGCCCGCCATAGAAAAAAGATCCAGCATTTCCGTGACCTCCTGATGGAATTTTCGAAACAGCGGAGGGAGAGCGGTACCGATCCTATCATGCGGGGGGAGACCGTTTCGCCGCCACCCCCGGAGGATGCCCCGAACAATGAACCCTCCTCATTTCCAAAGGGCAAAAAGGTGAGAGGCGACCTGGAATATATGTATTCTCTCGTGCTGAATGCAAAGGATTATCAGCTGTCACGCAAATATGGCGGGGAAATCCTCTCCGACGGATGGAGAGTGCCGCACACCTGGAAAATGTTGCTCTTTCCGCTGCTTGGTGACCGGTTCATCAAAAGCGGGGTTGCCGTCAAATCCCTTTTCCGTTCAAAAAGTACCTGAACGGATCATCTGCTCCCCATGGACAAAAGCACCCCCTTCATATCCGTCGTCATCCCCAACTTCAACCGGGGAGAACTCCTGAAAGAGACGCTCGGATCGTTGCTGCGGCAGGATTACGGGCAGTGGGAGGCGATCGTGGTGGATGACGGATCGGGGGACAACAGCGTAACGGTTGCAGAGGAATTTGCACGGAAAGATCCCCGCATCAGGTTCTTTCAGCGGGACCGTTCCCCATCCGGCGCCCCCACCTGCCGGAACATCGGCATTGAAAAGTCATCCGGCGATTTCCTTATCTTTCTTGATTCCGACGACCTGCTTCAGCCCTTTGCCCTCTCCCAGCGGGCAGCGACGATCCTGAAGGATCCGGACCTTGATTTCTGGGTCTTCCCCATCCTTATGTTCCGCGATGATCCGGAGTCGGCTTCAACACTCTGGAACACCGATAACGGAAGATCCGATCTCTACCGTTTCCTTGTCCTGGATGCCCCGTGGCAGACCTCCGGTCCTGTGTGGCGAAAAGAGGCGGTGAAAAAGATCGGGGGCTTTACCGAAGGGCTCGCCTGCTGGCAGGATGTCGATTTTCACCTCAAGGCGCTCATCGCAGGACTGACAGGACAACAGTATTACTCACTTCCTCCCGATGTGCTTTACCGGCAGCATGATATAAATAGCGTAAGCCAGGGAGAGATCAGTTCCCCCGAAAAACTAAGGAGCAGGGAGGATATTTTCAACCGGCACATGGAGGCGCTGTTGCCGGTTCTCACTCGTGAAACCATAGAGGGACTCGCAATCCTCTGCGGGAACATTGCCGTCGGCTCAGCCAAAGCGCTGAACACGGCCATCACCCGGAAGGTGATGAGAACAGCTTCCGGGAATG
>JBAXRT010000198.1:0-3595 GCA_037131065.1 bacterium | reverse complement strand
GAAGCAATCCCGACTTTAACCGGTGGCAGGTTGTGCTGTGTTGTGTCGGCGTATCCATGGGTGCCTGTGTAAATGTTTGTCACACTGATTGCATCACGGGGCGGGGTTCCCTCAATCATTTTGAATTTCACGTCGAGAAGCTCCTGCCAGTTGCCGGCTGTCAGATGGACCGAGTCGCGCAGAAGCGGCGCATAATCGGTAAGATCATATAGCCATGTCCAACCGTCACCAAGGCTGAGGTTATTCCCATACGGGGTAATATAGCGTGCCAGCTCGAACCGCTCAAGGATCTCGAAAGGATCGCCATAGTAATATTGGTCTTTCCTGAGGAGGATCCCATCGTTGGGGACCCATGTAGAGTCGGTTGCCTGGCCCTGGGCGTTGTAATGGTAGTTATTATAATAGACCGGCCAGCGTGTGATGGTATCAGTAGCGAGGTAAGGATGAATTGTATCACTGAAAAGGACGATCATCAGCGGTGGTTTTGCAACAGTATCGATCTGCAGGATCGAATCAAGGGAAGCCGGATCGTAGATCCCCTGTTCAAAAATAACCAAGGGCCGTTCATGCGAAGCGACTGCATTCCGGAATCTCTCTTTCCCCTGGTAGGTAAGCCAGTCGGGGTAACCTCTCAGGAGGGCAGTGCAGGCCGATGAAGTGGCATCAGTTGTCTGAAATCCGCTTCCCTCATTGAATTTAAAATAGGCTACCAGGTTTTCATAAGAGGGGTTTGAGCTGCTGACATCCTGATACATGAACTCCCTGACGGCGGTATCGCTCAGCGCCTTATTCCATACTGTGAATTCATCGATCATGCCATCATAGAAAACATCGTTCCCTGCTCCGTTGGAGCCGATCCGGAACATAGTGATCCCTTTCATTGCTTTGTACTTTCCTGATATAATCCGCCAAATCTGACCATTGTAGTAAACTTTCATTTTTCCCGTTGTTGCATCCTTGACAAAGGTCCAGTGGTTCCATTTTCCCCGATACATCAAGGGATCGCCGACCTGCTGGTAGAGCCTGTCATAACCATTCGAATCAGCGCCGGCATCCCAGTATATTTTACTGTCACCCCAGGGAAGATGGACATTGATGATCCGGCGCCCGGCACTGTCGATCCCCTCAAAGACAGTACTGTTCTGTGGCTGTTTCAGCGGGTCCCCGTAAATCCAGAAAGCGATTGTGATGGCGCTGTCGATCGTGTTGAAAGCGGAGGCAGGCACCTTAACGAAATCATTGTCCCTGAAATTCAGGTTGAAATCGGGTTGGTTTGAGGTAATGACACAAGCGTAGCCGGGATCATCTGAATAGATAACCCCAGGATTATTGCCTTGATGATCTTCATAGCTTATATCAAGAATAATATTTGAAACCCCATCCCAGTTGAAAGGGTAGGAGAAAGGAATTGTCTGCCACCCTGTGGAGGTAAAAAGATGATTTCGGCGGTAAACTTCAGTAAATTCACCATCTTCAAAAACAGGCCCGGCAATTAAATTGGCGGTAGAATGCTTTATTCGCAGGGTAAGTTTTTTCATCCCGTTGGCGGTTGATTTAAAATTAAAACGTATCCCTGTTATCTCTCCTGCCAGGATTCCTGCAGCAACCAGCTCACCCTGTTTCCAGAGGATTTGTGTCCTGGAATCTTTTGCCGGTCCTGAAAAGATATTTTGGGCTGTCGTGGCTCCCGAACCAACTGTTCCGATTGTGACCGGGATGGTCTGATTGAATTTTTCAAACCATGAGAGGTAGCTCCACGATGATGAGTTCATATACATCAGGCTATCCGGGGTCGTCCCGTTGACCATGAAATTAGGATGGGAGTAAAGGGTGGAATCAAAGCGGCCGGTGTGCCTGTATAGATAAGTGTAGGTAAGGTAATCCCATTCACCGCAGGCAGGAGATTGTGCCGGGTTACATTTGAGGGTGTAGTACATAAGGATCTTTTCCCAGCGGTGGGTCGAATCGGGGAAGAGGAATTTACCTTCCAGCGGGGAGCCGAACGTGAAGGCCTGTACTGTTGTCGTATCGCCAGGGCCGGCAGTAATCATATCAGGGATGAGAAGAAGGAGAAGAAGGGCGCAAAAGCTATTGATTGAGCATTTTCTCATGAGTTAAATGTTTTTTACAAATATACATTAAAGGCGGACAGGCGAAGAGGCGGAGAGGTGAACAGGCAATTTCATATATTTGATCTGAAATTAGATTTGACATCATCATGATGAAACTCAAGGCCGCATATTATCACCTTTATAATAAAATCAGAAGAAAATTGTCAGGGCGTATAAAGATGAATGATCTTTTTGCATCCGGCCACTGGGATTCACTCCATGGCATTGGTGAACTTGCGCACTACAGTATAATAACCGGGTATATCCGGTTTTATAAGCCGGGCGCCATGATCCTTGATCTGGGTTGTGGGGATGGGGTTCAGGCTCAAAGATTTTCGGACCACGAGTACAAGTTTTACTTTGGGATTGATTATAGTGATGTCGCTATTTCAAAAGCGAAGATTCTTGAAAATGATAAACGGAAATTTTTAATTGCTGATTTACATCATTTCCTTCCGAAAGGTAAATTCGATGTGCATATATACAATGAAAGCCTCTATTATCTGAAGAGCCCCGGAAATATTGTCAGGCGTTTATTAGAACATCTGAATGATGATGGAATTGTAATAATCAGTATGCTTGATAAAAAGGACTATGAAAGACCCATCTGGGTTGATCTTGAAAACATACTTGATCTGATGGATGAGACAAGGGTGATCAACAGGGAGGGGATCAGCTGGACAGTGAAAGTGTTTTTAAAAAAGATACCATGTTCGTAAAACTATACTTCATCACGCTCGCCGTTTTCTTTGCCATTGATATGATATGACTGGGAGCATGAGCTATCTCCTGGAAACCGGACTGATCCTATTCATTTACATGAACCTTTGGTTTGTGATCTCCGTTATTGGTAAGAGAAATGATGTGGCAGATGTTGCATGGGGACCGGGATTTGTCCTTCTTGCCTGGTGTTCCTTCATGATTGCGGGTACATGGTCTCCGAGGGCCCTCCTGGCAGACTCCATGGTCACAATCTGGGGAGTGAGGCTGGCCTGGCATATATTTTCGCGAAACAGGAGCAAAGGAGAGGACTTCAGGTACATGGAGTGGAGAAGAGCATGGGGAAGATGGTTTTATCTCCGGTCGTACTTTCAGGTATTTATTTTGCAGGGAGTGCTTCTTTTCATCATCCTGATCCCTGTTCTGTTTATCAATAAGAATAGCAGTGAAACCCTCACATGGTTTGATTTTGCAGGCTTTTTTGTCTGGATCACCGGGTTTGTTTTTGAAACGGTTGCCGACCGCCAGCTTGCAGTGTTTAAACTCAAACCAGGCAACAAAGGAAAGATCCTGCAATCGGGATTATGGCATTACTCCAGGCATCCCAACTATTTTGGGGAAGTTGTTCAATGGTGGGGCGTTTTCGTTCTGGCGCTCTCTCTCCCGGGAGGATGGATGACGGTTGCCGGGCCCCTGGTCATCACCCTGGTGATCCTCTTTGTTTCGGGTGTGCCCCTGCTGGAAAAAAAATATGCCGGCAGGCC
>JBAXRT010000197.1:0-3597 GCA_037131065.1 bacterium | reverse complement strand
CCATTCCTCGTACCAGGCCTGGAGGATTGCCTGCTGGTCACCCTCCTTCTGTTTGATGAGAAAAGCAGTAGCCAGTGATTCCCCGATGTCCGAACCATGCTCTGTCGCTTTTGCCATGACCCTGATCAGTTCGAAGACGAGGCTTTCGTCTTTAAAAATAAATCCGTCATGCCAGTTCGCCAATCCATTCGCGTTTTTCATACATAAACCTTTATTATGTTAATGACAACCATATATAAAATGTTCTCTGACCGCCTTCTGCCTTCTGCCTTCTGCTTTCTGCTTTCTGCTTTCTGCCTTCTCCCTTCTGCCTTCTGCCTTCTCCCTTCTGCCACGCGTCACGTTTTTCACGCCACCGCCCGGTTTATCCGCCAGACCTTTCGACGGTAGAATTGGGGTACATGTATTGAGTTGAGGGACTTGTTGTACAACGGGCAATTATTGTTTTATTATTTTTTTTATTGCAATTCCCTGATGGGTCTTTGCTTTAATGATATAGATGCCGTTGGATAAATCTGACAGATCCACCCTGGTGTAAACATCATCCGTAGTTAATCTTTTCAGTATTTGTCCATCGACATTTAAAATTTCTATCCCGGATTGTCTGGCGCATTTAATTGTGAGTCTGTCAGTGACCGGGTTGGGGAAAACAGAAAGGTTTAATGGATTGTTTAATTCTTCGACCCCTGTATTTGTGCAACTTCTCATCGGAGGACTTACCGTTACATAGGATAAATCAACCGTAATGATTCGGTATGAACGATTAAAGGCTGCAGCGGTTTGGACATAGCGGGTGCTGTCGAGGCCGTTTTCACTGATCACGTGCCCGGCCCTGTCAGCAACCACATTTTGATGTTCGTGCCCGTCAAGCACCACGTCAACATGATTTGAATCGCAGATATTCAGGAAAGTGGTTCGGTTATTGGCGATAGAGCAGTCCTCGGGACTGTCGATCACCCCGGTAAAAGGAGTTCCGTCGGAGTTTGTACCGATAGCGTTGACGGCAGGATGATGCATGACAATGATTTTTCGTTTCTGGCTGTGCAATTGTAAAATATCCCTTAAGAAAGTGATCTGATCATTTGAAAGTCCCCTTCCTTTCTTATTGCTGGCAGTAATTGTAGAATCAGAACCCGAGCGAAGGAATACGATCACGGCAAGATCATTTGTTATCGCATAATCGGTATCGGGGATTAAAAATTTCTTGTAATATGTGAGTGTATCATTTGATACAGGCGGATTGGCCAATGCGATCCAATACTCGTGATTTCCGGGAACGAAATAAATGGGAATTGTTTTGGCAGAATCAATAAAATAATCACCTATACCGGGATTGGTCAATGTTGGCGGGAACATGTATTGGGTAACGACAGGATACATGCCGTCAGGCGTTTGGTTGCCGACATTTGAAACATCGCCGCTTACAGCGACAAAAGCCGGTTTAGGATCAAGCTTCTCAAATTCTTTAATGTAACATCGGAAGTATTGCGCATTGGTATCGCTGTCCTGGAAAGGAATGCCGGAAACATGCATATCGGAAAGATGAATAAAGGTGAACTGGGCAAAGGAGCTCAATGCCGGAATACAAATTGTTGCGAAAAGTAAAATTTTTTTCTTCATCTGAATTTAATGTTTGTGTCAATAATCAATTTTCATTTGCCGACTGCAACTCCTTCAATGCAACCCTGATCTGATGTTCATCGCCGACGATCCACACCTTGTCGTGGACTTCAAAGGCCACCCCGGCGTCGGGGTTGGCCAAATGACGCTCCTCCCTTTCGATGCCGACGATCAGTCCGCGGGATTTTTCACGGATCCCCGATCCGCGAATGGTCTGACCGACAAGCCGTGCATGTTTTTTTACTGTAAAATGATGAAGGGATACGGGTTTGGCAACTCCTTTAAATGGTGGTTCAACCGGAGGCGTTTCAAGGAATTTCTTAAAACTAAGGATCTGTTCGCTGTCGCCGATCACCGAGATCTTATCCCCCGGAAAGAGATAGGTATGCTTGTCGGGCACGGAGATAATGATCCCGCCCCGGTCGATCCTGATGATATTCACCCCGAAGGCCTCCCTGATTCCTGCCTCCGATAACCTTTTCCCGGCAAAAGGAGAATGATCCCCAAGCTCAAACCCTGCAATGCGAAGGTCCCAGGGGGTAAGCGGAAGGTCAGGGTCGATGGCCCCCGATTCACGCTCATGGTAATTGGCGAAAAACCTCGTTTCGATCTTCCAGTAAAAGGTCCTGATCTTTTTGAAGGAGAGAATCAGGATGGCGCAGGTAACGGCAATGCCCGTAACGGCAATCAGGGGCGAGAACATGAAGGTGAAGAGGGCGGCGATGAAGAGCAGGGCCAGGATCATCCTGATCACCTGCATCACGAACAGGGACTGTTGTCTTTTTCCTCTTGCCCACACCCTCATATAGGCTTTGTGGTAAGGACGGCGGAATGCCAGCCCCCACAGGAACGGCGATAGAAGAATGAGGATCACCACCGTGGTGGTAACCGAATGCCATTTGTAGGCGGAAGAAAGGAGCTCAAGATATTTGACCCCGAAGAGGAGGATGGTAATGATGATCACGGAAAAGACGATCACATTCACGACATAGAGGATAAGGACCTTGATCCAGTCGCCCTTCTCGCTGACCGGCCGATCCGTGGCGTGGTCCTGTTCTGGTCTCTCTCTCCATCCCGCGGGCAGGATCTTCTCCAGGAGACCGGCCACCGGGCCGGAGAGCCTGATCATATAGGGGGTGGTAAAAGTGGTCAGCACCGACACGGCGACGGCCACCGGGTAGAGGAAGCTACTCGTCACGCCGAGCACGAGCCCCAGCGCGGCGATGATAAAGGAAAACTCCCCGATCTGGGAAAGGCTCATGCCTGACCTCACGGCAATGGTGACCGGCTGGCGCGCCGCAAGGGACCCAAGGATCACGAAAATGGGTTTGCCCAAGAGGAGCACCACGGTGGCGATTCCCACCGGGATGATATGCTGAAGCAGCACCTGCGGATTGATCAGCATGCCGACAGAGATAAAAAAGATCGCCCCGAAAAGGGTCTTGACCGGCTTCGTGAGATGTTCTATCCTCTCTGCCCTGGTAGTCTCTGCCAGGATCGATCCCATCACAAAGGCGCCGAGGGCCGAAGAAAAACCGGCAAGGGTCGACAGGACCACCATCAGGAAACACAAAGCCAGGGATATAACGAGGAGTGTTTCATCGTTGAGCAGGGTTCTGAGCCTGCGGAACAGGGTCGGTATAAAAAATATTCCGGCCATAAACCACAGGACCAGGAAAAAGGAGAGTTTCAGCACGGCGTTGATCATTTCGGGCCCGGCAAATTTCTTGCTGACGGCAACGGTCGATAGCAGGACCAGTAGCAGCACGGCCACCAGGTCTTCGATCACAAGAACCCCCGTGACGATGCCGGCAAATTTACGGTTCCTCAGCCCCAGTTCGTCGAAGGCGCGGATGATGATGGCAGTAGATGCGATCGCGAGGATCCCGCCGAGGAAAAGGCTGTCCATAGAGCTCCATCCCGGCCATTGTCCGGCACTGTAACCCAGCAGCATGGTAAGCGGCACTTCCGTGATGG
>JBAXRT010000196.1:0-3607 GCA_037131065.1 bacterium | reverse complement strand
TTATATCCCTCTTCAGCCTGGCGGAACTCCTCAAAAATCAGCTTGTGCTTTTCATGGGATATCCCGATCCCGGTATCTTTGATCGAAATCTCCACCCGGGTTTGCAATGAGTCGGTGTACTTTATCGTAACACTGATCAGTCCTTCATTAGTAAACTTGACGGCGTTGTCGAAGATGTTGGTCATGGCCCTCCCGAGCAAGTGGGAATCGGTTACTACTGAAAGAACACCCGTGGCCGGAAGTTCCATCTTAAGTTTTTTCTTGTTGATATGGCTGGTATGGGTTCCTGCAATTTCCCTGATCTCCTTCACAAGGTCAACCTCCTCCTGTTTCAGTGCAATCCCCGACTCGAGTTGTGCAAAGAGCATGATCGAATCGAGGGTCTGCTGCAGACGCATGCCGGAGGTCAGAATGTGCTCAGCCATCATTTTTGTTCGCGGATCAGTAAGTTCGCCATTAAGCAGTTCGGAAAAACCAAGAATACCGTTCATCGGCGTCCTGAACTCGTGGCTCATGTTTTGAAGCAGGGCAGATTTCAAACGGCTCGACTCCTCCGCAGCCTGCTTTGCAAGGATAAGTTCTTTCTCAGCCTGGCGCTTTTCACGCCTCATCACCGTCTCTTCAAGCTCCCGCTTCACTGCCGGGCCCAGCCGGTTGAGGTGGGTCTTCATCAGGTAGTCGTTGGCCCCGCCTTTCATGATGTTCACCGCAATATCTTCACCCACTGTGCCGGAGACCAGGATAAAGGGAATGTCGAGATTTTTGGATTTGAACAACTCAAGGGCATCCCTCCCGCCGAATCCCGGCAGTGAATAGTCAGATACCACGAGGTCCCACGTACCTGAATCGAGGGCTCTCTCCATCTCATCCATGGTCTTGACCTGGATATGGTCGGGTTCATACCCCTCCTTTTTCAGTTGCCTTACCAGAAGCAGGGCATCGGTGTCGTTATCTTCAACCAGCAGCAATCTGATCTTCATCATGATCTCTGATCTATTTTAAGGTGAATAAAAACGTTGTTCCTTTTCCAGGTTCGCTTTCCGCACGGATCGTTCCACCATGTTTGAGGATGATCCTTTTTACTGTGGCCAGGCCGATCCCGGTCCCTGTGAACTGGTCGTCGCTGTGAAGTCGCTGGAAAGGGGTGAAGAGCTTTTCGTAATGGTTCATGTCGAATCCCACACCATTGTCATTCACAAAAATGACATCCTTCCCGTCCTGCCGGATCAAACCGACCTCAACTACCGGGTTTTCGTTCGTTCCGGTATATTTCCAGCAGTTATCCAGCAGGTTCTGGAAGGCGATCTGCAGCAACCGTGCATCCGCCTCCAATATCATGTTTCCCTGTATCCGGTAATCAACCGGATGACCTAGGTTGGCAGCTTTCAGTTTCACACATATTTCTTTTGCCATCCCGCTGATGTTGACATCGGTCCTTTCAATCTCCTGTCGTGCGATGCGCGAAAGCTTGAGCAGTTCTTCAATGAGCTGGCTCATGTTGGCGACCGACTCTGATATTTTCGACAGAAACTCCCGTGCATTCTGGTCCAACCGATCGGCATAATCTTCCGTCAGGGCCTGGATCAATCCTTCGATACGCCTGACAGGCGCTCTGAGGTCATGCGATACCGAGTAGGAAAAGGCACCCAGCTCGGTATTGGTTGCTGCAAGCTGTGCAGTGCGATCGATCACCTTCTGCTCGAGCTCCTCGTTGAGTTTCCTGATCTCCTCGGTCCGTTCAATCACAAGGATCTCCAGCTCCTTTTCACGGATCTGGCGCAGACGGTATCTCATAAAGAAAAAGATAAGCAGGATAAATGCAAGGATGCAACCTCCGATGAACCACCAGGTCTGATAATAGAAAGGTTTGACATGGATCCGGATGACAGCCTCCCGTGAACTCCATTTCCCTTTATAATCACGGACTCCGGCACGGAATGTGTAATTGCCTGGCGCAAGTTTTGTATAAAATGCCGATTTACGGGCGCCGGCATCGATCCACCCGGTATCAAAATTCTCCAGCCTGTAGCGGAAATTAAGCATGCCGGGATCCGTAAAGCCGGGAGCCGAGTAGAGGATCTCGATGTGATTGATGCCGGGCGAAAGGTCATAAACCTCGCTGCTGCCCATCGATTCATTATTGACCAGGACATCGGCAATGAAAAGATCCTGGTCGCTCTCCGGCATGTGGAAGGTTGACGGATCTGCCACCGTGATACCCTGTTCGTTGGCGAACCAGATCTTTCCGTCGCGGGTGCGGCAGCCCGAAGGGAAGGTTCCTCCTGTGCAGGGTGCAACCATACCTTCGGCAGGACCGATGAAATATGCACTGGCAGGAGCTGCGCTTTCCTTCGTACAGGATTCCAGGTCGGATTTCCTGACAACCAGGATCCCGTTATCACATCCCATCCAGAGGAATCCTTTCTGATCCTCAGCGATAAAAGGTATCATCCGCGGATAGCCGAGAGGTCGTGCAAAGCTTCGGATCTCCCCGCTTTTTCCATCAATCCGGTTCAACCCGTCGTGCCCCGTACCCACCCACATGTTCCCTGATGGATCCTGGTAGAAGCAGAGGATGAGGTTATCGGATAATCCCTGATTCCGGGTGATGGATCTGATCTTTCCATCCTTGTAAATATTGATGCCGCCCTCCTGGGTCCCTATCCACATCTCTCCTTTGTCATCTTCGAAAAAGCAGAAGATCTTTTCATCGGTCAGCCCCTCCCTAAGGGTAAGCGTTGTAATCTTTTCCCCCCGTATGATATAGATCCCTGCATCGGTCCCTGCCCAGACTGAGCCGTCGCGGGCCACATACACCGCATGAAACAAGGTGTTTGAAAGTTTATCATGACAGGGATAAATACGCTTATTGCCTTTTGCATCAAGCGAGATCAGCGCCTCCTCGGCGGCAACCCATACGCGTCCATCTTTCCCTTCACAAATCGAGTATACTGCTTTCCCACTCAGACCGAAGCGGGAGCTGTAGTCGGTAAATTTTTTGTCGCGGGAAAGAGTTATAGTCCCAATGCTGTTGGCCGCCCATACATCTCCTGCATTGTTGCAAAACAGGGTCATGATCTGATCCTCCCCGAGTCCATCGGACTGAGTATAAGTTTTTAAAAGGTTTTCCCTGACCCTGTTGAGCCCCCCGGCCTGGGTCCCGGCAAGCAGGTTGCCTTCATGGTCGGGCAGAAGAACCGTGATCTTATCACTGGAAAGCCCACGCTTTGTATTGATAATGTAAACCGACCTTTCAACCGGATTGTACCTGAAGATTCCCTCTTCAGCGGTCCCGATCCATATCGATTTGTCACTATCCCCGGTCATGGTGGTGATGGCTGATGTGATTCCCTGCTTTTCCAGGTTCTTTGAAATAAATTTTCCATCCCTGTAAAAAAGGAGTTGTCCCTCCGTTCCGCCTATCCATAAATTACCGTCGGAATCATAAAAGAGACCGCTGATATCCCCTGTCGTCATTCCATCTTTCACACTGTACCGTGTGATTTTGTCTCCCCTGATACAGGCCAGCCCTTTATCGGTGCCAAGCCAGATATCATTCTCTTTGCTTGTACGGTCGGGAGTTTCTTGGGAGGACGCGGGCACGACG
>JBAXRT010000195.1:0-3723 GCA_037131065.1 bacterium | reverse complement strand
GCAAAGTAGGGAATCTTATTTGCCAAAAAACGTCCATTGTTAGTTGCTGCTTACATATTTCTTTACGAGATAGCCGCCTCTAACTATAAGAACGATCAGCAATGAATTTTCCACCTTTAATTTGCCGGTTGTAGCCATTTTCCATTCAACACACACAATATCAAATAGTTATCAGGGTACAACCTACAACCAGGCAAACTTATACTGATTTAGTTTTGAATATCCAAAATGTGAGAAACAGGTCACTTTCTAAGCCTCTGTGTGTACTTCTGTGTGTACCTGAACAAAAAACCACCTACATGATTAAATGCAAGTGGCTGATTATGAAATGGGCCCAACAGGATCCTGCGAAAAAGTCGAAACATGCCGAACAGGATCTATTTGATATGATTTTCCTTGTACATCTTCATATTATCAATATCCAGGTTTTCCAGCACATATCCATTCCATTTTGATAATGCTTTTTTACTTTTGCCCAGTTTGACCTCCTCCTGGTATTTGGCAGTTGCTTTATTCATGCCTTCCATGGAGACACGGTAAACGGAATCAATTTGTCTGATTGTGAAAGCTGTTGTGTTGAGAGTATTTTCCATTTTCCTTCGTTCGATTTCACAGAGATCGAAGAAGATGTTCAGAAATGCCTTTGTCTCGGGCTCATCGGGAAAATGAAAACGTGATTTTTTTTCATCAAAAACGGCATAGGATTTAAAGGAAAAGGCATCGCCGGCCCGGGTGACGTCGAGCAGCAGCTGAACCTCCAGGTTGTCCAAATTGTACTGGTCGGTCAAAATGCTGCTATTGATCTGCCTCTGAGAGTAAATCTTGTTTTGGGGCAGGCTCCTGTTCAGTGAAAACCGTTTGACGGGATCCCAGAAGGTATAACAATTCTCATATAAGGTTGAATCATAATGGGTGAGGGTCAGAAAATCCTTTCCATAGTTTCCATCCCCGAAATTGACCAACAGCCCGCTATCCGCGAAGAAACCGAGGCTCTCCTTTTGCTTTCCCGTGAGGATCAGTGTGTTGTTATTGTCCCAGAAACTTTTGTTAAACGGGATGATTGACATTTTCCTGTAATCATCATAGTTGGCGTCATAATCAAACCGCGGGATGATGAAGGGATCGTCGTAATCATAAAAACAGAGGACGCCCTTCGTGGTGATATCTCTTTGAATGATCGACGGATCCGTGAATGCAGGGTCATCCCTTACACTTTTATAGTTGACATGATAACTGAAGTTTACATGATCGGGTTTATTGGAAGAAACATCATTTTTAAAGGTATGACTGATCTTGATATCCACATCGCTGATGCGGTCGACTTTAAAAATGGGCACAAAGGGGTGGCGGGCGGCATCATTGATCGTCAGATCGATTTTCACCAGCGCAAATGTTTTTCTTTCAATCCAAATATCCCCGGAAAAGCGATTGCGGGGCTCTGTCAGTGGCTGAAAGGTGAGGTGGTACATTCCGTTTTCGCCGGGTTCCATTGTAAGCCCGAACATCTTTTTAATGGCCTTTTTAGTAAATTGCAAGGGAATGGAAGGGTAATCGGGATCCTGACGGATCAGGTTCATCCGGCTGATGGCCTTTGAAGAGTTCAGGGTCAGGAAGTAGCGCTTGTCCAGTTCGGCCAATCCGATCCTGCCGTTCCGAAAGATCAGGCTTTCGATGGATGATCCCTTCATATACCCGTTATAGTAGCACTCCAGCAGTTCGATCGGCTGTTCTTTTGTTTGGGTTTCAATACCATAATAGACTTTGGCTTCGTGATATTGCTTATCCTTTACCATTTTATTACGGCACTTGTCAAGGATATCATACAGATAATCGTTATCGGCATGAACGGTCACCTCCTCCAGCTGAATTCCCGTTCTTTCCATGAACACTATGCTTTTACGAGATAACCCGGACGATGGAATTTCCATTGCTTTATATCCCACATAGGAGAAAAGCAGCGTATCTTTCGAAACATTGACGGTTATAACAAAAGTCCCCTCACTGTTTGTAATAGCTCCTTTTTTGGTGCCTTTAACGGAGATGCTGCACCAGGGCAGGTCATCGTTTGTCCCTAAATCCCTCACCGAACCTTGTATTACGGTTTGAGAAAAGGAGCCCCCTGAGAAAAGAACGAGCATGAATAACGAAACAATGCTCTTTATTAACCTGTGACTTTTCATTGAATAATACATTTCAACAGTTTCCAGTTTTCATTGGTACCGCTCTCTTTACAGAGAAAAAATGCTTCGCCCATATACAGTTTTATTTTTTCTGGGAAGGGGAAGGGAATGATGGTGGAAGCACCCAGGTTCCCGGTATTGGGATTGATTTTCCTGATCATGACCATGCCACTCCTCAGGAACATCGCATACATGGCATGTGTTGCCCCATCGGCCAGGATCCTTGTTCCCCATCGCCAGCCATCATTTTCAGCGCGGTCATTTTTGGCCAAAGGGTTGATTCCGGTGGATCCCTTGTGAAAGCTTATAGTAACAGTTGAGATCACTTTGCCATCGGGATCGAGCATTTCGAGGAGGTCGCTACCGAAGTTGAATAAGGCCATGGTGTCTTCATTGAGTTTGAAAAGTGGATAAATCATACTATAGAATTCGAACTGATGAGCCCGCGCTTCATTTTTACCATACCCGCCCCCTTCACCCTGTGAAATGGAAAAGTTAAACCTCTCCTCGCTTTCGATGTCATCGGAAGGGTCGACATAGCTGCCAAGTGCACCGTTCCATTTGTAATAGAATGCCTGGTCATCGAGGTATTCAGATATTTTTTTGTCATTCAAAAAACTTTTGATAATGCGCTTACCGCCATTCTTGCTATAATATGCGATGGAGGTTCCGAACCCTTTTAGTATCATTTCCTGAAAATAAAGGCGGCCGGAAATCCGGAACAGGTATGGTCTGACAAACTTTTCCAGTGAATCGATGGAAACCGGATGGAGGAAATCAAGTGTTTGCCTCTCCGGGTCGTAATAGCACTGGTACGACATCCCTGTCTTTGCGTAATAATGCACATTGGAAAGAAAGTCTGTACAAAGCATTTCCGGTGGAAGCTCAGGCAGATCGGAAACAGCGAGGGTGTCGCCGCCCCGGCTAAGCAAAACCATCCCTGTACGCTTTGCCAGGTTCCGAAAGACAAGCAGCACTATATTGTCACCCATCAGCTCAAAATCGAGAACTGAAAAGGTTTTATCTTCGTACAGTGCTGTATGGCCGACAGCGGATATTTCCACCTCCTTCAGGATGTAAGAGACGGGACGAAGTAATAATACGACCGGAGTGGCTGATTTTTTCAGGATATCGTATTTCGCATAGTCATATCCGACGCAGCTGATGACGACAGTTGCCGGGATTTGATCCAAAACCAGCGTAAAGTTGCCGTTTTTATCCGTCGCGGTTCCCTGCTTTGTGCCATAAATCCTGATATTGGCTTCAGGAACAGGCTTGTTGGTGAGCTCGTTCCGGACCGTTCCCTTGATTTGAATGGTTTGAGCAAGACAGAGTTGCTGAAGGAATATAACGATGAGGACCAGTATTCTGATGCCCGGGATTGATACTTTTTTATACATGCTATTTTACTCCGGAATTGTCCGAAAGATACAGAAGTTTAAGTTGAAATCAAATACTTTGATAATAGCGACTGTCAACACTCCACCTCTTATAAACGGTAAATAACAATCCCTTTCTTTTCGTAAAAAAGATTCCCTGGTTT
>JBAXRT010000194.1:0-3770 GCA_037131065.1 bacterium | reverse complement strand
GTACGGCTTTACGTTGATCCGTCTTTGATATCCCAAGTGGATGGTGAATATGTACGGGGAGACAACTATATTGATATCAGGTGCATTCAACCGGAATTATCCGTGATACTGCGATGAAAGTCCTGCTGACCGATGGAAATTTCAAGCATACCCTCGCAGCGGTACGCTCCTTGGGAAAACGCGGCATCGATATGACGGTTCTTTCACATCTTTCCTTAAGCATCTCATTTTATTCGAAATACTGCCGGCACCATGTGATCGCTCCCGATCCTGAGAAGGATCCCCGGTTTGCAGATTTCCTGCTGGAATATGTCAAAAAAAACAAGTTTGATGTCCTGCTCCCCATCAGTTTTGCCGCAGTGATGCAGGTGTCCCGGATCCGGGACGAGCTGGAAAAATATATAAAAATCCCTCTGGCTGACGATCATGCCCTTGGCATTGCAGGAATCAAGGATTGCACCATCCAGTACGCAGAAAAAATCGGGATTCGCATTCCAAAAACCTGGTATCCCAAAATCGAGTCCGATGTAGCTGCCATTGCGCACGAGATTTCCTATCCTGCCGTGATCAAGGGATCCGAGGAATCCGGGTTTGTCCGGTATGCCAATTCTCCGGAAGAATTATCAGAAAAATACCGGATGATCGCCCGGTACTCTCCGGTGATCCAAGAATATATTACCGGTGACGGGTACGGTTTTTTTGCCCTGTATAATCATGGTAAGGCCCGTGCGATCTTCATGCACAAACGGATTCGTGAGTACCCGGTTACGGGGGGTCCCAGTGCGGTTGCAGAGAGCGTATATGATCCGGCATTACGGGATGCCGGGTTGCGCATCCTTGACAGTCTAAACTGGCATGGCGTCGCGATGGTGGAATTCAAGAAAGACCAAAAGACCGGGGAATTTGTACTCATGGAGATCAATCCCAAGTTCTGGGGATCGCTGGGGCTGTCCATTGCCGCCGGAGTTGATTTTCCGTACCTTGCCACCCGGATGGCAACCGACGGGGATATTGAACTGGTAAACCACTATGAAACCGGTGTGAAGTACCGCTGGCTTTTCCCGGCAGATGTATTTCACGTAATAACCAACCCGCGTATGCTTCCGCAATTCATTCGGGATTTTGGAGATCGATCGATCCATTACGATTTGGATATTCACGATCCCATGCCATCCATTCTTCAGGTTGGCATGACGATTGCAGAGTTTTTCCTTCGCGTAAAACAAAAACGGTTCTGGAGACCTCATGGACGACCTCATTGCTGATTTTCATATCCATTCAAAATACTCCCACGACTCGTTGATGTCGCCTGAGTGTATTGTAAAACGGGCAAAAAAGGTCGGGCTTACTTGCATTGCGATCACCGATCACGGGACAATAGCCGGTGGAGTTGAGGGGAAAAAGGTTGCAGGCCGGTATGGTGTAGAGGTTATTGTCGGTGCCGAGATTAAGACGGATTGCGGGGATATTATCGGGCTTAATCTTAACCAGGAGATCGTTGGTACCACTTGGCAGGAAGTCATTAGGGCGATACAATCCCAAGGGGGGATCGTTGTGCTGCCCCATCCATATCACGATCATGACTCTGTTAAAGAGATTACCCGAGCCGTGGATTTTATAGAATGCTGGAATTCACGCTGTACTCCGGAAGAAAATACAAACGCGGAGTCACTTGCCGTCAGTTCAGGAAAAAAGCGCATATACGGCAGCGATGCGCACAGCGTATCGGAAATAGGATTGGTTAAAATCCGGTTTCAGCAGAATCCCTTTACCCTTGGAGAGGTATGTTCTTCTCTGTATACCCCCTCTTGGAAAATCCGGACGAGCCAGATTGTTAGCCTTGTAAAAAAACATGAATACCAGCGGTTGATACACCGGGGGGCCAGATTTCTGTGGAAGAAAAAACCCTGATCGTACTGTCTGATCATTACCTGACCTTTGTCAAGGATCAGGTAGAAGCTGTTGCCGCATCATTTTCCCATATCCATGTACTTGTCCGGTACAATCCCGTTGCAGAAATTTCAACATATTTGCCAATTGATCGGTTGAAACCGTTCAGGAAATCTTCTCTCATCGACCTGGCTGGTAAACCTGAAAATATTTCAGTACATCCGATTCCAGTCTGGTTTTTACCCTTCGACCGGGAATACAAAGCTCTCGGTGAGCGATATTTCCGGATAGTTGAAATGTATATCGGTAAACACAAGATCGCGGGTCATCTGGTTCACGCACATTTCGTCTGGCCGAATGGGTATGTTGCGATCAGGATCAAAGAGAAATATGGTATACCCTGTCTCATGACTGCCCACGGGTACGATATTTACGATCTTCCTTTCCGGGATGATAAGTGGGGAACGATCATAAAAAATGTACTCGACCATGCGGATGCAATTGTTTCGGTAAGTGCCAGTAACTTGGCGAGCATCAACAGACTGGGAACCCGGACTCCTGTCTCTGTGATTCCTAATGGTTATAGAAGCGATATCTTCTATCCGCAGGATATGCAGGAATGCAGAAAACAACTTGGGCTGCCCCAGGATCGTACAATCATTCTGGCTATCGGGAATCTGGTGGAAGAGAAAGGATTGAAGTACCTGGTTCTGGCAATGGTACACCTGGTAAAAAAACGTCCGGATCTTCTCTGTGTGATCATTGGCAGGGGGGGGCTCAAAAAAGATCTCCAAAACCAGATCCACTTTCTCGGTCTGGATGCCTGTGTCACTCTTGCCGGCGGGCGTTCACATACCGAAATCCAATTATGGTTGAATGCGTGCGATCTTTTCGTATTCCCCAGTATCCGGGAAAGTTTCGGGATAGTCCAAATCGAAGCGATGGCCTGCGGAAAACCGGTAGTTGCGACGATCAACGGGGGGAGCGAAGAGATTATCAATTCCTCCGTTGGAATCCTGGTTAACCGGGAAGATGATGAGGTACTTTCAGGTGGAATCTCTCTGGCGCTGGATTCAACATGGGATAAAAATGCCATCCTGGAACATTCTGCACGTTTTTCATGGGAAAACCTTATACCTGGGATCCAGATGCTCTATGATAAAATCATGGTAAGAAAAAAATAACCTTATTCTATCCTTGGAAATACTGGCTTATCAAAACCCGGCTGAGAATTTTCAATGACTTTTTTTCAGGGATTGCTCTGACTCATCAAGTAAATCATAAAATTTTTTCTGTATACTTTTGATATCGAAATCCGGTTTTGCGCGTTCGTATGCATTTTTCGTAATCTCCTTACAGAATTTTTCATCGGTCATTAAACGATTAATCCCCTGCGCCAAAAACCCGGGGGTTATCCTCATCTACAACAAGTTCACAATGGTATTTTTAAAAATACCCTGATACAAATGAGTCTTTTGGTGCATGCACCAGGATTGGTCTTTTTTCCAACATGTTCCCTCCTGATCTTTCAAAGAAGCAAAGCGGGGTGATCCTGACCGATACTACACGGGGAATTTTTATTAAAAGAATGCTGGATGATCTCGTTCAACACGACGTAATAGTAAAAATGGCCGTTAAAAAAAGCGGGTCTCTTACCGGCTATGTTCCCTTCATCTTTCAATCTTTAAATCTGGTACGTGATAGAGATGTTGATATTTTGCAAGCCGAATATATTCCTCACAGTGGTGTTATCCCGGCGCTATTCAGAAGAAAAAAATGCCCACTCGTATTGAAATTTCATGGTGACGATGCACGGATCTTTCCTTTCCGGAACTCCTTTTACAGGTCTACAACCCTTGCGATGATAAGGCGTTCGGATT
>JBAXRT010000193.1:0-3796 GCA_037131065.1 bacterium | reverse complement strand
AAATGGCAAAAGAAATTAGTGGAATCATCAAATTGCAAATAAAGGGGGGATCGGCTAATCCTTCACCTCCGGTAGGTCCTGCACTTGGCGCCAAGGGTGTGAACATCATGGAATTCTGCAAGCAGTTCAATGCCCGTACCCAGGATAAAGGTGGTAAATTAATTCCAGTTATTATTACCGTATACAAGGATAAGTCTTTTGACTTCATCCTCAAGACCCCGCCTGTGGCAGTTCAGTTACTGGAAGCAACAAAACTCCAGAAAGGTTCCCCGGAACCCAACCGGAATAAGATCGCTTCCGTCTCCTGGGCACAGGTCCAGAAGATAGCTGAGGACAAGATGCCGGATCTGAATGCATTTACGATTGATTCAGCAATCAGGATGGTGGCAGGAACTGCACGCAGCATGGGAATCACCATCACCGGTGAACCACCTATAAAAAGGTAATCAGGAAACGTGTTCTATCGACCTCATAGTTAACACAATTTATATACGCACATAAGTGCACTCAACAAAAACAAGCAATGACAAAGTTGACCAAGAAGAGGAAGGCTGCCTTATCCAAATACGATAAGAATGCCGTTTATTCGCTGTCGGATGCAGCAGGAATCATTAAGGATATCAGCAGTACCAAGTTTAATTCATCCGTTGATGTTGATATCCGCCTGGGGGTTGATCCCCGCAAAGCTAACCAGATGGTAAGAGGTATTGTGACGCTTCCACACGGTACCGGAAAGACCATCCGGGTCCTCGTGCTTTGTTCTCCGGATAAGGAGGAAGAGGCAAAACAGGCCGGAGCAGATTTCTACGGTCTGGAGGAATACATCGATAAAATCAAAGGCGGCTGGACCGACGTTGATGTCATTATTACCATGCCCAGTGTCATGGCAAAAGTTGGTGCTCTCGGAAAAATCCTGGGACCACGCGGACTGATGCCAAATCCCAAGACAGGGACCGTTACCATGGAAATAGGGAAAGCTGTTAAAGATGTGAAGGCCGGGAAGATCGATTTTAAGGTGGACAAGTTCGGTATTATTCACGCTTCGGTTGCGAAAGTTGAATTCGAACAGGAGAAGATTGTGGAAAATGCCAGGGAACTTATCCAGACGGTTATCAAACTGAAACCTGCCTCTGCCAAAGGTACTTATGTTAAAAGCATATACCTTTCAAGCACAATGAGCCCCAGCGTTCAGATTGATCCGAAATCGATCACCGCTTAATTACAAAAAACTGAGAGAATACCATCATGAAAAAAGAAGAAAAAAACCAGCTCATAGAATCCCTGGCAGAACGTCTGAAGAATGCAAACAGTTTCTACCTTGCCGATACTGCTAACCTGAATGCTGAGGTCACCAGTAAACTGAGGAGGATCTGTTTCAAAAGGAACGTGGAGTTGCAGATGGTGAAAAATACCTTGTTAAAGAAAGCCCTGGAAAAAACAGGAAAGGACTTTGATGAGTTATTCCCGGTTTTGGCAGGTTCAACCTCTATTCTTTTATCGGAAGTGCCGAATGATCCGGCAAAACTGATCAAAGAATTCAGGAAGAGCGCACCGAAGCCCATTCTGAAAGCCGCTTACGTTGAAGAGACGATCTATCTGGGCGACAACCAGCTGGATGCCTTGATCAATATCAAATCGAGGCTTGAACTGATCGGAGACCTCATAGGGTTGTTGCAGTCCCCGGCAAAGAACGTCATCTCGGCTTTACAGTCGGGTGGCAATAAAGTGTCGGGAATTATCAAGACTTTATCGGAAAAACCGGAATAGTGAACATCAACCGGTAAGGTTGAAATTTTTTAAAGATAAATTTTAGTAATAATCATAAAAAGTAACAAAAATGGCAGATTTAAAAGCTTTTGCAGAACAACTGGTTAATTTAACGGTTAAAGAGGTTAATGAACTCGCAAAAATCTTAAAGGATGAGTACGGTATCGAACCCGCAGCTGCAGCTGTTGCTGTTGCCGCCCCTGCTGCCGCTGCTGCTCCCGCCGCTGAAGAGAAAACGACCTTCGACGTTATTCTGAAATCAGCCGGTCAGGCTAAATTAGCTGTTGTTAAACTGGTGAAGGAACTTACCAGTCTCGGCTTAAAAGAAGCTAAAGAATTAGTTGATGCTGCACCTAAAGCAATTAAAGAAGGTGTTTCAAAGGATGAAGCAAATGCTTTACTGAATCAGTTGAAAGAAGCTGGTGCAGAGGTTGAAATTAAGTAGAGGTACTTTCTCTTGCAATCGGTAAGTTGTTGAGCAGCTGGTTCAGTTAAACAATGACTTATTATTTACGTTCTTGAAAGTTTTTTAATTTCTAACCTTCCCGTCCTTTAAACGGGAGTAAAAAATCAGACCTTGGCTTCAAAAAAAATCGAAAGAATCAGTTTTGCATCGACACGGATCCAAGCTGAATATCCTGATTTTCTCGATATCCAGGTAAAGTCTTTTCAGGATTTTTTCCAGCTGGAAACAAATCCTGAGAACAGGGTCAACGAAGGGTTATACAAAGTATTTTCTGAGAATTTCCCAATTTCTGATGCACGGAATAATTTCGTGCTGGAGTTTCTCGATTACTTTATTGATCCCCCTCGTTATTCCATTGATGAATGCATTGAGCGTGGCCTTACTTACAGCGTACCGCTGAAGGCCAAGCTCAAGCTTTATTGCACGGACCCTGAGCACGAGGATTTCGAAACGATCATTCAGGATGTTTACCTTGGAATGATCCCGTATATGACTCCGCGGGGAACTTTTATCATCAACGGTGCGGAACGGGTTGTCGTTTCCCAGTTACACAGGTCTCCCGGCGTCTTTTTCAGCACGAGTTTCCATGCAAACGGGGCACAACTCTACTCCGCCAGGATCATCCCTTTCAAGGGTTCATGGATCGAGTTCACCACAGATATCAACAATGTCATGTATGCCTACATTGACCGGAAAAAGAAACTGCCGGTCACGACCCTGCTTAGGGCCATTGGCTATGAGACAGATAAAGATATCCTGGAAATATTCGGCCTGGCCCAGGAGATCAAAGTCAGCAAAGCAGCCCTCAAACGCGTTGTCGGTTCCAAACTGGCAGCCCGCGTTGTCAGGACCTGGATTGAAGACTTTGTGGATGAAGATACCGGTGAGGTTGTCTCCATTGAGCGTACCGAGGTCATCATTGAACGTGAGACCAGCCTGGAGAATGAACACATCGACCAGATCATCGATGCAGGGATCAAAGCGATTCTGATTCACCGTGAAGAGGCCCTGGCCACTGATTATTCAATTATATTCAATACGCTGCAGAAAGACCCTGCAAACTCTGAGAAAGAGGCAGTCGAATTCATTTACCGTCAGCTCCGCAATGCGGAACCTCCGGATGAAGAGACCGCAAGGGGCATTATTGAAAAATTATTCTTCTCCGATAAACGATATGACCTGGGAGATGTAGGCAGATACCGGATCAACCGGAAACTCAACCTCAACATCCCAATGGAAACCAAGGTGCTTACCAAGGAGGATATCATCTCTATCATCCGTTACCTGATCGAACTGGTAAACTCCAAGGCAGAGATCGACGATATCGACCATCTGAGCAACCGTCGTGTAAGAACTGTCGGGGAACAGTTATATAACCAATTCGGAGTTGGTCTGTCAAGAATGGCCAGGACGATTCGCGAGCGTATGAATGTTCGTGATAACGAGGTGTTTACACCTATGGACCTGATAAATGCTAAAACCCTCTCCTCAGTAATAAATACCTTTTTCGGGACCAACCAGCTCTCACAGTTTATGGACCAGACAAACCCGTTATCGGAGCTG
>JBAXRT010000192.1:0-3832 GCA_037131065.1 bacterium | reverse complement strand
GACAACGGTCTTGCCTGGCCCGGAAGCACTTTTGTCTCGACCGACTCACATGCCAACATCATGGGGGCAATCGGATCGTTCGGACAGGGCATGGGCGACCAGGATATAGCAGCAGCCTGGGCCAAGGGAGCAGTCTGGTTCAAGGTCCCCGATTCGGTCAGGATCAACCTCAACGGGGCAAAACCGGCAGGGATCTCAGCAAAAGATATCGTACTTAACCTGCTTTCAATATACGGCGCCAATAAACTGCTGGGATTCTCGGTTGAATTTTACGGTCCTGAGGTTGACAAACTGACGCTGGCTGAGCGGATCACCATCGCATCGATGGGAACAGAGATGGGGGTGATCATCCTGCTTTTCCCCACAACACCGGCTTTGCTGGCCGAGCTGAAAGCTATAACGGGAACGGAGTTCATGCCAATGACCGCCGATCCGGATGCCAAATATTTACACACGTACGACGTTGACATCAGCAAGTTTGTCCCGATGGTTGCCAGACCAGGTCATCCCCATGATGATATCGCTGTAGAACAGGTCAGGAAACAAAAGATAGATTCGGCTTTCATCGGAAGTTGTACCAACGGCAGGATCGAAGATCTCCGGATCGCCGCTGCGATAATGAAAGGCAGAAAAGTTGCTCCGGGTGTGGTCCTTAAGATCGTCCCGGCAACAGATGCCATATGGAACCAGGCCATGGATGAGGGTCTCATAAAGATCTTCAAGGATGGAGGGGCCATGGTCTCAAACGCCGGTTGTGCAGGATGTGCTGCAGGACAGGTTGGACAGAACGGCCCCGGGGAGGTGACCATCAGTACCGGTAACCGGAATTTTGAAGGGAAGCAGGGTAAGGGGTTTGTTTATCTTGCCTCGCCGGCGGTGGTGTCGGCATCTGCGATTGCAGGCTTTATTACCACACCGGATCAAGTGCCTGAGCAACCAGCATTGTTTGAGTCGTCAGTCGGCAGCCGGCAGTCAGCAGCCAAGGAAAAAGTCAAGGTTGAAAAGCCGACGGTTGTTGAGGGAAGGGTCTGGATCATTCCGAAGGATGACATCGACACCGACATGATCTTCCATAACCGTTATCTGACCATCACCGACATTAAAGAGATGGGACAGTATGCTTTTGACAACCTGAAGGGATTTGAGGACTTTGCCAAAAAAGCAAAGGCAGGCGACATTGTGATCACCCAGAAAAATTTCGGGGCGGGCAGTTCACGTCAGCAGGCGGTCGACTGTTTCCTTTCCCTTGGAATTCACTGCATCCTTGCCGAATCGTACGGCGCCATCTATGAACGCAATGCCATCAACGCGGCTATGCCGATCCTCACTTATGATCCTGCAAAACTTGCCGTTGCCGGTGTAAAGAATGGCGACCAGGTTAGGATAAACTACGAAACTGGTGAACTTGTGAACATCACCTCAGGAAAAAGCACGCTGATCAACAAATTCTATGAGGCACAGCTTGCCATCTACAGGAATGGCGGCCTGCTGTAGAAAGAAAATCAACGGGTAAGACAAGACTCAGACCAGTTTTGCCGTCATTGTAATCTCAACTGCTTTCAGAGCCTGTGATACGGGGCAATTGATCTTTGCGGCTCCGGCGAGTTCCTGGAATTTCTCTGCTGTGATTCCTGGAATTTTTGCAGTAAGATCAAGGTGTATGCCGGTAATTTCGAAATGATCGGTCTTGAACTCAATATTTACCGCAGTCTCCACTTTCAGCTCTTCCGGAACAAATCCCGCAGCGGTAAGGGCAAAACTCAGTGCCATGGCAAAACAGCCGCCATGGGCTGCCGCAATCAGCTCCTCCGGGTTTGTACCGGCGACACCGTCTTCATTCTGAAAGCGGGTCATAAATGAATAAGGAGTATTGTTTAACACTTTGCTGACAGAGGTAAGATTACCTTTACCTTCCATCCCGTTTCCCTGCCATATGGCGGTTGCTCTACGTTTCATAAATTTCTTTTTATTAACAGTATATTATTTTTGACCTGTCCTATATAACCGGACAGGATTTTGTACAAAGGTAATCAAGATTGCAGAAATGAGCTCCCTCCCCTACCTTTTAAGTTTCCACCTGCGATGTGACCACAGGTAACAGGAGGGGTTTTCTATGATCTCTTTTTCTAGTTCAAGCATAAAACGTTCTGTGATCTCACGCGGAAGTGTTGAACGGGGATTTTCCGAGAGGAGGATGAAGCTGACTTTGTAGTATCCCCGCCTGATCCTGTCAACCCGCATGAAAATGACTGGCAGATCATGAAGATGAGCATACTTCTCCGGGCCATGCAGCACTGCAGTATCCTGGTTTAGAAATGTGATCCAGTTGGCAAGCCGTGCACTGTAAGGACTCTGGTCGGCAACCATGTAAAAGATGCAAGGCTCCTGCCATTCCCGGGCAAAAAACTCAGCGGTATGAGTGATTGGAGCCAGGATGGCTCTGCCGCGAACCCGGGTGCGGTTTATATAACGGTCGATGAACCGGTTGGACAGGGGTTTGTAGAATCCAACCGGTTTGTGAAAGATCTGCGATCCGGTGGCTACCCCGCCCCACTCCCAGTTATTGTAGTGACCAGTAACACAGATTACATTTCTTTTTTCATGATGGAATTTCTTAAGATATTCAGGTTGATTACACCTGTAACGTTTGACCATCGCCTGTTCGGTCATGGTAAAGGATTTGAGACTCTCCAGCAGAACATCTACCATATAATGATAGAATCCCTTCGCGATGGCAGCTATTTCCTGTTCCGGTTTCCCGGGGAATGCATTCCTCAGGTTCGTAAACACAATCTCCTTCCTGTACCGGTGGATGTAATAAAACCAGTAGAAGAGAACATCGGAGCAGAAATAGAGGAGCCGGAACGGGATCAGATGAAACCAAAAGACAAAAAAGCGGAAGAGAAGGTATATGAGGAAATCCATGGTTACGGCCTTTCAGCCTTGTTACAACTGTTTCATCGCACGTTCAATGTCTTCAATAAGACCGCCCGGATCTTCAAGTCCGATGTAGAATCTTACCAGGTTGCCGGGAATCTCTTCCGATTTTTCTTCGGCTATACCATTGAAAGTCAAGGCAGGGAAGACAAGCGATTCATATCCACCCCAGGAGACTGCCAGCAGGAACCGTACGAGTGAATCACAGAACCGTTCAATATTTCCGGGGGATTGTGCTTTTAACAGAACAGAGAAAAGGCCGCTGCATCCTTTCATCTGTCGCTTTGCCAGTTCCGCCTGTTCAAACGAGGAATGAAATGGCCAGAGTATCTTTTCGACCTTTGGATGGCTCTCAAGGAAACTGATAATCTCTTCAGCCGATTCGCTGCTTTGCTTTAACCGGATTGGCAGGGTACGCAACCCCCTGATCATGAGCCAGGCATCGTGTGGCGAAATGACCCCGCCCAGGGTCATCAGTTCCGTGGAGAATATTTTCCTGATCATCTCCTCCTGCCCACAAATCACCCCGGCGACCACATCGCTGTGCCCTGACAGGTATTTGGTAGCAGTATGCACGACGATGTCGATGCCAAAATCAACCGGGTGCTGATGAAGCGGTGTATTGTAACTATTGTCGATGATCGTAGTGATCCCGTGCTGACGGGCAATGGCAGAAACCGCAGCCAGGTCCTGCAGTTCAAAAGTAAAGGTATTGGGTGATTCGAGGTAGAAGAGCTGTGTGTTCTTGCGCATCGCTTTCCGGAAATTCGCAGGGTCACGACCATCGATCATGGTGGTCTCTATCCCGAAACGGGTCAGAAATACATTAAAAAGGGTATTGGCCCAGCTGTAAGGTTTTCTTATGCAAACGACATGATCACCCTGCGACAGGCTG
>JBAXRT010000191.1:0-3966 GCA_037131065.1 bacterium | reverse complement strand
TGAACCGCTTCAGCCTGCGCTTTCCCCAGGAAAAAATGGCCCCGGGTGAGCGGTTAAAAGAGATCGTGAACAAGGATTATACGAAGATCAACTCGTGGACCAAAGCCTGTGCCATCGACCTGTTCGGCCTCACCATAAAGGAAACGACCCCAGGGGCATGCGAATTTCTTGCGGCCAACCTGGTAAATCCCGAGTCCCTTATCAGTGAAGTTGCTGCACTTCATCTTTCAAGGCTTGACCCGGAATATTACAAAAACACACTGCTCCGCTTCCGGAAAACCGATAACGGGAGGATAAGGAAACTTTCAGTAAAGATCAATGCAATTGAAAAGAAGGAGGGACTTCTCCTTTTTGATTCGATTCAGCTTCTGAAGAACTCTGAACTGTTCGCCCCTGTCCCTGACCTCCTCCTTATCGATCTGGCCAGGAGCATTGAGGATTCCCCGGCAGATGACAGCAATGTACTGCTGATCAATGGGGAAGAGCATAGCATCCGGGTTCCCTATGATAAACTGTTTGAAATGATGGCCGGCGACATGATTTTGACCGAGCGTTATATATCCCTGTACCATAACATCCACTAAATGTGTAAAAGAAGGATTATGCATAAACTGTCTGTCCCATCCATGCTCCTGGTCTGTTTCAGCCTATTCTGGAGCCCAGCCAGGGCGGGAAATGAGACCGGGTATCCCTTCATCAGAAATTTCCCGGCAACCCAGTATAAAGCCCACACCCAGAATTTTGCGATCACCCGCGACAGGAACGGGATCATCTATTTCGGCAATTTTGCCGGGATCCTTCAGTTCGACGGTGAATTCTGGCGGCTGATCCCTACCCTGAACACCACCAAGGTATCCTCACTGGCAGTCGACAGTTCCGGCACGATCTTCGTCGGGGCAAGGGGTGAGATCGGTTATCTTGCACCGGGAATGGACGGCGACCTGGACTTCATAAGCATTCCGGAGGAAAGCGGGACGAAGGTGCCGCCTTTTACAGAAGTGAACTTCACCTATGCCACCGGCAAAGGGATCTGTTTTATCACCAAAAATGAGATCTTCACCTGGTCAAAGGGCAAACTCGACATGTGGAAACCTGAGCAGGAGATCATCTCTGGATTCTCTGTCGGGGATGACCTCTACCTGCAGCTGAAAGAGAAGGGCCTGGTTATTTACAGGGACGGGACGATCGTACCGGTGGCAAAGGGTGAAATTTTTTCGGGAGCCATCGAAATCAAGTCAATTCTTCCTCTTTCCGACGGTCAGCTGCTTGTTGCAACAGGGACGCAGGGACTCTATGTGATCGACAGGAATGGTGTGAAGGACTTTCCTGCCAGCGTCGATGCATGGTTTGAAAAAAATATGATCACTTCAGCGATAGGTCTCAGTGATGGCACTTACGCAATTGGCACAAGCAGGAACGGGATCGTGATCATGAACCCCGACGGCACCCTGAAACAACTCATCGACAAAAAAGCACAGCTCCAGGATAACTATGTCCAGTCGCTCTTTGCTGATAAAAACAATATATTATGGGTTGCCCTGAACAACGGGATCTCCCTGATCGAACTGCCTGCGCCCCTCTCCTATTTCGATGACAAGATGGGACTGAACGGCGGCGTGAATTGCCTGCAGCGTGCGGGGGGCAAATTTTATGCCGCCACCTCCCAGGGACTCTTCCAGTTCGATGACAAGGTATCGGAATTTGTCGATTTCCCTGATATCATCACAGCCTGCTGGTGGATGATCCCCGACGGGAACAATCTCCTTGCCGCCACTTCCCAGGGCATATATTCTGTTGTGAACGGGAAAGGCAGGCTCATTGCTGAAGGTTTTTCCATGGTCCTGGTCCGCTCGGTCCAGGATCCCTCGGTGGTCTATTCCGGGCAGCTTGACGGGTTGTATGAACTGAAAAGGAATGGGATTGGCTGGAGTTCCCGCCGGATCGACGGCCCGTCGGGAGAGATCAACGATCTCACCATTGATGCCTCCGGCGATCTCTGGGGATCCACCATCTCAAAAGAGATTTTCCGGTATACACCTGCCACCGGGAAGGTCGATGTTTTCAACGCCGCATACGGACTGCCCGACGTAGCCGGGAACGCGATCAACCTCGTTGACGGTAAGGTGACGGTTGCCACCAGGAAGGGCGTTTTCGTTTTTGATGATGCCAAACAGAAATTTGTAATGATCCGGCTGACGCAGCAGGATACGACCAGAGCCGATGAGTGGTTCACCACGATTTGCAGCGATAGGGATGGTAACCTTTGGGTGACCTATGGCGATGAGACCGATGTGTCGCTGCTTCAGAAAAAGGGGAATGGATACACCCCCTTCCAGACTCCCTTCCTGCCAATCGCCGAATTCGTGATCTGGTCGATCTATCCTGAACAGAATGGCCTGGTCTGGTTCGGCGGCCCCGACGGGCTGATCAAGTACGATCCATCTGTAAAGAAAGAGATCTCGGCAAGCTTCCGGTCCATGATCCGGCGGATCACGCTCAACAATGATTCCCTGATCTACAACGGGAACGGCTTTCCCGCGAATGTAACGCCACAGGAAAATATCTTCCGGTACAACGACAATACGATCCGCTTTGAATTTGCGGCCCCCTTCTTCGCAGCCGAAGGCGATAACCAGTACCAGTACAAGCTGGAGGGATTCGAAGAGACCTGGTCCGACTGGACTACCCAGACCCATAAGGAGTATACGAACCTTCCCAAGGGAAACTTCATCTTCCAGGTAAGGGCAAAGAACATCTTCGGGAATATAAGTAGTGATGCCTTCTATCGGTTCATGATCCTGTCGCCCTGGTATACCCGCTGGTGGGCCTATGCCCTTTACATCATCGCCGCAGGCATCCTGGTATGGTTCATCATGGTACTGCGAAACCGCCAGTTGCTGAAAGAAAAGAGGTCGCTCGAACAGAAGATCGAGGAGCGTACGGCCGAGGTGGTACAGCAGAAGGAGGAGATCCAGAAACAATCGCAGGAGCTGACCAATAAAAATGATGAACTGGAGAAGATCAGTACCGTGGTCAAGGCCATCAATTCCGAGATCCACTTCCAGAACCTGCTCCAGTCGCTGCTGGAGAAGACCAGGATGATCAAGTCGGTCGACAAATCCACTGCGCTGGTGTTCGACAAGAACATCAATGCATTCCGGTTCAAGGCAACCTTCGGCTGGGATTTGAAGGCCCTTGAAAATGTGACCCTCACACTCGCCCAGGCCGAAAAACGTTATCTCAAGGACTCGGAAGAGATCTTTGAGGATATTTTCCTCAAGACCGATTTCAGGTCTATCGAACCGGTTCACGCCCTGGATGAACTCGGATCGCCGAAAGCCATGCTGGTACTGGTGATCAAGGTAGAGAACAAGGTGGAGGCATTCCTGATCCTGGAGAACATGATCAGGGAAAATGCCTTCGAACCCAGGGATCTCAGTTTCATCAGGAATTCGAAAGAGCACATCATCTCGGCCTTTATCAAGACACGTATCCTGGAAGACCTGCAGCACACCCTGCAGAACCTGAAGGAGACGCAGGATCAGCTGATCCAGTCGGAAAAACTGGCTTCGCTTGGACAACTCACTGCCGGGATCGCCCATGAGATACAGAATCCGCTGAACTTTGTGAACAACTTCTCGACCCTTTCCGCCGATCTGGCCGATGAGCTCAAGGAATTCCTTGAAGAAATAAAGGATGGCCTCAAAGAGGAAAAGTACACTGATATCGCAGAAGTCGTGGAGATGATCAAAGGCAATGTCACGAAGATCCACGAGCACGGCAAGCGGGCAGAAAGCATCGTAAAGGGAATGCTCCAGCATTCGCGCGGAAAGACAGGGGAATTTGAGAAGGTGGATATCAATAACCTCGTTTCGGAGTACATGAACCTTGCCTACCATGGCATGCGCGCAAAGGACAAAAGTTTTAACACCAGTCTGAAGACCAGCCTCGACCCGGCAGTTGGAA
>JBAXRT010000190.1:0-4013 GCA_037131065.1 bacterium | reverse complement strand
CTCTCCAGCCTGATTTTGTTGACGCCGGGCTTTTTCTGGAATGAGCGTTTCCGGTCCGTCTTGAGTATTGCCGAGAAAATCATGATTGGAATGATTGCCGAATTCAAACTGAAACCTGATCGCAACCATGCCTGTATCCCCATCCCCATGGAAGCGGCCGATTTCACTCTCGTCGATGAATGGCTTGATTTCATTGAAAACGATGATCTTAAAACAAGCCTGATAACACTAAATTCCTTAAGCATCATGGATGAGATTCAGGAACTTTCCTGGTTTGCCATGCTGCAGAACCGTCTTCCCGTGCTGGCGATTATGGCGGAACATGATCGAATTGTTGACAACAATAAAGTCCTGCAATTCATCGGGCATTTGTTTTCCGGTGAAAACGGGAACCGGATGGTCTCATTGGCAAGCGGCCATGCCATCCAGCTTGAAAGGCCCGAGGAAGTCGCGACCGAAATTTTAGCCTTTATTCGGAAGAACCGATGAAAAATCAAGATCCATCAGAAGCAGCGGCTTTGTCGATTTCCTGTTTTTGTAAGATAGCCTGTGATAAATTGGAAAACCTTATCAATAACGGAGAGTTTCCGGATGGATCAAAATGTTCCGACAATATTCAGGCTGGGTAAAGGTTTGGCTGAACGCGACGAAACGACTACCCCCTGGCGTTTCCACAACCAGGATCTGCTCCGAAATCCCGACCATGGCAAGACCATCAAACAGAAAAAACTGATTAATCTGTGGAACCGTCATCACTTCACGGATGACATGGTATACGTGCATCTCCATCACCCAAACTATAAGGAGGATATTCTCGTCCGGGCCCATCCGGACCCTTGTTGTGATGGCTCGATGGCCTGCCGCTGGCCGGAGGAAAGCCGCCGTTTTACGGAAAATGCAGATATTTTAAATATTATTCTCTCTGACGGGCTTTCCATGTTTCTCATCCCCACCCGGCTCAAGGACGTCCAAAAGGATCATTTCACCTTTCACCTGCCCGACAAGGGGTATATCCTGGGTCACCGCCGGGCCAGACGCTATCTTTGCCGGGACATCGGCGCCGAGGTGGTACAGAACGGTTTTCGGGCTCAGGGCCGACTTGTGGATTTCAGTTCCCTGGCCTTGGGCGTTGAGGTCAGTCCGGAGGTAACCGGCTCTTTTCGCTGGTTTAATGCCGACTGCCCATCAACCGTCCATCTTTATCGGGATGGGCAGATGATTTTTTCGGCATCCTGTCACTGCATCCGACAGACATCTGATCAGGCGGCACGGGATATTGTCTTTGCCCCGGCAACCAGCCAAATGAACCGTTTTTTAAAGAAAAAATTGCGCAATCCCCGCGTCCGGGTCACCCCCCTGCCGAATATTACTTTTGATCATCCGGCAATAAAAGAGAAAATTCAACTGGATATTAATGATCTTTCAACCTCGGGCTTTGCCGTTAATGTCTCCGCCGATGAGGATGTCCTCATGGCGGGGATGATCATTCCTGAGCTGACCATGAACTATGCCGGGGCCTTGAAAATACAATGCAAGGCACAGGTCCTCTACCGGCGTGAAGATAAAAAGAAAAACATCCACTATGGTTTTGTCATCCTGGATATGGATGTCGTCACCTATAACCGGCTGAGTCATATTATCATGAATATTATCGATCCGAACACCCATATTGCCGATGAAGTGGATGTGGATCAGCTATGGGAATTTCTCTTTGAGAGCGGGTTCATTTATCCTAAAAAATATGATCTGGTCCAGGCTTACCGGCAACCCATGAAAGAAACGTATCGGAGGCTTTATCATGATAATCCGGAAATCGTCACCCAGGTGACCTACCAGCGAAACGGCCGTATCTACGGACATGTTTCTATGATTCGGTCTTACGAGCGGACCTGGATGGTTCATCACCTTGCCGCAATGCCGTTCAATAATAAGCGGACCGGTCTGCAAATTCTGAAACAAATCGTCCGTTATTTTGATGGACTCTATCGTCTCCCCGCCTTCGGAATGGACTATATGATGTTTTATTTTCGTCCCGAAAACAGTTTTCCCGATCATTTTTTTGGCGGGTTTGCCAGGCATCTCAATAATCCGCGCGCCTGTTCCCTCGATCTCTTTTCCTATCTTAGTTATCCGGCGTCCGGTGTCCGTCAACCGCTACCGGAGGGGTGGTCGCTTGAACCGTTTACATCATCTGATATCGGCGAATTAGATCGTTTTTACCGGAATGCCTCCGGAGGCCTCCTTTTGGACGTGTTACGTCTGGGCAAAGATAGTGAAGACGGTGAGTCTCTGTCGCACCTCTATGCCCGGCACGGGTTAAAAAGAAGCTGCCAAAGCTTTTCGCTGAAGGAAAACGGGGTGTTAAAGGCTACGCTCATTGCCAATCGATCGGATCCAGGCCTCAGCATGTCGGACTTCCTGAATGGGATCAAGATTCTGGTCAATGATGAGGCCGGATTGCCATGGGAAGCGCTATCGGCCGCCATCTCCCAATTAACCGGCCTTTATACGATTGACAAAATACCGCTTCTGGTTTATCCATCCAGTTACTTGGAGGCGAAGGGTGTTCCTTTTGAAAAACAATATAATCTATGGATCATGGATGTGTATTATGGAAGAGAGTATGGTGAATATATGATGGCAAATACAAAGCTGCGGCTTAGATTCTTCATCCGTTTTCTCATCAAGAAATATCTGAAGCCATGATGGATGACACCCCCCTTTACAATAGCCGCATCCTCAAGAACTACGTGGAGTATCTGAGCACGTACCTTCCGGATATCGACATCGCCTCCCTTTTAAACTATGCGGACATCGAAACCTATCAACTGGATGATGAGGGTCATTGGCTGACTCAAAGGCAGGTTGACCGGTTTCATGCAATGCTTGCGAAGACAACTCAAGATCCGGACATTTCAAGGAAAGTAGGGCGCTTTTCCGTCAACTCCCGCGCCTCTGGGGCTTTGGGACAGTATGTGATGGGTTTCATTAATCCGGCCACGGCTTATGGTGTTCTGGAAAAGATTAATGCCAATCTCAGCCGGGGAGCCGTCTTTAAGACCAAAACCATAGGGGCTGATAAGATCGAGTTGAAGGCCGTTTTGCAGCCGGGGGTAGCTGAAAAGCCCTATCAATGTCTAAACCGGCTGGGCGCACTGGAGGCCCTGGCTAAACTTTTCACCAATAAATTTGCCAGGATAGAGCATCCTGCCTGTGTTCATGAGGGGGGGGACTGCTGCCTTTATATCATCGCCTGGGAAAAAACACGCACCTCGGTATGGAAACGGATCCGTAATTATTCTTTGGTCCCCGGTTTTGTGATCTGCTTCATCTCCTTGGGCATCCTCAGCCCCGTTTACTGGGACACGCTGGTCTTGTTGTATATGGTCCTGGCCATGGGTGTCACGCTGTATGTCGAATATCTGGAAAAGAAGGAGTTGCTTGCCAATATCCATAACCAGGGGGATGCGGCGGACCGCCTTCTGGACCAGATCAATAAACGATATAATGAGGCCCTCCTGATCCAGGAAATCGGTCAAGCCTCCTCCATGATTTTGGAGGGCGATAAACTGCTCATATTCATGATGGAATCCCTGGAAAAAAGACTGGATTTCGACCGGGGCATGATCATGTTGACCAACAAGCAGAAAGACTGTCTCGTTTATGCGGTCAGCTATGGATACAATCCGAAAGATGAAGATTACCTGAAAAATATAAAATTTCATCTTGATAACCCTCTGTCAAAGGGCATGGCGGTAGAGGCATTCAGAAACCAGAAACCAGTTTTAGTCAATGACGTCTCTGACATTGAGAATGATCTTTCACCGAAGAGTCTCGATTTCGTCCGCACCATGGGCTCCCAGTCTTTTATCTGCGTTCCTATTGTTGATAAAGGGGAATCCATGGGGATCCTGATTGTGGATAATGTGCAATCAAAGAAGCCTCTCAACCAGACGGAGATGAGTCTTTTGATGGGCATTGCCCCGCAGATCGGCATCAGCATCAATAACGCC
>JBAXRT010000189.1:0-4026 GCA_037131065.1 bacterium | reverse complement strand
CCCATTTGTACCCATCGTTCTGTTTCTCGATCCGGAAGAAGAGCAGCAGGTTCACCTTTTCCTTATTATACATGAATGAGGCTGCCACTTCAGCATACCAGCCTTTTGCATGAAAATCAAGGAATACGGGATTCTTCTTATTCAGTACCTCTTCGGTGAAAACAAACTTGGAATCATTTGAGATGAGCGGGCTGGAGTTATCAAAGAGGATGCCGAGGTACTTTTTCCTGGTCTTGAAATCATGGTACCCGGCATCCCCGGGATAATATCGCTTTCCAAAAATGTCCTCCTCCCCGTTGAAACGGAGAAAGAACTGGTTCATCTGCTTTGTCTGGGCATAGAAGACCGTTTCATCACCGGAAAAATTACCGATGGAGCCCTGCCCGATACCTGTAAACGGAAGGGCAAGACTGATCAGAAGTAAAAAGAAAATGCGCATTTATTTTGAAGTCTCCTTTACACGGATGTCACCAAGCATAACATCCCAGAAACCGATCAGGCGTCCGCCGATCTGTGTCTCCTTGCGCTTGACATAGACGGTGATGTCCTTTTTGGTCGTGTCCTCATATACCAGCCCTTTTTCCTTGTCGAATCCCTGGAACCTCTGGTAAATAGTGATCACGCCAACGTAGGTACCGTCGGGTTGCCGCTCCAGGTCGCTGACATACTGGATCTTGTACCAGTCGATCGTGACCTTATCATAGTTAAGCTGCATCAGCCGGTCAAAATATTCCCTGACCTTGTAATAGTTTACCTGCTGGCGGTTCACCGATGAAACCCCGATCTCGCTGCCCTCCATGAACAGTTCGACTGCCCTTTCGATGACACGCTGGGCTTCCGACCACTGGGTCTTCTTATCGCCGATGATACTGATATATTTACTGAGGTCGCGTACCTTTTCAAGTGCCAGACTGTCGATGGCCTGTTTCCGCTGCGGGGATAGATTATCCTGGGCCTGAGCCATGATTGCCGGGGCAAAGAGGGTCAGTGTAATGATGAATGCAAGAACTTTTCTCATGTCATTTACTTTTTAATAAGGTCAAGTGATTTGATTTTTCCGTTCGCATCCATCTGGATGGCATCGATGGCATTCCTGCTGACTTTCTGATCCTTTAGATAATTCAGGTAGCGCTGGATGGTAGTAGGCTTGTCGTAATCGACCATATTCCCTTCCCGGCTGATGATGATCAGGACAACGGCATCAGGTGAAGAGAAATATTGCAGTGTATTTTTTATGGTATTGTCTGCCTGGGCAAGATTACCCGATTTTGCTGATGAGGCAATGGTCTGGAATGAATTCTCCAGCTGGGTTTTGATAGGAAGTGCCGCACCACCTGACCGCATATCAGCGATTTTTTTCTCAACCCTTGCAACCAGGTCGGCAAGTTCAGGAGGAACCGGCTGGCCGATCTGCGATTTGATCAGGTTCAGTTTCTGTTCAAGCTCATCGGCCGAAAGGTTCTCCTTGTTCACAAGCATATCCATCAGCTGGGCTTTTATCTGGTCCATCTTCTGGGCATAAAGGTTATCCCTCTCCTTGATTTTTTGTTTCACAATTTTTTTTGCATCGGCGATCATCTGGTTTAGCTGAGGGTCACCATAATTTTTTGACTCAATGTTGCCAATGAGCTGCATTTGCTCATCCAGGCTCAGTGTGGTCGAGCCGTCGATGATCGACTGGAGCTGCTTTTTCGCGTTCTCAATCTGTGCTTTTTTCTCCTTCTTGGATAATTTTCCGGAGGATTTACACCCTTCCGTACCGCCGACAATAGCAGCGATCATCAGGATAAACAGTAGATGACTCCACTTCACCCTGGTAACTGATTTGATAAACGCTGGCATACACTTTTGATTTTAAGTTATTAGGTCATTACGTCATTAAGAAATCAGAAAATGGTAATCAGTAATTGGTTTAAAATCGAAAATTAATTCGTCACTCGTCATTAGTCATTACTCACGGTTTATAAAACGGGAACTTCACGACTTTGGCCGCGAGGCTCTTATCCCTAATCTTGATCCTGATCACGCTTCCTTCCTTTGAAAGATGAATGGGCACATATCCCATGCCGATGGCTGTTTTGACTGACGGACCCATGGTCCCGGAAGTCACTTCGCCAATCTTGTTGCCGGCATCATCAACGATCTCGTAGCCGTGCCGGGGAATTCCCTTGTCAATCATCTCAAAACCGACCAAACGCCGGGTGGTTCCATCCTGCTTTTGTTTAAGCAAGACCTGCTTGTCAATAAATTCCTTTTGATCGGTAAACTTGGTTATCCATCCAAGCCCGGCCTCAATCGGTGAGGTAGTGTCGTCGATATCATTCCCGTAGAGACAGTAACCCATTTCGAGACGCAGGGTGTCGCGTGCTGCAAGACCGATCGGCTTAATCCCGAATTCTTTTCCGGCTTCAAACACAGCTTTCCAGATCACCGGTGCCACTTCGTTGGGCATATAAATTTCGCATCCGCCGGAACCTGTGTAGCCAGTTGTGGCAAAAAGGATATCCTTGACGCCTGCAAAGGTCAGTATCTTAAAAGTATAATACTCCATGTCCATGATCGGTGTATCGGTAAGCTTTTGCATCGCTTTCAGGGCAAGCGGCCCCTGGATTGCAAGCTGTGCAGTGGCATCGGAAGTATTGGTGAGTGCCGCCCCCATTTTATTGTTCCTGTTGCACCATTCCCAGTCTTTATCAATATTGGCGGCATTTACCACCAGCAGGTAATTTTCATCACCGACCTTATAGACAAGGAGATCATCAACGATCCCTCCCATGCTGTTCGGGAAGCAGGAGTACTGGACCTTGCCGTTTACGAGTTTCAAGGCATCGTTTGAGGTCACCCATTGAATGAAGTCAAGCGCCTTTGGCCCTTTTACCCAGAATTCACCCATGTGCGAAACATCGAAAACCCCGACTCCTTTTCTTACGGTTTCATGTTCCGCATTGATCCCTTCGTACTGAACGGGCATATTGTATCCTGCAAAGGGGACCATCTTTGCTCCGATTTCTTCGTGAAATTTAGTAAATGCAGTGTTTTTCATAGGAATGGTGTTACTTGTTTAAACGAAACAAAATTAGGAATATTTTACTCGAATTCCGGGCATATTTTATCGAATTTTCAATTTTATGGCCTTTTGTTATGTAATTGATAAACCGTGAGGATGAAAATAATTTCATATCTGATTGAAAAATTATTTGACATTTTATAAAAATTAGTTACTTTTGTTCTAAATTCGTCAAAGAAAAACCTAAAACCTCAAAAACATGAAAAAATTTAACGTTTTATTTATTATTGGTGTTCTCTTTCTGGCCACCGCATTTATCGTTTCTTCTGGTTGTAAGAAAGATGATCCCACTCCTACGCCCTCAGCTCCTACATTTGTTGTAACTGCAATCCCTTACAGTGGTGACAACAATTACCTCGAGTTCTATGCTGCCTGCTCCTCGGACGACATTCTGCTCACCAAGGTAACCATAAAGGATCCCCTGGGCAACAATTATGTTTATACTGCCGGTCAGCAATTATGGGTCAAAGATGAGTATGTCACCTTCCCCGATGTTTACCTGAAACAGTATGGCACCTGGAAACTAACCTTTGTTGGTAACAAATCTGCCGATGGAAGTTCTTTCACCTCATCAGCAACTGTTACAGTAACCGGAAAGTAAACCCCGGCAACTGACAATAAAAAACCCGGCCTTTCACGGCCGGGTTTTTTGTTTTATGCAGGTTGACGTTACTTTGTCTTGTCAGGATAAGGAGGAATTCCCGGCAGCTCTTTCGGCCAGGTTTTGAGCTCCTCCTTCATAAGTTCTATGGCCCTGTTCAGCTGCTGGTCTTCGCCGGCATATTCCTTTGCCGGGTCATTATCCACATAAATATCGGGCTCGACACCAAAACCTTCAATAATCCAGCTCTTCCCTTCAGTATCATAAGGGGCAAATTCAGGCTTCCTCAATGAACTGCCATCTACAAATGGAAGTGATCCCCGGATTCCGACAACGCCACCCCAGGTCCTCACACCAA
>JBAXRT010000188.1:0-4066 GCA_037131065.1 bacterium | reverse complement strand
AGAGATTGTAGTCAAACTCATCCCTGATGGTCTTGACCATCAGCGCCTGGAGTTGTCCGGATGTCAGTTCCGGCCTGTTGAGCCGGAGGATCAGGGTGGAGGGGATGATCCGTTCAAGGAAGAGGACGATCCGTTCGCAGGCCTGCAACTTCAGGGGGAGGATGATCTTTGCCGATTCATCAGCCGGGGCCTGAACCACCGGGTAGCTTTTGTTTTTAAGATAGTATCTCAGAAGAAGATAGATCCCGATGAAGACCAGGGTGATGATGACCACGACACGGATCAGGTGGAGGAGAAAAAAAGGATGCATGATGAAATCTTTTTATTATCACAAAGTTATCAATAAATGGAATGAAAAGTTTTCTAATTTTGCTCTCCTTTTGAAAATCAGTACCGGTGGAATGAATGGGTGAACCCTTCAATCAATTTAAAAAGCCGTTTATGCCTGAGGAAATCAAAATATACACAAAGGGTGGCGACAGGGGGGAGACCTCTCTCCTCGGGGGCACCCGCGTATTGAAATGCAATGAAAGGGTTGAAGCATACGGAAACCTGGATGAACTCAACTCCTTCATCGGTTGCATCCGCGACCGCGACATCGATCCGCATTACCGGGAGATCCTCATCGGGGTCCAGTCGAACCTCTTCATCGCGGAAGCCCTCGTTGCCCGTGATCCGGGAAAACAGACGCGCGCACTTCCATCCCTGTCGGATAATGACATTCAACTGCTTGAAAAGGAGATTGATAAAATGAACGAAGCATTGCCACCCCTACACTCCTTTATTCTTCCGGGAGGAGACACGGTCGTTTCGGCCTGCCATGTGGCCCGCACGGTTTGCCGCCGGGCGGAGCGGTCGGTAGTGAAACTTGACCAGATCCAGCCGGTTGAAGAGATAATAATTCGTTACCTGAACCGTTTATCCGATTACCTGTTCGTGCTGGCGAGGAAAGTGGGTAAGGATCTGGGGGCGGAGGAGACGAGATGGGAAGTCGCGAAGTAGTTTTTTTCCTCTTGACTTTTTGATTTTATTTTTTATACTTTTGCAGGAATTTTAACAAATGCACAGATAACCAATGTACTGGACACTTGAATTAGCCTCCAAACTGGAAGATGCTCCATGGCCTGCCACCAAGGACGAGTTGATCGACTGGGCAATCAGGTCGGGTGCCCCGCAGGAAGTCATTGAAAATCTCAGGGAGATTGAGGATGAAGGCGAATCTTATGAACGTATTGAAGATATCTGGCCGGACTATCCCACCAAGGACGATTTCTTTTTCCACGAAGACGAATATTAGTAGAGTGACTAATGACGAGTGACGAGTGACGAATTAGATACTCGGTTCTTTAGGCATTCCTTTCCGCCATGCTGAAAAAAGTAAAATTCACGCTGCCGTAGTTGCGTTTCTGGAAAAATTGCGGGTGATCATCAAATCGGTAATTACCTGAATGTTCCAGGATGAAGAGTCCTCCGGGATTCAGGATCGTGGTGGTCAGAACCAACTCCGGGATGGAGGGCAGCTCCTTCACGTCATAGGGCGGATCGGCGAAGATCAGGTCGAAAGAGGCAGTGGGATTCCTGAGGATGGAGAAGGCATTTGACCTGACTGCTCTGAGATTATCAATCCCAATTTCAGCGGAGGCTTTTTTTATGAAATCGATACACCTCGGGTTCTGGTCAACAGCCGTGACCGACAGGCATCCCCGTGAAATGAATTCAAAGGCAATACTTCCGGTGCCGCTGAAAAGATCGAGTACCGCCAACGATTCAAAATCGATCAGGTTGTTGAGGATATTGAAGAGCGACTCTTTTGCAAAATCTGTAGTTGGCCTTACGGGCAGATTCGAAGGGGGATGCAGCTTCCTCCCTTTGTATTTTCCGCTTACGATCCGCACGCGATGAAATTTATCAGGGGGTAGAACGACTGCGACGGGATATGACTGAATACATGGCTGTATTTGAAGTTGTCGTTACGCCGCCCAAACTCAACATGACGGATATAGCGCTGCAGCAGTTCGAAGAGATTTGAGCTTCTGTCGGCCTTGCCGAGCAGGACCACCGGGATGTTCTCGGGGTTGATGCCGAGCTGCTCCACGACAAAAATGAGGTAATAGGTCACATCCTCGGCATTCAGGTAAGGAAAGGAGTTGAAGTACGACATCTGCCTTCCGTCGAAAAGCATGATGTCGAAATGCTTTTCTCTGACATGCAGGAAAACCCGGTTGGTGTTGATCCTGTTCTTGTAATTGATCACGATGCTCTCGATCAGGATGGTAGAGAGATGGCTGATGCGTGTGTGGGGATAGACCGCGGAAACTGCATCCAATGCCGTGCCGGGTATTGAAAAGACATTGAAATTGTCGAGCAGCACGATATGGTCGGACTGGATTTTCTCCTCCGGTTCAGGCATAAAATTTAGCCGGAGATACTGCTCCATTTCGTTGGCATCAAAAAGCGGACCCGGGATCAGGGTGTTTTTCTTTCCTTCGTAAGCGATCTTTACCGTTTTGTAAGGATTTTTCAGCCAGGGCATGGTGTTGAGAATGCTCTTCAGGAAATCATTGAAGGTGGCCTTGACTCCCGGTTTATTGGAAAATTCATTGCGCCGGAGCTGCTGAACTCCCATGAACTTGTTGCGCTTGTAATCAAAGATGCAGTAAATGAAATTCGACTCATTAAACTGGATGAACAAGGCGTAATTCCTGGTTTCCTGGACAGAAAAGGCTTCATCCAGTTTGTTGAGTACCATGGTAAAATGATCGGCCATATCTTTCAGACGATGAAGACAAACACGAGATTGACCGCAATGATAATAAGAAAACCGGAAATGAGGAACTTCCAGGCTGTTTTACTCCCAAAAAAACATCCGTAACACATTTTCAGGAAATTGTTGCTGATGATTGCCTGAAGGGTAGCCATCGCAACAACATCAACAGGAACGGCATATTTCCCCTGGAACAAATTGATCAGGAAGGGATCGATGTCGGTCAATCCCACGATGTAGGAAAGCACATTGAGACCGAGCGCCCCGTACTTCGTGATCACCAAATATGTGATAATAGTGAAGGCAACATAAAGAGCCGTAAAAATAAGCGCCATCTTGAACTCCAGCGGATTTTTATCCTCCGAAAGATCCTCGTCAAAGTCCCCGGTCGTCTTGTTCCTGAAAAACAGGATGATGGTCCCGACAACGGCCGACAGGATGAATAAGGCAATAAAATAGGGCCATACCCTGAAAAAGAGTGTCTGGGTAAAGATGAAGATCAGGATGAGGATCCGGAGGTACATCATCGAGGTTGCATAAAGAATACCGGCAACATACTGGTTCACATTATGCGGCTCCTTTTTGCTTTTCTTGGCAAGGATGATGGTGGTAGCGGTACTGCTGTATAATCCGCCGAGGATCCCTGAGAGTATGATGCTGGCTTTTTTGAAGACAAACTTCTTAAGCAGATAGCTGAGATAGGAGATGGTAGAAATGACCACAATGGCAAGCCATATTTTGTAAGGGGTCAGGCTGAGATCAGGTACAAAAGGTGTGTCGGGGACGATGGGGAGGATCACCCCGGCAATGATCAGGAATTTTCCGAGGGTAAGAAATTCATACCGGTCGAATTTCTGTGAAAGTGATCCGAAGGTATCCTTTAGTTCCGTCAGCACCAGGACGGTTACAACGATCAACAGGACCATCCATCGGGGCTGCGTCATTACCAGCGGACCGATACAGTATGTGATGAGGGCGATGAGGATCGTGGTGGCTCCATAATCTTTGAACTCCTTAATATGAAAATAGTAGGAGATGGAAAAGATGATCCCCAGGATCAAACCTCCGCCGATGAACAGGCTGGCGTGCTGCCAGTCGAAAAGAAAGAGCACGAAGCCGAGGATCCCGATGAAGGTAAAGGTCCGGTCGGTGCCGAAGGTATGGCTACCCTCCTGGGTCATGCTGTGTATCCTGCGCTGTGACAACCCGATTAGCAGCGAGAAAACCGTGACCAGCAAAAAGTTGATCAGGTTCGGCGGAAGAGTTTTTAAGAATTCCATAATAACCTTTTAACTTAATGAC
>JBAXRT010000187.1:0-4146 GCA_037131065.1 bacterium | reverse complement strand
CACGTTGACGGTTTGCATGTAATGGTTGGGTCCTGCCGCGCCATTTTCATCAGGTGGCCAAATTGAGGTTTGACCGTCAAAATTGACCTGCTCGCTTTGATCAAAACTAATTTCTCCCATTTGCTTCTGAATAACCGGATCTTCTCCCTTCAGCAAAGCTGCCTCTGCGTTAGGATAGGAACGATACTTCAGGGTGGGGTTAAAAAATTCCTGCCTGAAAGTTTTTTTCAGCTTCGAGAGCTCTTCCGGTGTAGAGGGAGGGATATCGCGAAGTGGCCGGCTCTCTCCCCAATAGGTGCCAAGAGTAACTTTTGAAGGATAAACAACCGAAGAATTCTGGGCTTTTATTGACGCACTCCCCAAGATGAGTGCGGGCAGAAGTATCAGAGAAGATGTCCAGTAAGTAAATTTATTTGCTTTCATGGGTTTTCCTTTTTATATGAATACTTTAATATTGCTTTGCTAATATTTGTTTTTACATATTATGGCCGGCTTACTCCGGATCAGGGGGGTCAGAATTACCCGAATCGATCTGATCATCAGAGACTCCGGAATCACCCTGGTCATCAGATACCCCGGAATCATCCTGAGCATCGGGTTCATTTTGATCATCCTGTGTATCTTGTCCAACCTGATCATCCGTGTTGTCCTGATCATCAGCAACATCAGCAACATCCGGATCATTCGGATCATCCAGGTAATTCATGTCATCAAGGTCCTCGGTGTCATTAAGATCCGCTATCTCATCCTGGTCCCAGCTGTCGTAGATATTGGTCTCGTTAATATTTATGGTATTGTTTTCCACATAGTAGGAATAGGAGTCGGAGCCATAATAGCTGTTGCAATATCCTCCGTAGTAAGGCCAGTAACTTGAGGGTCCCCACCAGCCTCCATACCAGGCTGCAGAACTCCAGAAACTGGCAGCAAAGAGACCCATTGACATCGAAAAGCCCATGCTCCATCCAACCCATGGGTTGTACATCATGCTGTAGCCGAAAGTGGAAGGCCTGGGATAATAATAGGCATCATAAAAAGGAGAATAGGAATAGCCTGTTCCATAAACCACCGTTGGACCGGCCACATAGGTACCGGTATAGCCCGGGGTATAGCCTACATATACTACGTCGGGCTTAACTTCATAGATATAAACATACTTCACGTTATAAGCAGGATTATCAGGGGGGATCTTTTGAATCTCGCCCGGAACCGAAGTCGCGACTTGCCACGGTCCCGAAGGACTTTTGCCGGTAAACCAAGCACCATTGTCACAGACAAAATAACTGTTTTTGTATAGCAGAACGGAGCTGGAGGTATTCACTCCGCGTGTCAGTTCTGTCCCTTTGATCGTTTCGAATTTCGGTGTGCCGTCCCATTTTACGTCACATTTTGCGGTCTTTCGGTTTACGGCAGAGGTTTTCGGAATGCCGGCATCCAGAATGGCGGTTTTTGCTGCTTCGGTTCCGGCAACGCTGGCTAAAACAACATCTTTTTCAGAACCTTTGGGGATCTTTGCAAAATCGGGCGGCAGCTTATTCGGTTCAATAAAGGTCCACGGGCCTGCGAGGGCATCCGTACGATACCATCTTCCTGAAAGCAGCACATAATACTGGTTCTTGTCGATGGTCATGAAGATGTTATTCTCCGTGTTGTTCATATAAAGAAGTTGCGTCCCCTTGATTGGTTTGAACTCAGGCTCCCCGTATGATAAGATCAGTTCTGCAGGCTTTGTACGGACCACAATGTCCTGGGGGCTGGCTTTTCTGACGTTGGCTGATTTCTTTTTAACCGGCGCTACTGATTTGCCGGATTGTGCCGCTTCCTTTTTCTGTGCATCAAGATAATGCTGCACCTGCAGGGATGGCTTTGCAACACTGGTCCACTGCGATTTTACCGGATCCGTGGAGTAATACCAAAAAAGATCACCATACAAATAAAAGCCGTTCTCTTTGGTATCCTGCAGAACCAGGCAGGGGGTGTTTACAGCGCGCCTGATCCCATCGCTGCCGGTCTCCTTCCAGAAAGGATCACCGTCGAAAAGAAGCAGAATGGCCTGCCGGTCAAGGTAAATGATCTCGGGAGGATCATTTTTTAATTTCAGGTTCGTTTCCAGAGAGGCATTGGTAAGATCCAGTGAGGATTTCAATACGTCGTACGAATACTCCATTTTCCAGGCTGAAGCCTCCTTTTCAACCAGGCTGTCAAACCGTTTTAATTCCGAAGGACGAAGTGTGTCAATGGCCGGGAAGCGAACATTAAGAAGCGTCACCTTGTTGACAGTGCAGATCCCTTTCTCCTTGTTGCCGGTGTACTGAGCATCCATCCAGATGGCGCCGTAAACAGGTGATTTGTTTGTTTTGGTGATGATCGAGATGGCTGAGCGAAGATATAAGTGATCCCCGGCAATGGAATCCGGTTCGGGCTGGTAAACAACCACCTTTGCCCAATCTGTGCTGAATTTTCTTGGCCATGAATCCTGCGCGGACAAGACAAAGGGCAGAATAATAAGGATGGCTGTAAGAAAAATGATGTTTGATTTTTTCATCTTGCTATGGATATCTTTATGTTTCTTTGCTGATGAATGCCTTCCCTTATCGTCACAAAATACATCCCGGACGGATAAGCCGACAGGTCGATGCTGAAAGGATCAGAACCTATCGCGGCATCCTTTTTATTGTAAATTACGGTCCCCACTATGTTCCGCACGATGATCTCTGAAGTTTTGGGATCAGCCTCCTTATTTACGAGATAAATGGTTCCTGATGAAGGGTTCGGATAAACGACCAGGGTGGAAGAGGGATCTGATTCTTCAATTCCCAGCGGATTTTTACTGATCTCTATTTCCAGCTGGTACATTCCCGTCTGTTTAATAAAATTGGTTTCCACCAGGAACAGGAGCTCGCCGCCGTCTTTGGCCACAAACTGTGGCGGGTTCAAATTGTTGCAGGAGTAATACCATGCCGTATCCTGCGGCCCCCAATAACTCAGGAAACCGTTCAGGGGGCGAGTCAGGGTTGTGTCGTAATCTGAATTTCTAAGCTTGGCGTCGATGGTATAAGAGTTCCCCATCGGAAGTTGAATTTTATACATGTCAACATCTGTCCCCACATGGCAATTGGCATTCACTGTTTTTACTGTTGCTTTATTGCCGGAAAAAGAGAGAGGTAATATGGTAGCTATAGGTAGTGAGTCGTTGGGTTCGTAGCTGTCTTTCACGAGCGGGCTGGCATCAACCTGCACCTTTACCGGGTTCCCAAAGCCTGTAGATCCTACTAAGTCATATTCTATCTTCGCCGAAGGCTTATACCACAGGGCAAGCAGGTAGCTGCCGGCATAAACAGGGATCTTGTTCGTGCTGAAGGTCAGTTGGCCGGAGGAAGATCCTGCCGGGAGGGTGAAGTTGCTTTTTTGTGCGAGGGAATAGAGATAATTTCCATCAATATCATGAATAGCGAGGTTCAGTGTCCCTGAAAAATCCTGGCCCCCGGTGTTCCTGATCTCCAGTTTCACGCTGGCAGCTTTGTACTCAATAAGGGGTACGGCAGGAAGTACCGTCATCGCGGAGGCCATTTCGATCACATCGGGATTAATGACCTCCATTAAGGGAAAGTTGATGTAGGTCAGTGTGTCATTGACCTCCTTCCAGCCGTCACCAATGGTCTTGTACATGATGCCGATCAGATATTTTCCGGGCAGCATGGCGGGCAGACCGCTGTTTTGGAAACTGACTCCGTATCTCTCCCCGGGCTGGATCGTGGCAGGATCATCGAGCTCAACAAATCCGATAAGGACCTGGTTGGTATCAAAAATGGCGGCACCAAGGCTGCCAGTGAAAAGGGTCGAGCCGTTGTTACGGATCCTGGTGGTAACGGAAACGGGATCTTCGTATTGAATAACATCCGAAAGGAGTGTAACCGGGGTGTCGAGGTTCAGATTGAAATACTTTCCCTGGCCGGGCATGGGACGGACCCCTTTGATCATTTCATGAAAACAGTTATATTGTGACTCAACCCCCGCCTTCCCGGGGTTCAGGTTATTGATCTGGAAGTAACCATCGAAACTGCCTCCCCATCCCCAGTTAAAATGGAACATTCCGGCATCATTGTAGCCATCGCATATAAAAGCGTGGGCTCCTCCGTCGGGATCAGG
>JBAXRT010000186.1:0-4259 GCA_037131065.1 bacterium | reverse complement strand
ATGCTTCTTGCTTAACTGGTCAAGCGCAAGTTCGACCATGCTTACGGCACCCTCAACGATCTTGGTTCTGGCAGCTACCACTGCGGTCGCCTGCTGACGGCGTAACATGGCTCCAGCAATCTCAGAGGCATAGGCGAGGTAACTGATCCTGGCCTCGATGACCTTTATTCCCGCCATCGCTAACCTTTCCGAAAGTTCTGATTCCAGGGCAAGGTGGACATCTTCACCCCCGGCACGAAGGGTGATCTCCTTCTGCTCATCATCAAAATTGTCATAGGCATAATGTCCGGCCAGCTTACGGGTTGCCGACTCACTCTGGATATCCACAAAATGGGTGAAATCATCAACTTCAAATGCGGCTTTATATGTATCCTCAACTTTCCAGACCAGGACAATCCCTATCATGATAGGATTTCCCAGTTTATCATTTACTTTGATCGGTTCCCGATTGAGGTTGCGCGCACGGAGCGAAATTTTCTTTTTATGATAAAATGGATTTACCCAGGAAAATCCATTCTTTTTTACTGTCCCCTTGTACTCCCCGAATAAAGTCAGTACGGAGGATTCATTGGGATTGATCACAATAAAGCCAACTGAAATAACGACAGCAATCAATATCAAAGCAAGAGAAGTTACGATTGCTCCGACATCCTGGTTATAATTCACCAAACCCAGAACGCCCAAACCCAAAAACACAAGCAATACCAGGATAAAATAATATCCCGAAGATGCCAAAGTAATTTTTTCTTTTTCCATATTATTGTTGATTACGATATCAAAATGATATCAAAATGATTTTGCAATAATACTATATTTTTAATGCGAAGTCAAGTTTTCTTCAGGAATTATTTTCAAAAGGGGAAGGGAAAGAAGAGAAAACGCTATTTATGTTTCGGTCCCATGGTAAAGATCAGTTCTCCTCCGCCTGTGATGTCGGAATGATCAATAAATGGTTTTTCCAGGGCCCTGCCATTCAGGGTCACCGACCGGATGTAGTAGCTATTATCATTTAAACCCTTTGCCAGGATAGTGAAGGATTTACCATCGGGAAGTGCAATGGTCGCTTTTTCAACACCGGGAGTTCCGATGGCATAACTGGAAGTTCCGGGGCATACGGGGTAAAAGCCAAGCACACTGAAAATATACCAGGCGCTCATCTGGCCACAGTCATCATTTCCGCAAAGGCCGTCCGGCTTGTTCTTATACATTGAGTTAACGATCAGGTGGATCCTTTCCTGTGTCTTCCATGGCTGGCTTGTCCAGTTATACAGGTAGGCGACATGATGACTCGGCTCATTGCCATGAACATAATTTCCGATCAGCCCGACCCGCGTAACATCTTCAGTTTCTGAAAAATATTTGTCATCAAGATGCATTGTGAACAAAGAGTCAAGCCGCCGAATAAATGAGGATTCACCCCCCATCAGCTTGATCAGTCCCGGAACATCCTGAGGAACAAAAAAGGAGTAATTCCATGAATTTCCCTCAATAAATCCCTGTCCATGTGTGCTCAGTGGATCGAACGGGGTTTTCCATGTACCGTCCGATCGCTTTGCTCTCATGAAACCTGTTGAGCGATCAAAAATGTTCCTGAAGTTATTTGACCGCTCTGCAAATTTCGGCATCTCTTCAAGGGCAAGCATTTTAAGTATATCAGGTTCGTCGCCGGAATTCCCAATTGCCTTTGCAAAGGAGGCGATTGTATAGTCGTCATAGGCATACTCCAGGGTTATGGAGGCAGAATTATTTACCCTGTCGTCCGGAATAAACCCATATTTTTTATAATCACTGATCCCCTCGTAATACTTGTTGTTGGCTGTTGTCATACACGCCCTGAAAGCCCTTTCCGTATCAAACCCCCTGACCCCCTTTACATAGGCATCTGAAATTACCGGAACAGCATGATACCCGATCATACACCAGTTCTCGTTTCCATGATGTGACCATACGGGCAACATTTTCTCCGGACTTTGATCATAATGTGCAAGCATGGAATTGACCATATCGGCAGTCCTTTCCGGATAAAGCAGGGTCAGAAGGGGGTGAAGTGCACGGTAAGTGTCCCAGAGGGAAAAAATGGTGTAGTTTGTAAAACCCTCCGCCCGGTGGATCTTCTGATCAAGGCCCCTGTATTGACCGTCAATATCCTGGTAAATGACAGGCGACATCAGGGAATGATACATCGCAGTGTAAAAATTGATTTTCCGGTCATCCGGCCCCTCAATGATAACTCTGCTCAATTCTTTTTCCCATTGCTGCCGGGCTTCCTGCTTTGTACGGTCGAAATCCCAATGTTGGATTTCCGATCGAAGGCTTGCAAGGGCTCCCTCTTCACTTACTGCCGACAACCCGATCTTGATGAGAATCTGTTCTCCATTCATGGTTGAAAAATCAAAATGGCTCCGGATCTTTTTGCCAGCCATCTCCGGGAAGTTTTCATATTGGCTGAAACGGCGCCAGAATCCGCGGTAAACAGGTTTATCCTCATTACGGAAACCATAACTTTTAAAAGGTTTTGAAAAACTCAGGGCAAAGAACATATACCTGTTTCTTGCCCAACCGCTGGTGAGCCTGTAACCAGTGATCAAAGTGTCATTTACTACCCGGATATAAGCCCATAAAACCTTACCGTCGTAGTTATAAATACCGTGGACCAGGTCAAGGATAATATGAACACTGTCGCTGGCCGGAAAAGTGTACCGGTGAAATCCGCAACGTGTCGTGGCCGTCATCTCTGCCAGCACTCCTGGATCTTCCAGCAGTACTTTATAATAGCCCGGAGATGCCTCTTCGGTGTTATGACTGAACCTGGACCGGTAACCGCTGCGGGGCCTGTCGGTTGTTCCAGGACTTAATTTGAGCGATCCAGCCGTGGGCATGATCAGAAAATCACCCAGATCGGAATGACCTGTTCCGTTAAAATGAGTATGGCTGAAGCCTACAATGGTCTTATCATCATATTGATAACCGGCGCAATAACGGTAAACAGAGGGATTATATTTCCCCTCCTTTTCATATGGAATCGTATCCGTATCGGGGCTCAGTTGAACGAAGCCGAAAGGGACACAGGCACCTGGAAAGGTATGTCCCATCTCCCTGGTTCCAATGAAAGGATTCACATAACGAACAAGATCAAAGGTGGCTCCGATTTCCTGGGCAGCCAAGGTTGATAAGGAGAGAAAACCGGAGACGAAAAGGAATTTTTTTTTCATGGTAAAATCGAAAGAAAACAAGATCAACCGGGAGCATGTGAAATTCTGATCCGTGTATCTTTAAGATAGATCCAGAGCGCAAGGGCAATGATGCCCATGTTGCTGATCCCGATCAGTCCCATATTGAAAAGACGTTCGGATAAAGTCTTCCCTAAAAGATCAGTGGAATTTCCACCATAGAGAAAGAACAGGATAAATGCAACCAGGATCAGCCAGTAATTCTTTTTTTCTGATAAATAGTAAATGATCAGGAGTATCAGGGGCAGGGTCGACATGAAATGTTCCGAATCCGTCTTGACAAGGTTGGGAAGAACAGCGATAAGAAAGAACCACTCAATTGTCAAACCGGCATTCAGCAATTGGACAGGATTACCGTTCGCTTTTTCAAAAGACCTGTTTACAAGAAACAATCCGAAAAACAACAATGCCCCGCAGGCAATAATAAGGTACTGGAATTCATTGGGGACATTTGGATTGACATAATATTGAATCAGACACTGCACGGATTGGCGCCCGGGATAAAAAGCATTGTGAAGGAACATTGTCTTGATCCAGACAGTATGCAGGTCAATGCTCTTCTGAAATCCGAAGAAAATGGATGGCACTAAGGAACCGAGTACCAGGGCCCCGGCAAGGCCTGTAAGAGCAAACCATTTTTTTCTGAAAAGAAGAGGAAGCAGCAATATCAGGAAAAATGGTTTTGTAAGTACAACAACACCGAATAAAAGCCCACCTAAAAAATCCCTTTTCTTCAGGATCGAATAGACAGAAAGACAAAGCAACAGCAGCAGAACCACATTGATGTTTCCCAGGTGCAACTCTTTGACAAAATGAAGGAGAACGCAAATAAAAACGAGGGATAAAATGAGATTCTCTTTCGATTGAGTTTGTATCAGGAAATAATTTCTGAGAATATCACGGGCCAGTATTAAAACATAAATGATAACAGCAGAAAGAACAAAAAAATGGATAATGGCTGCGATCTCAAAAGGAAAAATGCAGTAAGGGAAGAAAAAAAACAGGACAAACGGAGAGTACTTATAATAA
>JBAXRT010000185.1:0-4337 GCA_037131065.1 bacterium | reverse complement strand
GACTTCGGATTTCGGATTTCGGATTTCTGACTTCGGACTGCCTACTGCCTACTCTCTTCTTTACCGCTCCCGGGCAAGCATCTCCTGTGCCAGCGCCTTTAGCTCCGACTTCAGCGATTCTTCTACAGCGATCTGATCGAGCCACTCCAGGGCCTTACCAAGGTAGTATTCAATCTCCCTGTGCGTAATTTCATCTACTTTCAACTGCCGGTAGATGGCAGTTATCCTTGAGACCTTCTCCTTTTCAGGGACCTCCTTGTCGTAGAAGTTCTGGGTGAGCCGGATGAGGGTATCTTCCCTGGCCAGCTCAAAGGCTTTCAGGAAGAGAAAGGTCTTTTTGTTGGTGATGATATCTCCGCCGAGCTCTTTCCCGAATTTTGATGAGTCCCCGAAAACATCAAGCCAGTCGTCCTGGAGCTGAAATGCCAGTCCCAGGTTCTCTCCGAACCTGTAAGCTTTTTCAGCCTCAGGTTCCGGGGCGCCTGCGAGGATGGCCCCGGTCTTCATGCTGCAGGCGAGCAGGACTGCCGTTTTGAGCCGGATCATCTGGATATAATCCTCGTCGGTGACCTGAACGGTGGTCTCGTAGTTCATGTCGTATTGCTGTCCCTCGCACACCATTCGGGCAGTTTCATTGAAAAGGTTGAGGATCTTTTGCAAAACCAGCGGGTTGGTGCGTGCAATGTACTCGTACGCAAGAACGAACATGGTATCGCCGGAGAGGATGGCGGTGTTGATGTCATATTTTTTATAGACGGTCTCCTTTCCGCGGCGCAGCGGCGCGCGGTCCATGATATCATCGTGAAGCAGCGTGAAATTATGAAAGATCTCCATGGCCATGGCGGGATGGAGCGCTTCGCCGATATCTCCTCCGAAAAGATCGCATCCCATAAGGACCAGCAGCGGCCGGAGCCGTTTCCCACTGTTCCGCAGGGCATAATCGATGGGATGATAGAGCTCCGGGGGCTCCCGGAAGAACCCTGTCGAAGCGAACGCTTCATCGATCATGACCTGAAGGGTACGGCGTGATTGCATAGGATACGATTATTCCTGGAGATTGACCAGGTACTGTCCGTAACCGCTTTTCAGCAGGGGCTGGGCGATCTTTTGGAGCTGTTCACGGTCGATGAATTTCATACGGTAAGCTATCTCTTCGATACAGCCGATCTTTAATCCCTGGCGGTTCTGAACCACTTCGACGAACTGCGAGGCCTGGAGCAGCGATTCAAAAGTCCCGGTGTCGAGCCAGGCAATGCCCCGGCTGAGAACCCCGACCTTAAGCTTCCCCTGCTGCAGGTAGTAACGGTTCACGTCGGTGATCTCATACTCGCCCCTGGCGCTGGATTTGATGTTTTTGGCGACCTCCACAACGGAATTGTCGTAGAAATACAACCCGGGTACCGCATAGTTTGATTTTGGGACTTTCGGTTTTTCTTCGATCGACAATGCCCTGAGATCGTGATCGAACTCGACCACGCCATATCGCTCCGGGTCATGAACATGGTAGGCAAATACAACCCCGCCCGAAGGATCGTTGTTCTCCTGCACCAGCTGCGACAGGCCATTCCCGAAAAAGATATTGTCGCCGAGTACCAGGGCGACCTTCTCTTTTCCAATGAAAGAAGCCCCGATCACGAAGGCCTGGGCAAGTCCGTTCGGCACAACCTGTTCGGCATAGGAGAAGTTGCACCCGAGGTTTTGCCCGTCGCCCAGCAGCTGCCTGAAATGGGGCAGATCATGCGGGGTCGAGATGACGAGGATCTCACGGATCCCGGCCATCATCAGCACCGACAGGGGGTAGTAGATCATCGGTTTGTCATAGATGGGCATCAGCTGCTTGCTCACAGCCAGGGTAAGAGGGTGCAGCCGTGTTCCGGCCCCCCCGGCGAGGATGATTCCTTTCATACCGTCAGGTCATTAGTCATTAGTCATTAGTCATTAGTCATTAGTCACTCGTCACTCGTCACTCGTCACTCGTCACTTTTTTCAAGTTTCATCTCATCCACATCCACATCATCATCCGTGTCTTCGTAAAAATCTACAAGTGGTTCCTCGAAGGCTTTGGTGGTGCTCCACTTGTTCAGTGTCAGGAGCATGGAGGGGAGGACAAAGAGGTTGAGCAGTCCTCCGATGAGGAGGGTTACGGAGATCAGGAATCCGAGCGCCTGGGTGCCGCCGAAGGTGGAGAGTATGAAGATCGCGAATCCGAAGAAGAGTATGGTGGATGAATAGATCATGCTGTAGCCGGTCTCCTTGAGGGCGGAGATGACCGATGATGGAATATCATGCCCGGTATGTTTCAGCTGCAGGCGGTAGCGCGACAGGAACTGGATCGAATTATCGACCGAGATTCCCAGCGCAATGCTGAAGATCAGGATCGTGGAGGGTTTGATCGGGATCCCGATAAAGCCCATCAGGGCCCCGGTCATGAGCTGGGGGATGAGGTTCGGGATCAGGGAGATCAGGATCATCCTCCAGGAGGTGAAGAGGAAAGCCAGCAGGATGGCGATCACCACCACGGCAAGGGCGATGCTTTCCCACAGGTTCCTGATGAGGAAGTTGGTCCCCTTCAGGAAGACGATGCTCGTTCCGGTGATCGTCACCTTGTATTTCGAAGGGCTGAAGATGGAGTCCACCTTTGTCCTGAGCGTCGTCTGGATGCTGTCGATGGTCTTCGTTCCTACGTTGGCCATCTGGACACTGATCCTGGTAACCTGGAAATTGGAGTCGATAAAATTTCTGACGATTGTCCGCTTTTTTGATTGCAGGTTCGGGATATAGTCTGCCATGAAGGTCAGCTCATTTCCGTCGGGAAGGGAGTAGTATTGCGGATCGCCACCGTAAAATGCCTGTTTGGCTGTTTTGATCACCTCCACGATCGAGAGCGCCTTTGAAAGTTCCGGGTAGGTTTTGAGACTGTCCTGCAGCCGGTCGATCTTGCGCAGCGAGGTGAGGTTCAGCACCCCTTTCTTCTTTTTGGTATCCACTACGATCTCAAGCGGCATGATCCCCTTGAAATGTTTTTCAAAGAAGAGCAGGTCCTTGTAGATCGGATCGCGTTTGGAGATATCGTCGACGATGGTACCACTGGTTTTCAGCCTGCTGGCCCCGATCACGCCGATGATGATGATAACCCCCATGGTGATGTAAATCGCGTTCCGGTAGTTGGTTACCCAGTATACGGCCTTGTCGATGATCGATTTCGCAATACTCTCCTCGATATGCTTGGTGTGTTTCTGCTTCGGCGGAGCCAGGAAACTGAAAAAGATCGGGACCAGGGTGAGGGAGAGGACATAGATCACCATGATGTTGATGGCGGCGATCAGTCCGAACTCCACGAGCAGTTTGTTGTTGGTGATGACGAAAGCGGCGAAGCCGGTGGCGGTGGCCGCGTTGGTGAGCAGGTTCGCCATGCCGATCCGCTGGATCACCTGCGACAAGGCCTTGGCCTGGTTCCGGTGGAGTTTGTATTCGTAATGGTACTTGTTCAGGATAAAGATGCAGTTTTCCACCCCGATCACGATCAGGAGTGGCGGAATGATGGCCGTGAGCATGGTGATCTTGTAACCGAAGATCCCCATAAACCCAAGGGCCCATACCACGCTGACGATCACGATGAGGATGGGAAAGATGACCGCCCTGGCCGAATGGAAAAAGATATAGAGGAAGAAAGCCGAGATCAGGATCGCCAATACCATGAAGAGTTTCATCTCATCCTCGAGCTTTTTGGCAGTCAGGGTCCTGATATATGGCAGTCCCGAATAGTGTACATCGATATTCTTTTTTTCTGAAAAGCGGTCAACAATTCCTTTGATCTCTTTGATGAGGCGCATCCTCTCCTTGGAATTGACCAGCTTTTTTTCGAGGGTCAGGGCCACCAGGAAGGCGGAGCGCTCTTTGTTGTAGAGAAGGTTTTCGTAGAATGGAAGACTCAGGATGGTTTTTCTGATCGAATCAACCTCCTCCCGGGTAGAGGGCTTTCCGGGCCAAACGGGGACGAATTCAAATTTTTTCAGTGAATCGTTCCTGACCAGCTTGTAGAGGCTGGTGATGGATAAAATACCCTCCACCCCCCTGACGTGCTTCAGCGAATCGGTCAGATCGTAAAAATCGCGGTAATCCTTGAGCCGGAAAAGGTTGCTGTCGATCATCCCGAGGAACATGACGGTGCCGTCTTCGCCGAATTGCTTGATGAAGCTTTTATAGGCTATATTGGTAGAATCCGATGCCGGGAGGATGCTTGAGTTCTCATACTGCAACCTGACTTTGGTTGCCATGTAACCCATGAATATGGTGATCAGTCCTGTAACTACAAGAATACCAATTCTGTTTCTTAA
>JBAXRT010000184.1:0-4369 GCA_037131065.1 bacterium | reverse complement strand
ACAAATGGAAGTGATCCCCGGATTCCGACAACGCCACCCCAGGTCCTCACACCAATGGCTTTCCCTATCTTGAGCTTTTTGAACTGGTACGGAAAGAGGTCGCCGTCGGAAGCCGAATACTGGTCGATCAGGATGCATTTCGGCCCCCACATCATTTCCAGTCTTCCCGGTGCCACATCGGTATTACGAGCCATATTGATCATGGTCATTTCGCGGGCCAGGCGCTCAATGATCATCGGGGAGACATTCCCGCCACCATTGCCGCGGTCGTCGATGATCAGGGCACGCTTGTTAAGCTGCGGATAGAAGTACTTGACAAACTCATTCAGCCCCTCAGCCGACATGTCAGGAATATGAATATATCCAACCTCACCATTCGTGGCTTCACTCACCTTGCGGATGTTATCCTGAACCCAGGTATAATAATAGAGCGAGCCCTCCTCCCCCACAGGGATCACGATGGTCTTGCGGGCGCCGGCATCCGAAGCCGTGCTGTTCACGGTCAGCTCAACCTGCACATCAGCCTTGCTGATCAGCGACTCAAAAATGTCAGTCATCTCTTTCGTCGGCTTTCCGTCGATGGCTATGATAAAATCTCCCTCCTTCACATCAACCCCTACCTCGGTAAGCGGGGAACGGGTATTCTTCGTCCAGTTTTCACCCTTAAGGATCTTGTCGATCTTATAATACCCTGACGGATCGCGGCTGATCTTCGCGCCAAGTAATCCCATCTTGATCCTTTTTGGTTCAGGTTTATCACCACCTTCAACATAAGTATGGCCGGTGCTCAGCTCCCCTACCATCTCACCAAGTATATAACTCAGGTCGGTACGGTTGTTAAGGTATGGCAGCAGGGGCTCATATTTTTTTTGGATGGCATCCCAGTCAACCCCGCTCATGTTCGGTGCGAAATAAAAGTACTTCATCTGTCGCCAGGTTTCATGATAGATCTGATCCCACTCAGCCTTGAGGTTCACCATCATCTTCATGTTGGATAGTTCAAGCCAGTCCTTCACTTCGATCTTACCCCCTTTCGGAAGGTCAATCACTCCGAACTTGCTCATGCCGTTCACCAGCATCTTCTTGGTATCGGCAGATATCTCGTAAACTCCGAATTCGCCCAGGTTGGTCTCCTTCTTGTCCTTCAGATTGAACATCATCAGTGAAGGCCGGGCTCCCCTGGAGGCTTTTAGATAATATACGTTATCATCGACGGCATTAAGGTTCCAGTAGTTGGAAGCATCGATGGGTAACACCAGTATCCTTTCGATGATACCTTCGGTATCAATTTTCACGATGACCTCCTGCTTTGTTTCGCCATCCTTCTTTTCTTCCTTCTTCCCATCTTTCTTCTCACCTTTGGAATCTGTCGGAGCCGATGCCGCTGTTTTCTCCTCCTTTTTAACAGTCACTTCGTCATTCTCCGGTGCGAATGGGTTCGGAGTGGCTTTGGCAAGGGTAACGAAATAGACCCTCGTCATGTCGGTATAGGCATGATTCCATTCTGTACGGCTGTATATCGGGTTAAAATCCCGGTTGGAGGTAAAGAAAAGATACTTCCCATCGCTGCTGAAAGAGGGATTTCCCGCTTCGAACCAGCCGTTGGTAACAGGTGTCTTGTTCTTTGATGCCAATTCGTAAAGGTAGATCTTCGATTCACCTCTCCTTTCAGGGAAGACATAGGTGATCCACCTGCTGTCGGGCGACCAGTTGAAGTCACCGAATTCCCAGCTCCTGGCCTGGTCTACCAGTGTTACATCTTTTGTATTGATATCAATATACTGCAATCTGAGCTTTTTGTCGGACCAGAGAAGTTTTTTACTGTCGGGCGACCAGATAGCACCATATCTATAGGTGTCACCATTTTTAGTGAGCTGGACCGGGTCGGAAGTACCATCCTGCTTCACAAGCCAGATCTCATCTTCGCCCGTACGGTCGGAGATGAAAGCGACATATTGCCCGTCGGGCGACCAGGCCACATCCCGGTCGTGAACACCTGGATTCTGTGTCAGCCGCTTTGTGATCCCTGTTTTTGCGGGAACGGTCCACACGGCTCCACGGGCATCAAAGGCAACACGCTTGCCGTCGGGAGCCAGTGAGAAGCTGTTGATATTCTTGCTGGCATCCTTCAGAAGATCACGCCCTGAAATGAAATCGTTGACGATCCTGATACTGACCTTCGCGGCCTTCTGGGTTGCCAGGTCAAACAGATAGATAAATCCTCCGTTCTCAAAGACGATGGCATTGTCGCCCAGGGACGGAAACTTCACATCATAGGTGGTAAAATCGGTCAGTTTTCTGGTCTCCTTCGTACCAATGTCATAAGAATAAAGGTTAGCCGGTCTCTCCCTTTCCGATACAAAATAGATCTTGTTTCCGCTCCACATCGGGATGATATCCTGGGTTTTGTTCCCGGTGATGTTCTCCGACTGTTTGCTGTTGAAATCGTATATCCAGATATCGTCGGCCATACCGCCTTTATAATACTTCCAGGTCCTGAATTCGCGGAATACCCTGTTAAAGGCCAGTTTCGATTTATCCGGCGAATAGCTGCAGAACCCTCCGCAGGGGAGTGGCAACTCTTCAGGCACCCCTCCTTTCACATTTGCCAGGTAGAGCTGGCCCTTGAAATCGTTGAAAGTCTGTTTCCGGGAGCGAAACACGATATTTTCATCATCCCTCCAGGTCATAACGATGTTGTTAGGGCCCATGCGGTCGGCAATGTCGTCGCGGCCCAGGGTTGCAGTATAGGTAAGCCTCTTAGGTATTCCACCCTCCGAAGGGATCAGGTAAACCTCGGTATTCCCGTCGTATTGCCCGGTAAAGGCAATCTGTTTCCCATCGGGAGAGAAACGTGCAAACATCTCGTAGCCATCTTCATCATTTGTAAGTTTACGGGCTACTCCTCCCGTTCTGTCGACTGAGTAAAGATCGCCGGCATAGGTAAAGACGATCTGGTTCCCGCTCACGGCAGGAAAGCGCAACAACCTTGCCTCCTCCTGTGCAAACAGTGTACCCAGGCAGAGTATAGCAAAAAGTGAAAGAATTGATCGTTTCATGATTTTTATTTTGATTTTTAATATCAACAAATTTATTCAGAAATGATAACAACGGGAGACATTTTCGGTCTCCGGGCCTATTTTCTCGATGTATTCACGACTTTTCCGTAAGTTTACATCTGTTTTTAGATCTCCCTGCCCCGGATGAAGCAAACGAAATTTTCATCGGTTTTGTTATACCTGTTACTTCTTTCCACATCCATCTCGGGGCAGCGTGTGGCGCTGGTACTCAGCGGGGGAGCTGCCAAAGGCGGGGCTCACATCGGGGTGATCCGCGCACTCGAGGAGAACCAAATCCCGATCACATACATTGCAGGGACCTCCATCGGCGCCATTATCGGCGTTCTCTATGCTGCCGGTTATACACCGGATGAAATGGAAGCCTTCATCGGTTCGAATGAATTCCAGCAGTGGGCATCGGGAACCCTCGACGACCATTATACCTATTACTACTGGAAAGAGGATCCAAACGCCTCCTGGATCAACCTGAATGTCAATTTTAAAAAGAAGATCTCTTCAATCCTGCCCACAAACCTGGTTTCACCCTTCGAGATCGACTACCATTTCATGACCCTCCTTGCCCCGGTGAACGCGGTCTGCAGGGGAAATTTCGACAGCCTGATGGTTCCTTACCGCTGCGTGGTTTCCGATATCGATTCCACGGAGGCTATCGTGATGCGTAACGGCGACCTGAGTACCGCTGTGAGGGCATCCATGAGCATTCCCATCATCTTTAACCCTGTGATCATTAAGAAGAAACTCATCTTCGACGGGGGAATGTACAACAACTTCCCGTGTAATGTTGCCATCCAGGATTTCCACCCCGATATAATCATTGGCAGCCGCGTCTCCCAGCGGTATGACAAACCCGATCCCGACGACATCATCTCGCAGGTCCTCACCATGCTTATGGAAAAACAGAACGACACGATCCCTTTCAAACAGTCGGTGATGATCACCCCCTCGATACCGAAGATAAGCCTCCTCGATTTTTCGTTCACGAAGATCCTTGCCGACAGCGGTTACCTGTCCACCATGAGGAAGATGTCGCAGATCAGGGGAATGATCCGCGACAGCATCTCTCCCGAAATTATGATAAAAAAACGGGAGGCATTCAAAAAGAAGATCCCTCCCCTGGTTTTCGATTCCATCAGTACAACAGGGCTCACAAAGGCCCAGGAAAAATATATTATCAAACTCCTGAAACGTGGCAAAAATATCATTCCCGAAAATGAGTTCAGGCGTCAGTATTTCAGGCTGATCGACCAGGGAATGGTCAAAAAGATCTTTCCGGTGGCAGAATACGATCC
>JBAXRT010000183.1:0-4448 GCA_037131065.1 bacterium | reverse complement strand
CTGATATCCAGATTGAACATCTGGCAGAGGCGATCAATTACCGGTCGCTTGACCGGGATAGTTGGGGGAGATGACCCAGTAAAGTTTTTTCCACCATCCCCCACCAGAGCAAAATCTGAAATCGTATCGTGTAGGGCCCAGCGAAGTCTGGCCAAGATCAAATACCGATGGTGACCGAGTTTTGCGGCCACGGAACATGTTTTCGTGAATTCCAGGAAGTTGCCTCAATGGGTCAACTCAATCTCCCCGGGTCGCCAGGTCTTGTCGAACCACGGCTCCAGCGGACCATAGAGCCGCAGGATGATCCACCACCCTTTGCCGGGGATGGTCTGCACCCAGTTGTTCTCCATACCGGCAGGCGGCTGAGAGCCGAAATAAATATCCACAGAGGTGTCGGGGTTTATGGTGATGCCCTGCTTCTGGTTGCTGCAACTGGGAAACTGCTGGTCAGTCTGCAGGAGCGACCGCGTCTGCGGATCGTAGACAATCACCGACCAGAAGTCCTTCACCGGTATGTTTGGCGGCAGGTGCAGCCGGTAACGCTTCGCACCATCGAGGTATTGACCCGTGGCGTCATGCTCTGCCATGGCATATTGCGAGCCGATGCCTGTCATCTTCACCGTCATGGCCGGGGTGACTCCCGTGGCTGCATAATAGAATAATGTCCGTGCATCGGGATTGAGCACCCCGCCTGGTGAGAATCCGATGTCGTTACCTATAAAACCCATCTTCCAGTTCTTACCCGGGTAGAAATAAACATCGCGATCGCGGCTGTCGAATAAGATCGCGCGCGCAGTGGCGTTGCCGACTGCAGCGGCATCGGAAAGGATGCCTTTCATCCGCGTATCGGTTGCAAAGGGTTTGTCCTTTCGGATGCCGATGGCGGCGAGCAGCCCACGTATTTCAGGGTCGACAGCGCCGAGCGGCTCTTCCTGGATGACCCGGGCCACGTGATCGAAGAACGATGCGTTATTCGGATGAATACAATTGAAGTACTGACCCGAAACATTCACAAAATTCAATACAGGTGGATTCTCCGCCCGGGCCAGCGGATAGATGCGGAAGTTTCTTTTCATATTTTCTATCGTGGGTCCGGCCTCGCCATTCACAAGAAAGCCGCGCAGGAAGACCATGTTTCCATAGGTGGGGGAATGCGTAACAAAATAACCCTCCGGCACATCGCCTGCATAGCCCGGTGGAAGAAGGAGATACTTTCCTCCCTTTCCCCTGTCCCGGCCCGCCCTGCCCATGTCGGTTACATAGCGGCACCAGAAGTCGTCGATGAGGCCAAGCACGTCGGGTGGCGCCTCAATGACCACCGGGCCTTCTTTCGTGTCGGCCCACACCTGGAGGTAGATGGTCTCGGTGTTTGCCACGAGATACAGTGAACGCGAATCCAGGAAAGGTTCAGAGAGTAGGATGGTCTGGTTGTCCGGGCCGAAGGTGCGGTACCCGTTGCGCGTCTCATACATGGATGCGGCCGGCAGCGCGGTGAGGAACGCCTGCACGCCGCGCTGGAAGTCGAGGTTGTCATACACTTTCTGTACGGTCTCCTCGTCGGGAAAACCGTCGAAGAACTTCAGGGTGCCCAGCCGTGTCTCAACGGCGTCGGGCGTGGTGATGGATGCGGGGATGTCGGTTGACATCTTAGGCCTTGCCTGTGGTGCATCATGCTCAAAAAATGTGCTCTCTTTTTTCATGTTGGATCTCCTTTGTTAAAAACTGTTATGCCGGTCAATCTTTATCTGTAGTTGTTTCGTCATACCAACTCAATCTCCCCGGGCTTCCAGGTCTTATCGAACCATGGCTCCAGCGGGCCGTAGATCCGCAACATGATGAACCATCCTTTTCCCGGTACGGTCTGTATCCAGTTGGCTTCCCTGCCGACAGGAGGTTCCGGGCCGAGCCATACATCCACCGAAGAGTCCGGGTTGACGATGATGCCCTTCTTCAGGCTGCTGATGCTGGGAAATGGCTGATCCGTCTGCAGCATCGAGCGTGTCTGCGGGTCGTAAACGACCAGTGACCAGAATCTTTTTGCCGGGATATCCGGCGGCATGTGCAGTCGGTAGCTTTTCCCGCCGTCAAGATACCGGCCCGCGGCGTCATGCTCGGTGACGATATATTGCGAAAGCTGGCCGACCATCTTGATGCTCCATGCCGGGCTGCTTCCGGTAGCCATGTAATAATAGTACGACCGGGCATCCGGGTTAAGAACCCCTCCCGGTGAGAAAAGATAATCGTTGCCTATAAATACAGCCTTCCATGCACTGTCCGGGTATAAGTATGCATCCTTATCGCGTGTGCTGAAATCAATTGCGCGCGCAGTGGCGTTACCGACTGCGGCGGCGTCAGTGAGAATGCTTTTCATTCGTTCATCGGGCTCAAAGGGTTTGCCCTTCCGGATGCCGATGGCGGCAAGCAGGCCTCGAACCTCAGGGTCAACAGCATCAAGCGGTTCTTCCTGGATGACCTGGTTGACTTCATTGTAGAATAAAAAGTCGTTGGAATGGACGGTGTTGATATATTTTCCTGATATATTGATAAAGTTCATCGCGGGTGGATCCGCCGCCAAGGCCAGCGGATAGGCCCTGTAATTCTTTTTTGCATACTCTACGGCCGTTTCCATGTCGCCACTTTCGATAAAGACGCGCAAAAAGCACCAATGCCCGTAGGTACGTGAGTGCAGGACAAAATAACCGTCAGGAACATCCCCGGTGTAGTCAGGGGGGAGCAGCAGGAATTTCCCGCCATTGCCCTTGTCCGGCCCCAGGGGACCGATATCGGTGACGAAGCGGAACCAGAAGTCATCGATCACGCCAAGCACGCCTGCCGGCACTTCGATGACCACCGGCCCGTCATGTGTGTCGAACCAGGTGATGTTGTAAATGGTCTCTGTGTTCCCCGTGAGAAACAGGCTGCGCGCATCCACCAGCGACTCGGAAATGAGCACGGTCTGGTTGTCCGGGCCATAGGTGCGGAATCCTGTGCGGAAAGCATAGGCCGACGCCGCAGGCATGCAGGTGAGGAACACCTGCGTGCCGCGTTGAAAGTCAAGATTGTCATAAACCTTCTTCACCGTCTCTTCGTCAGGGAAACCGTCGGAGAACTTCAGGGCGCCCAGCCGCGTTTCAACGACGTCGGGCGTGGTGATGGATGCGGGGATGTCAGTTGCCATTTTTGGCCTTGCCTGTCTGGCATCAGGTGCTGAAATCGTGTTTTCTTTTTTCATGTTGGACCTCCTTTGTTAAATATGTAATAAGGATAAACAATATCATAAAATGAATTTTTTGTTGTTTGATTGATCACAATTGTGACCAATCAATTTTCTTTATTTTATGTTCTCATCAGTCAAAAGGGCCTGACTGGAACACGATGCTCAGTAACATCAGCAAACCCAGCAGCGTCAGCAGGCATGCCACGATGAATGACAGGTCTGCCCAGAACCGGTAGCGTTTCCCGGGATTCATCCTTTTTACATATTTAAAATGCTGAACAGTGGCGAAGACGAGCCCGAAACTTCCCAGGCTGATCAGGGCGAGGCCCACATTCCGCGGTTCCTCTGCCCGGATAACCACAGGGTTGTTGTGCTCCTGCAGGATCTGCATGAACTTGTAAATGGTAAATCCGAAACTGATCATGGAGAGCGCCGTCCGGATCCAGGCCATGAGGGTTCGCTCGGCGGAAAGAATGTTGCGTTCAACCGCCAGTTCGTTGACACTAAGTTGTTTGTCATTCATAGTTGAAGGTTCTTGAGGTGGAATAAATCTGGTTCACCGGTGAATGCGTTATTTCAAATGACCGGCTCAATCCCCCCGGGCCGCCAGGCATTGTCAAACCATGGCTTGAGAGGGCCATAGAGACGCAACATGGCGAACCAGCTTTTGCCCGGAATGGACTGGATCCAGTTGTTCTCTTTGCCCGCAGGCGATTCAGGGCCAAAATAAATATCAACCGACTTGTCGGGATTGATGATTAATCCCTTGTTCCGGCTTGAAACCATCGGGTATTGCTGGTCTGTCTGCAGAAAGGACCGGGTCTGGGTATCGTACAGAATTACGGACCAGAAATCTTTGACAGGGATGCCTGGCGGCATGTGTAACCTGTAATTTTTACCGCCGTTCAGCGGGTTCCATTTTGCATCCGTTGAGGCCAATGCATACTGCGAACCTTTGCCGATGATCTCCACATCCTCGGCCGGACTCATACCTATTCCGGAAAAATAACACGAAATATATGCATCCATATCCAGAACACCCGGCTGGCTTTCATATTTGTACCCCACCAGGAAAAAGGGCCGCCATGAACTGTTCTCATAATAGCGGATTTCTTTCTGCCGTAATTTATAGGTGATGGCCCGGGCGGTTGCATCGCCCACAGCAGCTGCTTCGGCCAGGATTTTCTTCATGCGGGCATCAGGGGAGAAAGGCTTTCCTTTCTCTATCCCG
>JBAXRT010000182.1:0-4457 GCA_037131065.1 bacterium | reverse complement strand
TATGAGAACGGTATCATTGAGCGGCTCTCTCCGTGAGAGCGTAGGGAAAAAAGATGCCAAGAAACATCGCCGTGAAGGGAACATTCCCTGCGTGATGTATGGTGGTAAGGAGCAGGTTCATTTTGTCGCCAGCGAAAAAAGTCTGGCCAAAATTTTAAACACTCCGATCGTTTCCTTAATCACACTGGATTTAGGTGGCAAGGCGTATGAAGCCATATTCCAGGATGTTCAGTATCATCCTGTCACCGATCATATTCTTCATATCGATTTTCTGGAGATCCAGCTCGACAAGCCTGTCACCATTGGTGTTCCCTTCAAACTGGAAGGCGTTCCCGAAGGAGTCCTCAAGGGCGGAAAACTTGAAAAGAAAATGCGCAAGCTGAAGGTCAAGGCATTAACGAAAGACCTTCCCGACCATATCGACATCAACGTCGCCCATCTCGAAATCGGACAGTCGGTCAAGGTATCGGACCTTGTCCTGGAAAACGTTATCTTCCTGGATTCTCCCAACAATGTGATCGTAGGTGTCCGCACTGCACGCACGGTTGTTGAAGAGGCTCCGGTCGGTGAAGAGGGTGCTGCTGCTGAAGGCGCTGCCGAAGAGGGCGAAAAGAAGGAAGAGACCAAGTAAGTCCAGTTTCTTACTCTTTCACGATTTTTTCACGTACCATATAGGTCTCGATCGTATTGTAATCGAGGAAGGACCTGGTGTCCTTGTAAACCTCTATCATGTTTGGTATGATGTGAACGGGGTTTCCGAAAAAGCGGAAAGGGTTGACCAGATCGGATCGTTGCCTGAAATGTTCTTCCACGATACCCTCCCATGGTTCGGCCGTGGTTTGTAACCTCTTTCTTACCACATTCCTGTTGTAATGCCAGAGCGGATGGATGCGTAATGAGAGGGGCGTATGGCTGTTGTGCCACCGGTTCAGAAAGGTGGTATGATCGAGCCCCGGTTTCCTTGTGAAAAGCGTCAGCAGGCACACGCCGGGCGTGGCCTCCCCGTCGGGCCATGTTTTTTGGTAGGCGACCGGAAGGGCCTCCTCCACAAGATATGCGCCGCAAAGACCGGAACTTACCGGCACCCATGGAACTCCCTCATCACCGGAAAACCAGATCGAGATAACCGAGATCAAATTTTTCCGGAAGGGAATGATGGATAGCAGGGGTGGTTGCCGGAAGGTATATGTAAGTGAAAGCCTTGCCGGGAAGGACTGCCCGGAGATCTCTTTGGCAATCTTCATCATTTTTCCGTCAAACGATTCGTACGACTCCCCGGATTCACCGCGAAAGATCATCATTATTTTTTTCATCTGCTTCTTCTATAAGTGAATGCGAAATTAAAGAAATAGGATGTAATTTTACAGGTGATGAAGTGATGAAGTGATGAAGTATTTAATTGTAGGGCTTGGTAATATTGGTGACGAGTACAGCGATACCCGCCATAATATCGGGTTTGTTCTGGCGGATGCGCTGGCGGCTGAGGGAAAGGCCCTCTTTAAACCGGGACGCTACGCCAATGTCACCCAACTGAAGCTGAAAGGAAGGATGATGGTGGTGATCAAGCCATCCACCTTTATGAACCTGAGCGGAAAGGCCGTCCGGTACTGGATGCAGAAGGAGGAGATCCCCCTGGAAAATATCCTGGTGATCGTGGACGACCTTGCCCTTCCGCTGGGAAGCCTCAGGATGAGGAAAAAAGGCAGCGACGGCGGTCACAACGGGCTGATAAGTATCATTGAATACCTGGAATCGACTGAATTCACCCGTGTCCGTTTTGGCATCGGGAATGAATTTGCAAAGGGTTACCAGGTGGATTACGTATTGGGACGCTGGTCGGAAGAGGAGGTGAAGATCCTTGTTCCGAGGGTGAAAGAGGCCATTGAGATGATCAAAAGTTTCGTACTTACCGGCCCAGAAAGAACCATGAATGTTTTTAATAAACGGGGAGAAGGGTAATCATAATTTACGATTTATGATTTTTGATTTACGATTTAAATTTCGCCATTTCGCTGTTTATTAAATCCACGCCATCAGTTTGTAGTATGCCATTGCCATCCACTCACGGATCACAAGCATCTCATAATGAACCTGCGACCAGAACTGGTACCGGAGGGCAATGCTCTCCCCGACATCGGGGATCAGTTTCCTGCCCCCGAGTTTACGGGCATTGAAGGTGATATCCGATTCGATGGCACTTTCGAAGGCAGGAAGCCCGTCGACCCTTTTAAATCCGGCCTTTTCGAAAGTACGGACAGCGCGGTAAAGGTGCTCGGGGGAGGTGACAATAAGAAGTGACGAGTGACTAATGACTAATGACGAGTTATTGTTTTTATTCGTCACTCGTAAATCGTAAATCGTAATTTGTTTCCTGATGTTTAACGCCTGGGCCCGGGTATTCGTACCTGAATCTTCAACCAGGATCCGTTCGGGAGAGATCCCGCGAAGGATCAGTTCTTTTCTCATTCCGTTGATTGAACTGTTTCGGTCGGATGTGTCGCCGGGCAGTGCAACGATGACTTTTGCACGGGAAAAATAATTTGCCGCTTTTGCAGCATACCAGCAGCGTATCAGTCCCGATTCGCTGGGCATCCCACCGCCCCCGAGCAGGACTATATATTCAGGAGGCCGGTGAATGCCGGCTTTTTTGGTTGAAAGGGAGTACCATGTCCAGAAAGGAGCAGAAGTGAAGGCAAGGATTACCAGACACAACGCAATGATTCCGATCGTCACGAAAACAGTCCGGAATAATCGGATCAAGCGTTTCATAATTTACTTTTTCACTATTTAACTATTTTCTCTTTTACAATTCCTGTGATCTCCCCTGCCGGTATCCTCTCCTGCTTCATCGTATCCCTGTCGCGGATGGTCACGGTATTATCCTGCAGGGTCTGATGATCGATGGTAATGCAGAATGGTGTTCCAAGCGCATCCATCCTGCGGTAACGCCGCCCGATGGTGTCCTTTTCCTCATAAAAACATCGATTGTCATACATCAGCTTGTCCATGATCTCTCGGGCCTTTTCAGGCAGGCCATCTTTCTTGACCAGGGGCAGGACGGCCACTTTAATGGGAGCCAGTTTTGCCGGAAGTCCGAGAACAACACGTTCGGTGCCGTCTTCCAGCTTTTCCTCACGGTATGCGTGGCTCATTACGGCCAGGAAAGTGCGGTCGAGTCCGATGGAGGTTTCAACCACGTAAGGCACATAGCCTTCATTCATTTCGGTATCGAAGTACTGTATCTTCCTTCCGGAGAATTTCTGATGGGCACTAAGATCAAAATCAGTACGTGAATGGATCCCCTCGATCTCCTTGAAACCGATCGGGAATTCAAATTCAATATCTGCGGCAGCATTGGCGTAATGGGCCAGTTTTTCATGGTTGTGGAAACGGTACTTGGATGCAGGCATTCCCAGGGAAAGATGCCACTTCAACCGCTCCTCCTTCCAGTATTCATACCACTTTAATTCTTCACCGGGCTTAACGAAAAACTGCATCTCCATCTGCTCGAACTCCCGCATGCGGAAAAGGAACTGCCTTGCAACAATCTCGTTGCGGAAGGCTTTCCCGATCTGGGCAATCCCGAAGGGAATCTTCATTCTGGCCGTTTTCTGCACATTGAGGAAGTTGACAAAGATCCCCTGGGCTGTCTCGGGCCGCAGGTAGATCTCGTTGGCATCTTCGTTCACCGAACCCATCTGGGTAGAGAACATCAGGTTGAACTGCCTGACATCGGTCCAGTTCTTGGTTCCGGAAACGGGACAAACGATCCCGGCCTCCTCAATGAGTTTTTTTATATCGGCAAGGTCATTCTTTTCAAGTGACTGGTAAAAGCGGGACTTGATCTGGTCGATCTTCTCCTGGTTCTCCTTTACCCTTGGATTGGTTTCCCGGTACATCTTTTCATCAAAGCTCTCTCCGAACCGGGTGCGGGCTTTTTCAACCTCCTTGCCGATCTTATCCTCGATCTTCTGAAGGTGGTCCTCAACCAGCACATCGGCACGGTACCTCTTCTTGGAATCCTTATTATCGATCATGGGATCGTTGAAGGCATCCACATGACCGGAGGCTTTCCAGATGGTGGGATGCATGAAGATGGCCGAATCGAGCCCGACGATATTTTCGTGATACTGAACCATGGCTTTCCACCAGAACTCCTTGATGTTGTTCTTCAGTTCAACACCAAAGGGGCCGTAATCATAAACTGCGCTTAAACCGTCGTACAACTCACTCGAAGGAAATACGAACCCGTACTCCTTGGCATGTGAAATGATCTTTTTGAATAACTCTTCGTTCGTGGCCATCTGTCTGATAAATAGGTCGCAAAATTAGGATTTTTTCTCTAATTTTATCGGCTCTCCAAACCATGAGCCATGAAGACCAACCGCAGGACATTTCTTAAAACCGCGGCGGCAGGACTTGCCGCAGCAGGATTATCTGACCTCAGCAGTTTTGCC
>JBAXRT010000181.1:0-4472 GCA_037131065.1 bacterium | reverse complement strand
TGATATCCAATGTTTATTTCGACCGGTTCGAATCGCTCTTCACACACCTGAATGATACGGCCAACATCAAATATTTCATTCACCCGATGAGCCATGAGCTCGATTTCATGAACCTGAACAAGGTCTTCAGGGAGCCGGAAAATCTCGACTACTACCTTGAGCAGAACTTCGAACCTGACATGCTTGCACTTTTTGTGATGGAGATGAAGAATGAAAATCTTAAATTCGTATCGGTCAATAATGTGAAATTTCACATTTTCCAGGTTCCGAACTGGTACTTTGAGGTATCCTTTTTCAACCGGAACAATGTGAATTCCGGATGGCTGATTTCAAACATGCTCCGTGTCAATGAAAGCGAAAAGAAATCACTGGTCCGGCATTACAGCCGTGTAAACTGACATGTATGAGAAAATTTTATTTGCTCTTGCTGGCAGGCCTGATGTTGGGGTCTGTCCAATCCTGGTCGCAGAAAAAATCCACGCCGCAGAAAAAGGTGCCGCCCAAAAAAACAACCACTCCGGCTGCCCAGACAAAGAAGAAAGGGGGCACCATTCCGCTGGAGCAGATCGAGTCTTACCGTCAGCAGGCAACCTCAATTATAAAATTCTTTGAAAGCACCCTGAACTTCCTGGGCGACAAGCGGAATCCGGTCAAGGAGAAACAGGTGATCGTCACTGAGAGCTATCTTAAGTTCTGCTGGGACGCGGAGGTGCAGGTTGAGGATGATCTTGACCCGAACCGGCTGGTTCCCCTGTTCAAGGATATGCCAGCTTACCTGAGCGATGTGGATTTTTTCTTCAGGGGAGTGAAATTTACCTATTCCGTGCAGGATATAAGCGTTCAATCCAACGAGTTCGGCCAGACCTATTTCAGGGTCACGGCCAACCGAAACCTCACCGGCATGACCATCAACGGGGATTCTGTAAAAAACAACATGGTCAGGTACATTGAGATCAACTATGACGACAGCAAGCAGCAGCTGAAGATCGTCAGTGTATACACCACCAAGATGGACGAGAAGAGCGACCTGAGGAAATGGTGGAACAGCCTTTCCGAAGGTTGGAAAGCTATCCTCGGGAAGGACCTTTTTGCCGATGATAACCTCCCGATGGCCCAGGTGGAATCCTTCAACGACACCACTGCCCTGGCAGGGGGACAGAAAGTGATGATCGACGGCAACCGGTTTTACAGTAACCTCAGTCAGATAATGAACCTGACAGCGCTTGATCTCTCGGGGAATGTCACCATCTCCGACCTGGAACCCATCTCGAGGCTGTCGAACCTCAAAGAGATCAACCTCTCCGGTACACCGGTAAGCGACCTGATGCCGCTCAGGAACACGAATAACCTGCAGCTCCTTGATATTTCAGGGACTTTGGTCACAAGCCTTGATCCGTTACGTTACTGCACCCACCTGAGGGAAATGCGGATGAAAGATACGCAGGTCCCGGACCTGTCGATTGTTTCAAGTTTTTCGGGACTTGAACTTCTTGATATCTCAAAAACACCGGTCACCAGCCTTGATCCTATAAAGGAACTCACTTTTATGAAGGATCTCCGGCTGAGCCAGACAAAGATCTCTGACCTAAGCCCGCTTGCCGGCCTCATAAACCTTGAATCACTGAATATTTCAGGGATTTCTGTGCAGGGCCTCGATCCACTGAAAAACCTCACCTCCCTGAAGATCCTGATCTGCGATAATACGAAGATCAGCTCCCTGACTCCCCTCGATAACCTGGCGGGAATTCAGAAAGTTTATTGCGACAATACCCAGATAGACCGGGGAAAAGCCTTGTTATTCTTACAGAAACATCCTGGCGCCTCGCTGGTCTATGAATCGCAGGAACTCACCGTTTGGTGGTCAGGACTCTCATCTGAGTGGAAAAAGATCTTCGGGATGTATGTCACCCTTGACAATACTCCAACAACGGAGCAGTTACACAGGCTGATCCTGATCGACAGCATAAACATCAACGGAAGACCCGCCATCAGCAGCCTGGCTCCCCTGAGCGAGATAAAGCTGCTCAGGGTGCTGCAATGTGCAAGCACTACCATCAATAACCTCGATCCGCTGAAAACTCTGACGGAAATTGTGAGCATCAATGCATCCAATACGAAGATAAACAGTCTCCAGCCGCTCTCCGGACTGAAAAAACTGGAGGTTCTTAACATCGACAACACCTTGGTAGCACAGCTTGATCCGGTCACAGGGCTTAAAAACCTGAAATTCATCTTTGCCGACAACAGCGAGGTGACCCTGGAGGAAGCCAACCAGTTTTTCGACCAGGACCCCGATTGCATGCTTGTCTTTCAGACACCCGACAACACCAGCTGGTGGACCGGGCTTGACCAGGCGTGGAAAGATATTTTTCTCGGGCAGTTGAACCTGAAGGGAACTCCAGACAAGATCCAGTTCCAGCGCATTGCCAACCTCGGGACCCTGTCGATAACAGAGAATAACTCGGTGAATGACCTCACGCCGGTCCAGCATTTATCCCGCCTGAAAGAGCTGCAGTTTTCCGGAACATCGATCAGCAGGCTTGATCCCATTGCCGGGATGAAAACCCTTCAGGCTATCCGGTGCCAGAAAAGCCCGGTCGTCGACCTTACTCCGGTAAACAAGTTATCGAATCTGAAGGAGCTTGATTTTTCAAATACACAGGTTGAGGATCTTTTGCCAATACAAGACATGATCCATCTGGAGACCCTCAAATTCAGCGGTACACCGGTCAAGAACCTGAAATACATCCAGAAGCTGGTCTACCTTAAGGTCCTTGAATTTTACAATACACGGATCAGCAGCCTGGATGTCCTGGAACCCTTCCGGAACCTGGAATCACTCAAGATATTTAATACGAAGATATCATCAAAAAAAGTGGAGAAATTCAAACTTTCCCATCCCAAATGTGAGGTTGTATTCTACTGATGAAATGGCTGACACCTTAACCCTGCCCCATTCGATTGAAGTCTGCCTGTCTCCGGGCCTTTTCGGTCATATCCTGACCCGTGAGAATTATATTGTCGTGCTCGTGGATATTCTCCGGGCCACTACTTCCATCTGTGCAGCATTTGAGAACGGAGTGGCAAAGATCATTCCCGTTGCAACGCTGGAAGAGGCGAAAGAGCTGAAATCAAAGGGTTACCTGGTTGCTTCAGAGCAGGATGGAAAGAAACTCGACTTTGCTGATTTCGGGAATTCTGCCTTCAATTTCACGAGGGAAGCGATCGGAGGGAAGGAACTCGTTTACTGCACAACCAATGGCACCAGGGCGCTGGATGTTGCCCGGGAAGCTGAGAAGATCGCCATCGGCGCCTTTATCAACCTTCATGCCCTTGCAGGCTGGCTGCGCAAACAAGAAAAAAATATCGTCATCCTGTGCTCGGGGTGGAAGAACAAATTCTGCATTGAGGATACACTTTATGCAGGAGTCCTTACACAGGTGCTGCTTGACGACCCTGGATTTACAACTGACTGTGATTCAGCCCGGGCGGCGATGGATTTATGGCGCATTGCAAAACCTGATCCACTGACATACATCGAAAAGGCTGCCCACCGGAAAAGGCTTCAGAAGCTGGGTCTGGATGATGTCATCCCTTATTCTTTCCAATTTGATGTTACAAAGGTAGTGCCGGTGTTTGACGGGAAAGAGATAATTGACGTGACACGAGACAAATGACCCAATGACTTATTGACCCAATGACCGAATAATATGAAAACAATTCAATTCTTAACAATCATGAGTATTTCAGCCCTTCTTTTCTCGTGCAACCGCGTGCAGAAGGAAGACCAGGAGAAGAGCGATTTCAAATTTCTGACCGAGCAGTTTGGTGATGCGAAGATCCTGCGTTACCAGGTTCCCGGGTTTGAGCAGCTTTCGCTTAACCAGAAGAAACTGATCTATTATCTCAGCCAGGCAGCCCTCTGCGGGAGGGATATCATCTATGATCAGAATTATGATAATAACCTGCTGATCCGGAAAACCCTTGAAGCCATTTACAGTAACTTCCAGGGAGATAAGAATTCGGAGGACTATAGGAATTTCGTCGTCTATACAAAGCGGTTCTGGTTCTCCAACGGGATCCATCATCACTATTCGACCGACAAGTTCCTTCCAGATTTTTCAAAAGATTACTTTGCCACCCTGGTAAAGGGAATAAAACCTGAAATGCTGCCACTTCAAGAGGGCCAGACGGTTGACCAGTTTTTAACCGAACTGACTCCAATCATTTTTGACCCGGGGGTGGCTCCGAAACGGGTCAGCCTGGATCCGGAGAAGGACCTCGTGCTGAGTTCATCGGCGAATTTCTACTCGGGAGTGAACCAGACGGAGGTTGAGGATTCTTATACAAAGCTGAAGGCGGCTGATGAGAAAAATAAACAGGATACCAGGATCTCTTACGGGTTGAACGACAAGGTGGTCAAAGAGGGACACAAGATACAGGAGGTGATCGGGAAGCTGGGAGGCATGCAC
>JBAXRT010000180.1:0-4502 GCA_037131065.1 bacterium | reverse complement strand
CGGCAGCACGATGAGGTGATTTTTTGCCCCGCCCAATGCCAGCGCCCTTTTAAAATTAGAGGCAGCCCTTGCATATACGATTTTGGCCACCCTCGTTGAGCCTACAAACGATACCGCATCAATTCCCGGATGATCGCAAATGGCCTCTACAAGGCTGCGGTCCCCGTTCACAATATTAAACACGCCGGCAGGTAACCCGGCTTCTTTAAGCAATCCTGCAATTCTCAATGCACTCAGGGGGACAACTTCGGAGGGTTTCAGGATCATGGTATTTCCCAGGGCCAGGGCATTGGGAATGGCCCAGTGGGGAACCATGCTTGGAAAATTGAACGGCACGATACTGGCAACAACGCCCACCGGGCACACCTCAGTGCGGCACTCCACTCCCTTGCTTACTTCCAGGGTCTCTCCGCAAATCATCTGTGGAAGGGAGCAGGCAAATTCAGTGAGTTCGATACTCTTTTCAATCTCTGCCTTTGCTTCATCAAATGTCTTTCCGTTCTCTTCACGGATAAGTTCTGATAACGCTTTCATATTTTTTTCAAGCAGCGCCTTGTAACGATAGAATACCTGGACACGCTCTTTTATCGGAATCTTTGACCATATTAAAAATGCCTGCTGCGCCTTCGATACGGCATCATCGAGTTCTCCGGGGCCTGAGAGGGGTACCTTAGAAAGGATTGTCCCGTCAAGAGGGGAAATAACATCGAGGGTTCTGTTGGTCATTGAGGGAACAAACGCTCCATTGATATAATTCCTGACTTCCGGGTACTTCATCGCAATAGTCTTTTTATTTAACTCTATTACTCATTTCTCTCTTGCCGGTGGATTTTTCATTGTTTCCCACAGGCAATCATTCACTATTTTAAGGATCTGCTCCATCTTATGAAAATCAACCCTGGCAAAATCATCCAGCGGTGTATGATATTCATCCGGGAAACCGGCATGAAAGGTCAGGATTGGAACCTTCCGGTCGGAAAATGGCCGGTAATCACTTCCTGAAGCGCCGGTCACATCCCAGAGTTCAAGTACAAACGGATGCTCAAGTATTCAATTGATATTTTTTGCAAGTGATCTCAGATCTTCATTTAAGGTCATTGTTCCGATGCTGAGGCCTATCCTGCCGGTGTCTTCCGGTGCACTCCGTGAGATCATATCCATATTGATAACCAGGGAAACCTGCCGGGGAACCAGCCGTGAATGCATCGCAAAGTAGGTGCTCCCTAATTTTCCTCTCTCCTCCCCGATCCAGGCGGCAGAAATGATATTACACGGGGGTTTTCCGGTATGAGAAGACCATGCCTTTGCCAGGGCGAGCATCCCCGCCACACCGGAAGCGTTGTCATCCGCCCCGTTGAAGACCTGCCCTTTCCTTATCCCCAGATGATCATAATGCCCCCCGATAATGATGTTCCTCGTTGTGTCGACACCCTGGATCATTCCAACAACATTCCGGATCATCACCTCTTCTGATCTGATCGTGACAGAAAACCTGAGCTTTTTTCCCTTCATAGGCCCGGAGGCAGGTAAAAGGTCTCCGGCTGTCTTTTTTTCAAATCCCGGCAGGTCAATCCCGGTAGCATCCATGAGCTGCAGGATTGCATCTGTTCCCATGGTGAAGCAGGGTGTTTTCAGATTTCCGGTATCACCGGGTAAATAATGACGGGGATTTTCATCATCCTCCTTTCCTGATGTGGGTTCATTTATCTTGCTGTTCAAAACATCCGGGTCTATAAAAACCACCGCCGCTGCTCCATGTCTTTCAGCAAGTTTTAGTTTCTTCTTTATGGTTGCATAGTCATCCTCAAATGATTTGCCCAGCTTTTTCCAGGCGAAGGAGGCAGTATCCGCGTGACCGGGATACCCGTCGACAACCACAACTACCTTGTTTCTGACATCTATACCGGAGTAATCGTTGTAACCCTTGCCCGGAGCTTCAATCCCATAGCCGGCAAATACAAGAGATGCCTCACCTTCCCTGCCGAACGGAACAGGGTCAACGATAAAATCGGTACCGGGGGAAAAAATGATCACCGGTTCTCCCTCAGCAGAATTCCTGATCAATTCAAGGGAAGATTTCTCAATATGGCATCGGATCATTTTAAAACTCTGGAAAAAAGTCTGAGCAGGGTTTACAGGAGATCCCGGGAGGCTCTCTATTTCTGCGTTACCGTATGGCATTAAACCATTGAGCTGCATCATGGAAGCGATATAGTCTGACGCCATAGAATCACCCCGTGTACCCGTTTCACGACCCTCCATCCAGTCGGAGGAGAGGAATGAAAGGATTCCTTCAAAATCCTGTTTTAAAGGAGCAGGAACAGGGCTGGACGTGGCCTGTGCCTGAAGGGTTAAGGCTGAAAACCATATAAAAAATAAAAGGAGGAAGGATCTGCCCATAACGTAAGATGATTGTAAATCGTAATTTTTAAATTTTGGATTTGGACGCCGTTAAATGCAAATATAACCATAACCAAAGAAAACATTAACCATTGAACATAGAAAGTAAAAAATGAAAAAAAAAGATAAATTTGTACCAGCTTCCTTCACCCTTTTAGCAAACCGGAACATGGAAAAGAAAAAGATCCCGCACACGCTGATTATCGTATCAATGATCCTGATCCTCTTCCTTGTCCTTACATGGATTATCCCTGCCGGTGAGTTTCAGCGTCACGAATATCATGGCCGCCAGGTCGTGGTCCCGGGAACCTATCACACTGTTGACCCTAAACCGCAGGGATTTATGGAGTTGTTCACAGCCCCCATTAAAGGCATGATGTCGGCTTCCCAGATCATTGCCCTTGTATTGCTGATTGGCGGTGCATTTGGGATCGTCAGCAAAACAGGAGCAATCAATTCCGGACTGGCTAGTGTCCTTGAGGCTACACGTAAAAATCCGGCGATCAAGAGATTTATCATTCCCATCATCATGTTCCTTTTTTCACTGGGAGGCGCTTCATTCGGCATGTCTGAAGAGGTAATGGTCTTTGTCCTGATCACCATCCCCCTTGCTATTGCCATGGGGTATGATTCACTCACCGGGATCGCCATGCCCTTTATCGGGGCTGCATCAGGTTTTGCCGGGGCATTCAGCAACCCTTTCACCATCGGTATCGCCCAGGGAATTTCGGAGATCCCGATATTCAGCGGGTGGGAATACCGGATCGTGGTCTGGCTTGTGCTTATGACCGCCGCTATTATTTTTGTCATGCTATATGCAAGGAGGATCGAAAAGAACCCGGAACGAAGCCTGGTTTACGAGATCGACCGAAAAAGAGATCTTACATCCTATCATTCTGCCGAAGATCTTGCATTAACCCTGAAAAGAAAGCTGGTACTGATTATTTTCTTCTCCTCCATCATCCTGCTCATCGTGGGAGTCAATCTGTGGGACTGGTACATTAATGAAATTGCAGGATTGTTTGTGGCAATGGGGGTCCTCACCGCACTGGTTTACCGGCTTAACCCAAATACTGCGGTTGGGGCTTTCCTTGATGGTGCCCGCGACATGATGACTGCGGCTTTCGTCATCGGGTTAACCCGCGGGATGCTGATCATTGCCACCGATGGAAAGATTATTGACACCATTCTTGCCGGCATTGCCGGAACCATGGATCAGTTCCCGAAAATTGTTTCGGTTCAACTGATGTTCGTATTCCAGGGTTTTATGAATTTCTTTGTTCCTTCAGGTTCTGGCCAGGCTGCCCTGACCATGCCCCTGATGTCGCCCCTGGCCGATCTGATCGGTATCACCCGCCAGACGGCAGTATTGGCTTTCCAGCTTGGAGACGGGCTCTTTACCAACATTTTTCCGACCAGCGGGGTTACTATGGGAATCCTGGCCATCGGGAACATCCCTTATGATAAGTGGGTCAGGTTTATGCTGCCCTTGTCATTTATTTTCCTGATCCTGGGATGTCTCCTGCTGATTCCTCCCGTCCTTTTATTTGCATATCATTGAGAGATTTTAAAGGGCGAGCGTTTTTTACTGTATCTTCTCCAGGTAATCCTGACTGTGGCAGTCAGATGGCGGACCCATGTTTGATCTTCGTTGATAGAAATTATATGTAATGTATTTCATTACAAGGGAATCAGCGTGGCACCTACAAGTATTCACTGGTTATTTGTATAGATTTACTACTACTCCGTTCATCACTCCTGTTCGGATTATACATAAGATCAAAACCCGGCAGGTGCAAAGAAAAAATCAATGAGAACAAAACAGAAATTTTCGGACTATTTATTTATTCTTATTGTCTTGACTGGTAGTCTTATTATGCTTTCGGGCTGCAAAAAGGAGGAACCGCAACCCTCTCAACCCTACCAGGAATTGTTCTGGGTGACCAGCAAAGGCTCTCAAATGCCCGTGCTGATGACCGGCAACAAAGAGAGCGCCGCCATCTTGCTGTTTATTCACGGAGGCCCGGGATCATCTTCGATTGAGATCGCCGGGATATACTCAGGAAATTCCCCGGCAAATCTGACGGATAACTTTTTATTGG
>JBAXRT010000179.1:0-4536 GCA_037131065.1 bacterium | reverse complement strand
ACATCAAAATAGACAGACCCGTTCACAACATAGGCAAATCCGGCATCAAGTATCTGGCTGATCATCCGGATCTGCTCGATGATATGCCCGGAAGCGCGGGGCTCAATGCTGGGCCGCCTGACGTTCAGTGCTTCCATGAAGATGAAATAGCGGTCGGCAAAAAACTGTGCAACCTCCATGGGCTCCAGTTCTTCGAGCCGTGCCTTCTTGGCAATTTTATCCTCCCCTTCATCCAGGTCATGTTCGAGATGGCCGACATCGGTGATATTCCTGACATACCGGACCTTGTATTTCAGATGCAACAAGTAACGGAAAATCAGGTCGAAAGTGATGGCGGGGCGGGCATGGCCCAGGTGGGGATCCCCATAAACCGTCGGACCGCAAACATACATTCCCACAAAGGGCGGGTTGAGCGGCTGAAATTTTTCCTTCTGGCGGGTAAGCGTATTATGGAGAAAAAGGGGTGATTCCATGTCCCGGTATTTCAGGGCTCAAAGGTAGAAATATTTTGATTTTTCCTTTATTGATTTTATCACGGTACGGATGAGTGCAAAAAGCTCTTTCCCCTTTGGTAAATTCATTCTCCTAACTGATCTTTTGGGCTTGTTTCAGATTCAGAAGTTGTAGCCGATACTTTCAATCACCAGCATGGCATCCAGGTGTGCCTGGGCTATCTTATCCCGCCATTCGCCTGAAAGAAGTTTCTTGCATTGTTCCGGATTGCTGTAAAACCCGTTTTCCGTCAAAATGGCCGGCATTCTTGTATATCTAAGCACATAAAAATCGGCCTCTTTCACTCCCCGATCCCGCCAGCCAACAGTATTTACCAGGCTTTTCTGAAAAAATTTTGCCATTCTTTCCGAGCGGGATGTGAAGCGATAACAAAAAGTCTCAATGCCATTTGCCTTGCTCCAGTCATCTCCTGCGGCGTTGGCATGAACCGAAAGGTAGAGTTTCTGTTGTGCGGATTGAAGGTTATTGGCTCGTTCGACCCGCTGCGTTAATGAGACGTCTCCTTCCACCTCCGGCACCAGGTTGTGAAACGTTAATTCATTTCCTTCCATCAACATCATCAGGCGGGCAACAATATCGCGGTTGAACTCATACTCCAGCATCTGGCTGCCGTCGTCAAGAACCGGGGACCGTTTCCCGGAGGTCGATTGTCCGTGCCCATTATCGAGAATCCATAAAAATTTTCCTGCCATGGTTTTTGCTCAATTTGTATTCTTAAAGTTAAATGTGAAACAAGATCAAAGGTAAACAGATGATCGCTTTTTTTCTATTTTTGCGTGAACTTTTTAACAGAACAAGGATGGAAAAGATTTTGGTCATCGGATGTTCCGGTCAGATTGGTTCGGAACTCACACTCGAATTACGAAAGATTTACGGAGAGAATAATGTAATTGCAACGGATATTCGTCCCGCGCCTCCCGATGTAGCAGGTACCGGGCCCTTTGAAATCCTTGATGTGCTTGATGCCTCCAAGCTTCAGCTGATTATCGGTCATGAGAAAATCACCCAGGTTTATCATCTCGCAGCCATTCTTTCCGGAAATGCCGAAAAACGGCCGCTTGCCTCCTGGGACATCAACATGCGCAGTCTTATGAATGTGCTCGAGCTGGCAAGGGAGATGAAGCTTGGCAAGATCTTCTGGCCGAGTTCAATTGCTGTTTTCGGCCCTACGACTCCCCGGCAGGAGACGCCCCAGTATACCATCATGGAGCCGAATACGGTGTACGGGATAAGTAAACTGGCCGGTGAACGCTGGATTGAGTATTACTTTAATAAATATGGCGTTGATACGCGCAGCCTGAGGTATCCCGGACTGATCAGCTACAAGACAGAAGCCGGGGGGGGCACTACTGATTATGCTGTCGATATTTTTTACGAAGCCATCCGCCATAAAAAGTACGAGTGTTTTCTCGGGCCCCAGTCAGCCCTTCCCATGATGTTCATGCCTGATGCCATTAAAGCCACCATTGACCTGATGGAGGAAGATGTATCAAAGCTTTCTCTCCGATCCAGCTATAATATAGCCGGGATCAGTTTTACTCCTGAGATCCTTGCCATGGAGATAAAAAAACACATTCCGGAATTTGAGATCACTTATAAACCCGATTTTCGCCAGACCATTGCAGATTCCTGGCCTGCAAGTATAAATGATGATGTTGCACGGAAAGACTGGGGGCTGAATTATACGTATGATCTGGAAAAGATGACCGAAGTGATGCTTCGGGAGATTGGTAAAAAGCTTGCCTGATGATCGTCAGGCCTGATTTACAACATCAGCCAGGGAAAATGATTCTTTCATTCTGAACCCTTTTTCCGTTTCCATAATCGTACAGCATTCACGGTAAAGGTCATGCTCGAAGAAGAGTATATATTGCTTTTCCGTGGCCTCTTTCAGGAACTTTTCTTTTTCATCGAGTGTAAGAAGCGGGCGGGTATCATAGCTCATTACGTAAGGAAGGGGAATGTGTGCCGCTGATGGCATCAGGTCTGCCATATAAACGATGGTCTTGTCCCTGTACCTGATAATGGGGATAACCTGTCCGTTGGTATGTCCATTAAAAATTTTTACAGAAACTCCTTCAAAGAGCTCTGAATCCTCTTCAATCAGGTTTAGCTTTCCCTTTTCCCGGATGGGAAGAATATTCTCTTTAAGGAATGAGGCTTTCTCCCGGTTGTTCGGGCTTGTTCCCCATTCCCATTGCTTTTGACTGGTCCGGTAGGTTGCGTTTTTAAATGTCGGGATGTAGTCCGTTCTCTCAGGATTCCAGCGAATGGCTCCGCCGGCATGATCAAAATGGAGATGGGTAAGGATCACATCGGTGACGTCGTCGGTTGTGTATCCAAGTGTGTTCAGTGACTTGTCCAGGTTATCGTCACCATTGAGGTAATAGTTGGAAAAGAATTTTTCGGACTGCTTATTCCCGATACCGCAGTCGATAAGGATTTTTCGCTCCCCGGAAACGATGAGAAGGCAGCGCATCGACCAGTTGCAGAGATTGTTTTCATCACAGGGATAGAGCTTGCTCCAGATCACTTTTGGCACAACACCAAACATGGCGCCCCCGTCAAGTTTAAGGTTTCCTGTATTGATTACGAATAGGTTCATTGTAAATCCCGAAGTAGTGAAATAGTTAAGTGGCGAAATAAACTTTATTTATAGTCCTGGATTTCCATTTCTCCTTTCAGAACGCGGAGCGCGTTCCCGGCCATGGCGTGAATTTCATTATCCCCTGCATAGATGAATGTGGGAGCAAATTTTTCAACATGATCGATGATATACCTGACCACAAACTGGCTGTGGGCGAGATCGCCTGTGATCAGGATGGCGTCAACCTCTCCCTTCAGGACGGCAAACATTTCACCGATACACTTGGAAACCTGGTAAGCCATGGCCTCCATGATCAGCTTTGCATGTGCATCCCCTTCGTGGATCCGGTATTCAATCTCATTGATATCGGTCGTTCCCAGGTGGGAGTTAATGCCTGCACAATGGGTAAGCAGGCATAGCATCTGATCGAGGCTCTTCTTCCCGCTGAAGCAAAGTTTAACGATATCTCCGAGAGGAAGAGAGCCGCTCCGGACCATCGAGAAGGGTCCGTCGCCTTCGAATCCCTGATTCACATCAATAACCCTCCCTTTCCGATGAGCCCCGACAGTTGTTCCGTTCCCCATGTGGGCGATGATAAGGTTCATCTCATCATATTTCCGTTTGTGGGTTTCGGCATGCATTTTTCCGACGGCTTTCTGATTAAGCGCATGAAAAATGGATTTCCTTTGTATCTCCGGCGATCCGGTGATCCTAGCCACATCCTGCAATTCATCCACCACGGTAGGATCCGCGATCAAGGCCTTAGCCCCGGTAGTTTCGGCGGCAATGGCATCGGCAAGCAGCCCGCCGATGTTGATGATGTCCTCCCCGACCGGACTATGAACCAGGTCATGTTTCAGCTGGTCGTTCATTGAAAACACCCCCGACTGGACCGGTTTGATCAGCCCCCCCCGGGAGATGACGATCTTCAGGCCGCTGAGATCGAACTGATTTGATGAAAGTTCTTTCAACACAATATTCTTCCGAAAGGGTATCTGGTCACAAATCGATTCAAATGAGGATAGCTCTTCGTCGGAGTGTTTACGGTTGATCATGTACAAAAGCTTGTAGTTCTGATAAACGGCAATTTGAGTTAGCTTGTCCTTGGGATTAACAACCAAAATATTAAACAGTGTCATAATGAATTGATTTATCGATTTTACATGTTGCGGCGATACTGTCCTCCCACATCAAAGAGGGCTTCAGTTATCTGCCCGATGGAACAATACTTTGTAACCTCCATCAGTCTCTCAAAGATATTACGATTTCCCGTTGCGGTCTCTTTTAACGATTCAAGAAGCCGGCCTGATATCTCTTCGCTCGATTTGTGCAATTGTTCAAGCATGGCGATCTGGTACTGTTTCTCCTCTTCAGTAGCCCGGATCACCTCACCCGGAATAATGGTCGGTGAGCCTTTGCTTGAAAGGAAGGTATTC
>JBAXRT010000178.1:0-4591 GCA_037131065.1 bacterium | reverse complement strand
GATGATGAACAAAAAGAGATCACGCTTCGTGCCGGGGGTGAAGATGTTCACCTTGCCCTGGAGGCAGAGCTTTCTGAAAGATTGGCCATGGCAGGGATAAAGGTCATCGAGGCACGGATCAGTTACCTGGCCTATTCATCTGAAATTGCCGGAGCTATGCTGAGGCGCCAACAGGCTACTGCTGTGGTGGCTGCACGGACCAAGATCGTAGAGGGGGCCGTAAGCATGGTCGAACTTGCGCTTGACCAGTTAAGCAAGAAGCATGTGGTGGAACTTGACGAGGATAAAAAGGCCACCATGGTCAGCAACCTGATGGTAGTCCTCTGTTCCGACAAGGACACGACCCCTGTTGTGAATACCGGGACCCTGCATCAGTAAGGTATGGCGGGCAAAAAAGTGTTTATGCTCCGGCTTGATCCGGCCGTTTATGAAGCCCTTGAAAAATGGGCTGCAGATGAATTTCGTTCTGTCAACGGACAGATTGAGTGGATCCTGGATTCGAAATTGAAAGAGCATAAAAGGGTTTCTCAAAAGAAGCAAGAATCGTCAAAATAACCTTTCCGGAGAATTACGATGATAGGCGATAGATCAATAAACAGAAACAAATCCGACCGGCCCCGGCTGAAGCCTGAGTTCTGGCCGGCAGACTGGCTACTGGAGGGATTGGCATTGATTGGGTTGTTGTTTTTCATTGGTTATTTTATTTACCATTTTCCAAAATTACCACAGATCATTCCTTCGCATTTCAATGCAGCCGGAGAGGTGGACGCGTATTCTTCAAAATCGTCTTTATGGCTGCTTGCAGGCATGACAGTTTTCATTTATGGACTTTTGACATTTATATCCTTCATTCCTGATAAGTTCAATTTTCTTGTAAAAATCACAGTGCAGAATGCCAACGTTCAATATTCAATGGCAGTCAGGCTGATCCGGTATTTAAAGCTGATCATAGTTCTTCTTTTCACCTATATTTTTTATTCAACCATCCGGGCTGCTTCATACCCTTCCGGTGGCCTGGGGTTGTGGTTCATGCCTGTGTTTCTGTGCCTTTTATTTATTCCGATTATCCTGTATGGAGTCTTCTCATACAAAAGAAAATGAGTTGGCCCAATTCACGGTAATCTGTAGTCAGGGCTAATAAGTCCGCAGGTTTTTCTAATTTTGCAAAAAATTTATGAAATGAATTTTATCGAAGAGTTGCGCTGGCGCGGAATGATCCATGACATGACACCGGGTACGGAGGAACAGCTTTCAAAGGAGATGACAAGCGGGTATATTGGGTACGATCCTTCATCTGATTCACTTCATATCGGGAACCTGGCTTCGATCATGCTGCTCAAATTTTTCCAGCTTGCCGGGCATCAGCCGATCATTCTTGTTGGCGGGGCGACCGGCATGATCGGGGATCCGTCGGGGAAATCTGAAGAGCGCAACCTGCTTGAGGAGAGTGTCTTAAGACAAAACCAGCAAGCCATCCAGCAACAGCTCACAAAATTCCTTGATTTCGATTGCGGGAAAAACTCCGCCATTGTTGTGAATAATTACGACTGGATGAAGGGATATGATTTCCTGAGTTTCCTGCGTGATGTTGGCAAGCATATCACAGTGAATTACATGGTAGCCAAGGATTCCGTAAAAAAAAGGATGGAATCGGGCAGCGGCATTTCGTTCACAGAATTCACCTACCAGCTTGTACAGGGATATGATTTTTGCTGGTTATTTGAGAACAGAACCTGCAAATTGCAGATGGGCGGATCTGATCAGTGGGGAAATATTATCACGGGGACGGAGCTGATCCGGCGTAAACTTGGTGGCGAGGCTTTTGCCCTGACCTGCCCCCTGATTACCAAATCAGATGGCGGAAAATTTGGGAAAACTGAGGAGGGAAATATCTGGCTTGATACAAATAAAACCTCTCCATATAAATTTTACCAGTTCTGGCTGAATGCTTCCGATGAAGATGCGACCCAATATATCAAGAAATTCACACTGCTGAGCAGGGAGGAGATTGACTCATTAATCAGCCAGCATCAGCAGGCTCCTCATCTTCGTATTTTACAAAAGGCACTGGCGAAGGATATCACCATCAGGGTTCATTCCGAAGCTGATTATCTTTCAGCTCTTGAGGCTTCAGATATTCTTTTCGGAAAGGGAACTACCGAAACACTCAGCAATTTACATGTTAACATGCTGCTTTCAGTTTTCGAGGGTGTTCCCCAGAGCGAGGTCAGGCACGATGAGGTTAACACCGGGATCGGGGTGATTGAATTTCTTTCCGACAAAACACAGGTCTTTGCCTCCCGCGGCGAAGCACGCAGGATGATCAAAGAGGGAGGTGTCTCAATAAACAAACAAAAGGTTGATGAATCCTTTGTTGTGAACAAGTCCACATTACTGAAGGAGTATTACATTCTCGTTCAGAAAGGGAAGAAGAACTACTATCTTGTGAAGGCTGTTTAATCCACAAATTGCTTCGCGTAATATTTCGCTGTCAGTTTTTCCCCTGTTGCTTTTTCGATCATTTCATTCCAGTACCATTTGCTGCCTGGCATAAAGATTTCTTCCTTCAGGTATTTGCCGATCTCCTTATTGCCCACGAAACTCTGGAATTTGTAATCATCGGACTTTATGATGTTGCCGACAATGTAGAAATAGAGCTGAGATGCCAGCAATTCGCCAAGCAAATAATTATGATAGTAGCAGGGATAGGTTGCAATATGGATCTTGGTGGCCCAATCGGGTTCATTTCGTCCTGCAGGACGCTTCAACAGTTGATATTGCTCGGCAAGGTCCCACCATAATTTATTGAGATCCTGGTCAGGATTCTTGTACATCTCCTTTTCAAAGCGGTACATTACCTGTGACCAGCGGCTGAAAACGAGCTGTTCGAGACGAAGGTTTTTAAAGCAGTTCTCTGCAATTTTCATCTTTTCCTCATCAGGAATACCCATCATATCCTTTATCCACTGTGGATTTGATGAGAACCTTCCGAAGATCATGGCAATCGCCTCGGTTGTGAAGGTATGGGCCGGATCGCGAAGAATAAAGGGGAGGGTTGTATCAATATTTTTATCATACACGGCGTGACCAAATTCATGAAGCATGGTATTCATCCAGTAGCTGTTTGGTTTCACATTGCAGAGGACTCTTACATCGCCGGAATTGTCGATATCGGTGCAGAATGCATGCTGGTTTTTTCCCGGCTTTTCGTACAAATCGCTTCTTTTAAGCATATCTTCGATGGGAAGACCGATCCCACCATAAAAAGTGGCAGTCAGGGTTTCAAGGTTCTTGTCCTTATAATATTTATCAAGGTCAAGGTCATATATTTTCGGGGCATCCTGGAAAAACCTGTTCTGGAAATTCCATGGCATAAGTTCATCCTTGCTCTTCAGGCTATAATACTTTACAAAATAATCATCGATCTCTCCTTTAGCCTTGGCAAACGATCCTTTGGTCAGGCTGTCGAGTTCATCGAACAGCTTGTTGACCTCCTTCGGATCCTGGTCGCTCAGGGTAAGGCTCATTTCATGATAGTTTCTGAACCCGAGATCTTTGGCTATCTCGTTGCGTAATTTGACAAGCTCGATTACATCAGCTGAAACAATGCCGCCAATCTTTTTCTGTGCCTCCCATACCTCTCTCTGGTACTTTACATCTTTTGATGTCCTGAGCACCTCTTCAACATCATTATCCGATAATTTTTTTCCTTTTACCTCGGTTCTGAAATTCCCGTATTTCTGTTCGATGGCGGTCTGCATTCTGACCATTTTGTTCAGTTTCCCCGTATCGGCCTTGGCCATAAGGAAGGAGCGATAGAGAACATCGAGCTGGCGGTTCAACAGACTATCGGTGATCAGTCCGGATACCTTTATCTCTTCCAGTTTCTTCAGGGATTCTTTGTTGGAATAGAGTGTCAGCAGTTTTATATTAAGGTCCTCCGCTTTTTTGAAATCCTCCGGTTTCCCTGAAACAGCAGCATCCCATGCGGCAAGCGTTACCTGCTTGTACAGGGGTATAAGCACAGAATCGTGCTTTTTTATAAAATTGATCAGTTCCTGGTTCATCTGTTCTTTTTTTGATGCACAACCGACCATTATTAACGCTGAAATAGTCAGAAGTAATAAGTATTTTGGTGTGTTCATGTTTATTGGTTATTGTGAGAATTTACGAATGACGATTTACGAGTGACGAGTGATTGATTAATAGATAAGACATTTAACCGGTGGCCCAGGTAGAACCATCCTTACCGTCTTTTATGGTTATGTTTAATTTCTCGAGCACGTCACGGATCTGGTCGGAGGTTCCCCAGTCTTTGGTTTCCCTGGATTTCTGTCGGATCGAGAGGATCAGTTGCATCAGTCCGTCGAGCAGCGCATGCTGATCAGTAGCAGACTCGTTTTTCAGTCCCAGGACCTCGAAAGCAAAGACGTGGTAAAGCTCTTTCAATAGCATAAAGTCTTCGCTGGTAATGGTTTCTTTGCCGTCGTTGACTGAGTTGATGATGCGTACTCCCTCGAAGAGGTTTGCGATGAGGACCGGGCTGTTGAAGTCATCGTTCATGGCCTCGTAACATGATTTCAAAAGCCCC
>JBAXRT010000177.1:0-4638 GCA_037131065.1 bacterium | reverse complement strand
GACTGAGAAAAGGTTCATCGGTTTCACCGAGCCGTCAGTGATCATGATGGAATAAAAGTCGTTTGCCACAGAATAGAGGGAAAGAGCCGTAAAGAAAGAGAGCACCAGTTCGATGATCCTCCCGGATTTCTGGCTCTGCTTAACCTCAAGACCTTCCACGGCTTTGAGGAGGGTCTCCTCTGCAGAATCAAAATCAGATTTTTTTTGTTCCAGCATCATCACTGCCCTTAATTTTTCGAGGTAGCCCTGCTGCTCGACGGAGAGATTTCTCTTCCAGAGTTTGATCCTCTGCAGCGCCAGGTGACTGATGTTGCAGATCTGTCGCAAGGTATTACTGTCGACTTGTTCATTGCGGATGATCATATCGAGAAATCCGGTAAAGCAAAAAATGGAGTTATCGTACATCACCGATTCCGAACCCGAAATGGAGTCGATGAAAATATTCCGGATCAGCTCTTCAGGATCACCGGTTGATAAAGGAATGTCCCATAACACGAGGCCCCATCCTGCATATACCCGGCCGCCAGCATAGGGAATAGAGGCCTGTTCAAGCTCATAATCGGTCACCGTTTGTTGCATCATCTCCCTGTTTCCCGGGAAAAATATATGCCAGGTATAGAGGTAGCTGTAGTCTGGTGTGTGAAGGTTCGCCTTTCTCAGGGGGAGAGGCACTCCGAAGACAAAATCACTCTGGAACCGGATGATATTCCCGGCTTCAAGTAAATGGAAAATGGCTTCCAGATCAGGCTGAAGCGAGGATATGATGTCGACCAGTCCCATGCCCTCCTCCTCCAGCGTTTTAATGGACAGGCCGGGTTCTAACGAAAAAACGGCATAGCAGCAAAGGATCTCAAGATCATTCAGGTAAAAAGAGAGATCAGTCAGGCTTAGCTCTTTCCATTGTTCACAGTATCTCTTGTTCAAAAGATCAACCACCCCGGCTCCGATCCTGATCCTCAGCAGTGGTGTCACTTCGGTGTAATTATCCAGAGGATGTCCTGTTATATCCAGGGAAAAATCCTTCTCCGAAAGGATGGTCCCTTTAAAGGTTCCGATCGCGGCATGCAGCATTTCCGGGGTGGCATCCTCGGAAAGAAGCCGGGCATTCAACACCCAGTAACGGCTTTCGATAAGTTTGAACGGGTTTGTAGGGATCGTATTCATCAGATAGTGCTTGGTTGTATTGAATTGCGAAGATAAAGAAAGATTATGATTCCCTTTCGCTCAGCTCAATCCATCGGTTTGTCATGACCTCTGTCTCCTCGAGAATCTCGGCAAAACGTTCCGAATGCTTTGTCAATTCATCAGCGCTAAGAATCCCCGAGTGGAGATCGTCCTCAATCGCTTTTTTCTCTGATTCAAGCTCCCTGATCTCTTTTTCGAGGCTTTCCAACTCTCTCTTTTCCTTGAATGTTAATTTGTTTGCGGGAAGAGAGTCGGGTTTCACAAGGTCGGATTTTCCTGGAGCTGTTTTCCGTTGTTTTTGTTCGTGCTTTTTCCGCTCCTCAATCCAGGTTTTGTATTGCGTATAGTTGCCAGGAAAATCCCTTATCACACCATCTCCTTCAAAAACGAAAAGATGGTCGACGATCTTATCCAGGAAATAGCGGTCATGGGTCACCACGACTACGCAGCCGTTGAACTCGGCAAGATACTCTTCAAGCACGTTGAGGGTCAGGATATCGAGGTCATTGGTCGGTTCGTCCAGGATCAGAAAATTAGGACTTCGCATCAGCACGGTTACCAGGTAGAGTCTGCGTTTTTCACCACCGCTGAGTTTATATACCGGCTGGTAATGGGAAGGGTATGGGAACATGAAATAGTTCAGAAATGCCGATGCAGAAATGGTATCCCCGTTACCGAGTTTAACGACCTCGGCAATCTCCTTCACAACATCAATCACCCTGGTCTGATCGTTGAAAACAAGACCTTCCTGTTGGTAATAGCCATACTGAATGGTCTCACCTGTCTGGATATGACCCTTCTGGGGCCTGATCTTTCCCGTGATAATATCAAGGAAGGTCGATTTGCCTGAGCCATTTCTTCCTACAATACCGATTTTCTCAAACCGCTTGAATGTATAGGTAAAGCCTTTAAAAATAGGAAGATCTCCCCAGCTGAAGGTGATATCGTTTATCTCCAGGATCTTTTTACCCATCCTGGCTCCCTGGACGTTGAGGTTCAGACGATCTTCATACCCCCTCTTTTCGGCCTTCTCCTTAAGGTCATAAAAACTGTCGATCCGTGCTTTTGCCTTGGTGGTGCGGGCTTTTGGCATTCTACGCATCCATTCCTGCTCGGTTCGCAGGAGGTTTTGAGCCCTCTCTATCTCCTTGTTCTGGTTTTCGATCCGTTCCGATTGCTTTTCCAGGAAATAGGAGTAGTTCCCCTTGTATTTATAGATCGCCGCATTTTCCATCTCAAGCACCTCATCGCAAACCCTGTCGAGAAAATAGCGGTCGTGGGTTACCATCAGGAGGGTGAGGCTTGTTTTTGCAAGATATTCCTCCAGCCATTCTATCATCTCAACATCCAGGTGGTTTGTCGGTTCATCGAGCAACAGGAACTGCGGGTCCGTGATCAGGGCCTTTGCCAGTGCCACCCGTTTTTTTTGTCCCCCCGAAAGTTCGCCGGTAAGCTGATCAAGGTCTGGCAACTTCAACTGGGTGAGGATTTGCTTAACCCTGGTTTCATATTCCCATCCCTGAACAGAGTCCATGGACTGGATAGCCTTGTGAATCGCCTCCTCGTCCCCTGTGCCAATCACGTGTTCGTATTGAAGAATTGTGCGCTGGATTTCATTGGCGTGGGAATAGACCTCCTCGAAAACAGTAAGACTCGGATTCAATACCGGGTCCTGCATCAGGTATTCAAAGGAATCCCTGGAGAAATGTGTCACAACGCCTTCATCGCATGGTTCCAGCCCGGCAATGATATTCAGTAAACTTGTTTTACCTGCCCCGTTCCTGGCGATCAGTGCCACCTTCTGTCCCATGCTTATGACAAAGGATATGTTCTCAAAGAGCTCCTTTTCACCATAGGAACGGGCAAGATTTTCAACAAGCAGAACAGAGGACATTGAGGAATGTTAGAAAACTGCAAAGATAGAGAATTCACTGGTGGTTTTTGTTTACCTTTATGCCATGAGGGTTGCAATCATAGGTGCTGGTGTGGCCGGGCTTTCGGCAGGATGCTATTTACAGATGAATGGTTTTGAAACTGAAATTTTCGAAGCCGGTTCCAGCCCCGGAGGACTTTGCAGAAGCTGGGAACGCGGCGGGTACAGGTTTAACGGAGGGTTACACTGGTTGCTCGGATCCAACGAAAGCAGCCCTTTCTACCACTTGTGGTCAGAGTTGATCGATATGAGATCCCTTCATTTCACTCATCACGAAGTACGGATGGTTGTGGAAACAAAAACAACTTTGAATCCATCAGGGGATCATTCTTTTATTCTCTACACGAACATTGAGAAACTGAACAGATATCTGAATGAACTGGCTCCGGAGGATAAATATCAGATCAGTGCATTCATCAGGCAGATCCGGAAAATTCAGAGCTACGAAATTCCTCCGCTGATACGGAGTGTCCCCCGGCTTTTACCTTTCTGGAAAAAAATAAAGTATATTGAATTCCTTCCGGAATTATTATTCCTTAAAAGATACCAGAAGGTTACCAATAGATCGTTTGCCCGGAAACTGAAGAACCCCTTTCTGAGGGAGGCCTTCGAGCTTCTTTTCGATGGCGATGAGATACCCTTACTCGTTATAACCATGCCGCTGGCATTTTACGACACGAAAGGGGCAGGGTACCTGCTTGGAGGCTCCGGAGAGCTCGTGGATAAAATTGTCGGGAAGTATACCGGACTGAATGGAAAGATCCGTTTCAATTCGCGGGTTGAGCGCATTCTTACAGTAAAGGACAGGGTGGAGGCTCTGTTACTTCAGGACGGTTCAAGGATTGCAGCGGATATTATTGTATCCGCTGCAGATTGGCGTTTTACGTTTCATGATGCCCTGGGAGCGAACTTTGTGACCAGAAGAATAGAGTCACTGCTGTCCGGACAAAATTTACAGCCCTACTATTCGGTTTTTGTTGTATACATTGGTGTGAAAGGCAATTTTGCTGATTTGCCTCCTGTATTAAGATATCCATTGAAAACCCCGATCACTTCCCCCGACGGAACAAAATATGATCGAATGGAAATGCAGGTGTATAACTATGATCCCGGGACGGCGCCTGCCGGAAAGACCGTTATTTCATTGACACTCTATACACGTAAAGGAAACTATTGGATTGGGCTCAGAAGAGATGACCGTGAGCGCTATGACAGAGAAAAAAATGAATTTGCTCAGGTAATCATTGAAACAGCCGACCAGAGAATTGGCCGCATCAGGGGGTTTATTGAGGAACTTGATATTTCCACACCGGCCACGATCCATCGCTATACAAATAACTGGATGGGGAGTACCCAGGGCTGGCTTCCGTCCAATAATCTGATCGCACCCTCGCCCGTTGAACAAGAGATTAAAGGGCTTAAAAATTTTTATTACGCTGGCCATTGGTCAATCCCAGGAGGTGGTCTCCCCGTTGCGATCAAATCAGCCAGAGATGTGGCCATGATGATTTGCGACAAGA
>JBAXRT010000176.1:0-4709 GCA_037131065.1 bacterium | reverse complement strand
AGGATGCGGAAATGGCAGCAGCGGCTGGGTGATGAGAAGGCCTCCTATTACCTCGGACAGGTATTAAGGATGGAAGAAGAGGTAGGAACAGCTGGGGCAGGATTCCGGTACATCTATGGGGCTTTTCTCAACGAAGCGGCCGGTATCATGAAACAGGACTGGATCAGGGAAGCAGCCTTCGAGATGGGAGAAAATGCAAACAAATGGCGTGAGTTTTCCTACCTAGGTTCACGAAATTGTAAGAAAAGGGCAAAGCCGGAGCAATCGTATGATTTTCTGGCAGATATGCTGATGGATTGTGCCGACAGAGAGGAGAAGATCTTCAGGAAACTGATTAAAATCAAATAAATTTTCTACTTTCGCAGATTGGTATTTCGACAGATTTAATCACAAACTCCCAGGCAATGGAAGAGAACTCAAACCCGGTTTACAAGGATCAGAGATATGGTAAGTCGAAGGAATTACTCTATTATTATGATCAGGATGGCCATTTTGAGAAAAAAGTAGAGTTTCACGCTGAACCCGACAGGGTAATCCTACAGCAGGCATGGGATCTCTTTAACGACAGGATTGAACAGGCACGGCAGAAGGTATTGGCAGGAATATCCAGCCCGATCGTTTATTATATGGAAAAGAACCTTGCCGATCCGATGAACCTTGCGATGATGGCAGGAATCCCGATCTGGAAGGTAAAATGGCATTTCAGGCCTTTGGTCTTCAAACGCCTGAAAGAAAAGACACTGCAAAAGTATGCAGATGCCTTTCACATCACCATTGAACAATTGAAAAATGTTCAGTAGTTTATCAAACAACATGTTGAATGGATACAAAATCAATGATCAATTATAAGCACCGGATCGCCGGACACTGCGAGAGCGGAGCTACCTCAAACCTTTTTAATTACTACGGGATCGAAATTTCGGAGCCCATGGCATTCGGGATCGGGAACGGATTGTTTTTCAGTTATATCCCCTTTCTTAAGATCCAGTTTGCGCCCATGATCTCCTTTAGGAACTTCCCTAACACGGTTTTTCACCGTTCCATGAAAAACCTTGGCGTGGATGCCACAGTTGTTAAGAAGTTTGATGATCCGAAAGAGGCTATGGCTGCACTGGACAGGAACCTCGAAAAGGGTATTCCGACTGGTATGCAGGTTGGCGTTTTCGATCTTACCTTCTTCCCTCCCGAGTACAGGATGCATTACAATATGCACAACCTGGTTTGTTACGGCAAAGAAGGGAATAGCTACCATATCAGCGATACAGTACTAGAGGAACCTCAGATCCTTACATACGAAGACCTTCTCAGGGTAAGGTATGCCAAAGGAGCCTTTGCTCCCAAGGGAAAGATGTACTGGATCAATAATATTCCCAAAAACCTTGATATCCGGAAAGCGGTTAACCTGGGGATCAAAAAGACCGTTTATGAAATGATCAAGATCCCCTTCCCCCTGATCGGGGTAAAAGGGATCCGTTGGATTGCTCGTGATGTAAAAAAATGGCCGCGTAAACATGGAAACGACAAGGCCGCCTTTTACCTGGGGCAGGTACTCAGGATGGCCGAAGTGTTTGGCACAGGCGGGGCCGGTTTTCGTTATATCTATGGTGCATTCCTCAAAGAGTCGGGTGAAATGTTTAAAAATGAAGAGCTCCTTGCTGCCTCAGACCTCATGGGTAAGACAGCAAACCGCTGGAGAGAATTTTTATATGTTGTTGCAAGGAACTACAAGAACAGGTCGGAAACAAAGGAAAATTACACCATCCTTGGCGACAGCCTGATTGAAATTGCAAACATGGAAGAGAAAGTATACAGACAACTCGATAAGGTCAGACTTTGATGCATGACAAGCCCATCATCGAGATACGTCAGTTATCCAAGACCTATAAAGGTGCGGACGAGCCTGCTTTAAAATCTGTTTCCTTGGACATATACCCGAATGAGATCTTCGGACTGCTTGGACCGAACGGGGCAGGAAAGACCACAATGATCTCGATCCTCTGCGGACTTTTTCCGTTTTCAGGGGGATCCATTTTGATCGATGGTTACGATATCCGGACGGAGATCCACAAGATTAAGCAGCTCATTGGTGCCGTTCCCCAGGAGATCGCCCTCTACCCTACCCTGACCGCCAGGGAAAACCTTACTTTCTTCGGGAACATGTATGGTCTGAACGGAAAAGAGCTGCGCAACCGCATTAGTGAATACCTTGGAGTCTTCGGATTGGATAAATACGGCAGCAGGCTCGTTTCAACGTTTTCCGGGGGAATGAAGCGCCGGGTTAACCTGATCGCAGGGTTGCTGCACAGGCCTAAAGTTATCTTTCTTGATGAGCCTACCGTAGGGATCGATGTCCAGTCGCGTATCGTGATACTGAACTATCTCAAGGAGATCAACAAAAAAGAGACGACCATCATTTATACTTCTCACTACATGGAGGAGGCAGAGCACCTGTGTACAAGGGTGGCCATCATGGATCGCGGGTCGATTATCTCTATGGGAAAACCAAAAGAGCTCGTTGCCGAGCACCCGGAATTTAAAAATCTGGAAAATATATTTATTCACCTGACGGGGAAAGATCTGAGGGACTGATATGAAGAAGTATTTTTGCGCTTTCCGGAAAGAATGGTTGCTCCTCATACGCGACAAAGCTGGTCTGGCACTGCTTTTCGTGATGCCCATGGCACTTATCATCATCTCTTCCCTGATGCAGGAATATGGATGGAGTTCGGTAACCAAGGAGCCGACGGTGGAAGTGCTTTTCGTTGACAATGATAAAGACAGCCTCGGTATCCAGATACACGAAGGGCTTAAGAAATCAGAGTCTTTTATCGTCTTCGATTCACTGAATGGCCTTCCTTTGACAGAACCGGCAGCTAAAGCGGCTGTTAAAACAGGAAAACGCCAGATCGCGATCATCATTCCGGAAGGTGCGACAAATAAACTGAGGATGAATGTAAGGATGATGGTTGCAAAAACACTGGCCGGCTTTGGCATGGTAAATGCCTCATTTCTGGATAATATACAGAACACCGATTCTGTCAATATCGCCATCTATTTCGATCCGGCCATCAAGAAAGCTTTTAAAAACGCCCTGATCGCTGCCATCAAAGCAAACAACTACAGGACTGAGACCAATATGATTTTCCGGACCTTCAACCAGGAGCTTGCCTTACAGATGCCGATGTACAAGCCCCCAAAGGTCGCCTATCACGAGGTTCTTCAGTTCAAGGAGTCGTTCCCGTCGTACCGCGACAAAGACAAGATCCCTGACTCGGTACAGCACAATGTCCCGGCATGGACCATCTTTGCCATGTTCTTCATCGTTATTCCGATGACACAGAGCCTCATCAAGGAACGTGAAGAGGGAAGCCTCTTCCGCCTGCTTACCTTGCCCGTACCTTATATGACGCTGCTTATGGCAAAGGTCGGCGTATACCTCATAGTCTGTATTCTTCAGACGATCCTCATGCTCCTGACCGGCGTCTTCCTGATCCCCTTCTTCGACCTTCCGATGCTTGACCTGGGGAATGAATATATTGCCCTGATCGCAATGACCCTCTCCGTCGCCCTCGCGGCAGTTGGCTTTGGTCTGATGATCGGTACGCTTGCAAAAACGCATCAGCAGGCAGCAGCCTTCGGATCTATATCAGTGATCATCCTTGCGGCAATGGGCGGACTATGGGTTCCCTTGTACCTGATGCCCCCGATCATGAGGCAATTGTCGGAGATCAGTCCGCTGAACTGGGCGATTACCGGTTATTATAATATTTTTCTCCGTGGAGGCAGCATCAGGCATATCCTTCCGGAAATGATGCGCCTTGGTATCTTTTTCCTTGGAACTGTTCTCGTAACTGTTATTTACCGCCGCTATAAAAGCCCGATGAATCCCTGACCATGGAATTGATTGACAGAAAAGAGATCCTGGTAAGGTTTTCCGAAGTTGACTCCATGCGGATCGTTTGGCACGGAAATTATATAAAATATTTTGAGGATGGCCGTGAATCCTTTGGCCTGAGATACAGCCTGGGTTACCTCGATGTATACAGGCACAATGTGATGATCCCGATCATCAAGGTCAATTGTGATTATAAGCGGCCGCTCGAATATGGAGACACCGCCATTGTTGAAACCCGTTATATTCCGACCGAAGCTGCCAAGATCGTTTTCGAATATACAATTTACCGGAAAAAGGATATGGAGATAGCCGCAACCGGGAGTTCCATGCAGGTTTTCCTTACACCTGAAGGAGAATTGCTGCTCACCTCTCCGGCTTTTTACATTGGTTGGCAGGAAAAGTGGGGAATCAGCAAAAGCAAATGAATACCGCATATCTCATCTCTGAAAACATTATCTCATCCCTTGGCTTTACGGCAGAGGAAAATGTTCATGCGATCCTGGAAAATAAGATTGGAATTGCAGAAGCAAAGGATTTTTCCAAAAAAATCCCTTCCGCCCTCTTCTCAAAAATCAATACCCCCCTTCTCAATGACAGATTTGCTTCTCTTCTTGAAACGCTGAAACCAGATTCAAGGGCCGACTCCTTTACAAGACTTGAAAAGTTGTTCATCCTTTCTATTCATGATGCAGTTTCCAGGATCGGCCTGAACTGCCGGAGCAACAGGGTGCTGCTCATACTTTCAACGACCAAGGGGAACATCGACCTGCTGGAGAATCAGTATATTGCGAAATTCAACCATAAAAGGCTTTTT
>JBAXRT010000175.1:0-4823 GCA_037131065.1 bacterium | reverse complement strand
TGAATAGTCTTTGAGAACCGGAGTGTTTCTTCCGTTTCCTGACCATCGGAGATCAGTTTACTGAACCCGATGATGGCATTAAGGGGAGTCCGCAGTTCATGACTGATGGTTGCCAGGAAGGTCGATTTCAGCCGGTCGCTCTCCTCGGCTTTCTCCTTGGCTTTGATGAGGGCTGTTTCCGTCTTCTTTCTGTCGGAGATATCATGGATGATGGAAAAAAGCACGGTTTTTTCATGGAATGTGATAGGGGAGGAGTGTATGCCGACTGACCGCAGCTCACCGCTTGCAAGACGATGGGTAATCTCAAAGTAAGTCTGTTCCTCGCGAAGGGCTTTCTGCCGCAATTCGAAAGCCTTCTCGGTCGAATAAAGATTGATCTCCTGGATCGATTTTTTTGTCAGGTCAGGAATGGAATAACCATAAAAAGCAGAAGTGGCAGGATTTGCATCAACAATCCTTCCCGACTCAGGATCCACCAGCATCATCATCACATCGGTCTTTTCAAAAAGCTGGCGGAACTTCTCCTCGCTCAGGTGCAGTTCATGTTTGGTAGTGAAATGACGGAAGAGGCTCAGCATCAGGATACCAAAAAGCAATGTTCCGACAGGATATATTACCAGTACCGGGATGGCGATGGTCCGGAGTGTCTTCAAGCGGATTGGTTCAGGTAATAAGATCACGCAACAGAGCATAGCGATGTGAACGACAATCCCAAGAAGGTATAGCTGAAGTCCCGGATTTTTATTCTGCCATTTGGGCAGAATAGTTTTCCACAGGAGTCCAAAGGCTCCCGATAAGAGAATGACGGCAAGTCCCATCCAAATGCCATCACCCCCGAGGATGATCCGGTAGGTGCCAGTGATCAGGATGGCTACGATGGTTGGTACCGTTCCGAAGAACAGACCTGAAACAGCAAGCAGGATCGACCGTGTATCGAAGACCAGGCCCGGGATCAGGATCCACGGGGTCAGCATGATGACCACACCGATGGTCCCAAGGAACAGGCCGGTCAACAGTTTATCGGACAGGGTCAACCGGCTGACCTCTTTTTTCCAATAAAAACCCCCGAGGAAACCCATCGAGATCAGGAGGGCAATGTTATGAACCAATCCAAGGAGCAGATCCGGGTTCATATGAATGTTGTTTTTCTCAAGTCATGAATGATGTGGAAAGCTGCAAACAAAGGTAATAATTGAGCATTGAAAAAATCATCCGCAGGGAAGTTTCTTACGGCTTATCCCGTCAAATTGTGCAAAGGCATTGGCAATGGCTGAGGCAGTAGGAACGAGGCCGATCTCACCGATTCCCTTTGCACCATATGGACCAACCGGATCCCTCTCCTCTATCCCTATCACTTCGATCTCCGGGGTTTCCGTTGACCTCAGTACCCCGCAATCTTTAAGGCGCGTGCTCAGCAAGCGACCCTCTTTCATCGGCAGATCTTCCTTGAGTGCATAGCCTATCCCCATGTGAACTGCGCCCTGGATCTGACCTTCGAAGAGCATCGGGTTCATGATCTTTCCGGCATCATGCGCGGCAAAGATCTTTTCAAGCTTACCCTCATCGTTCAGGACGGCAAGCTGGGCGGCATAGCCGTATGAGTAATGAGTGATGACCTTTCCGGTTCCTGAACCCGGTTTGGTCGTCCAGTCACAATAATATTTTCCGGTGTAGATCCTCCCTTCCAGTTGTTCAAGGGGATTCTCCTTCAGGTCGTTCCTGAGCGAAATAGCCGCATCGATGATCGCATTTCCGAGGAGGGAGGTGGCACGTGAGGAAGTTGTCATCCCTGTCGGGAGCGATGCATTTGTATCGGTTATCACATCCATCAGTCTTGTATCGATGCCCGTTTCCTCATGAAGGATTTGCATTGCCATGTTGTGGATCCCCTGGCCCATCTCTGTCCAGCCATGTTCAATGAGTACACGGCCACCTTTGAGAATATGGATTTTTACATCACTGAAATCGGTCATCCCGTTCCCGACCCCGGAGTTCTTTATTCCGCAGGCCAGTCCTGCAAATTTTGCAGCATAGAAATGGTCCTTCAGCGCTAGCAGGCAGGCTTTGATTCCCACACCGGCCTCCAGGACCTGCCCTGTGGCCGTCATCTTTCCATTTTCCAAAGCGTTTTCGTACCTGAACTTCCAGCGGTCGAATCCACCCATCCTGCAAAGTTCATCCACACAGCCCTCCAGGGCAAAATTGACCTGGTTTGCCCCGAATCCGCGCATGGCCCCTGATGGGATATTGTTTGTATAAACGGTAAGCGATTCAATATCTACATTCGGAACATGGTATCCGCCGGCGGCATGACCGGCAACCCTCTCCATGACTTTTGTCCCGACCGAGGCATAGGCCCCGGTATCGCCCGTTGCCCGGAGTTTCAAGGCGGTAAGCAACCCGTTCTCATCGCAACCCAGCGAGATGTCCATTTTCACCGGGTGGCGTTTGGGGTGCATGATGATTGACTCCTCTCTTGTGAGATGAACTTTCACCGGCTTCTTCAGTATCCATGAAAAAAGTGCTGCATGTCCCTGTACGGTCATATCCTCCCTTCCGCCAAAGCCGCCGCCGCATGGAACCTGCGTGACCCTCACCTTTTCCTCGTCAAGCCCCAGCAGGGATGCAACTTGTTTCTGGTCAACATAGATCCCCTGTCCCTGGCTGTAAAGATGAATGCCATCTCCATCCGGAAGCGCAACCGCTGCCTCTGTTTCAAGGAAGGCATGCTCCACGCGCTGGGTTTCGTAAACTCCTGATGATACAAAAGCGGAGTTTTTAAGGACGCTAACGATCGGGTCGCCACGACGGACGACACATTTTTCAAGCAGGTTCGGCTTTCCAGGATGGACCTCTGCGGCAGCGGGGGCAAGTGCCATAACCGGATCGGTGACCGGATCCATCACTTCGTAGTTTGCCTTAATGAGCCTGGCTGCCCTGCGGGCTGTCTCTTCATCTTCAGCAACAACACCGGCAATGACATCGCCGATGTACCTGGTGATCTCACGAGGAGCGATCATCAGCGGCCAGTCTTCAATGATCAGTCCTGTATAGCGGTTCCCGGGGATATCTGCCGCAGTGAAGATACGAATGACACCCCGCAGATTTTCAGCTTCCGACGTGTCAATGGAAAGCAGTTTTGCCCGCGGATGGTCACTGAAACGGAGCGCACCGTAAACCATCCCCTCGAGATGCATATCATTTACGAACAGCCGTTTACCGATGGCAGTCTCTTTTGCCTGGTATTTCTCAAGCGAATCGCCGACGCCAGAGGGGTTGCCTGTGATTCTTTGTGCGGATGATTTGGCTGGTCCACCATCGCGCAATTGCCCTGCTGCCTCCTCGATGGCATCCACGATCTTTATGTAGCCTGTACAGCGACAGAGATGCGGATTGATCGCTTTTTTAATCTGGTCTCGTGTGGGATGTTCATTTTCCTGAAAGAGGATTTTTGTCCTCATGATGAGTCCCGGTGTACAGAACCCGCACTGAACGGCTCCTTTTTCCACGAAGGCATCTGCGATCACATCCCGGATGTCTTCCGGGATCCCTTCCATGGTCAGAACACCGCAGCCTTCAAGTTTTTTTATTTTCGTTGTACATGAAAGCCTTGCCTTGCCGTCGATCTCAACAAGGCACGCCCCGCAGGCTCCCTGGCCCGAACAGCCGTCTTTTACAGAGGTAATCCCGGCAGCCAACCTCAAATACTGAAGAAGCGTCTGTTCTCCATTGCCGGAATAGTCAATTTTATTGTGGTTCAGGTAAAACGAAATCATCTTTTTCTCTGTGGATCTTCGTGTCTTCTTCGTGGAACTTCGGGTAACTATTTAACTTTTTCCAGATAAGGTTCTATTTCCTTAATGTCCGGTTCTATAGCGTCCGGAATATGTATCGATGATTGCACCGATCCAAGATCCTTTAACCCACTCCCTGTAAGCAGGACCACATTTTTTGTCCCGGCCGGTAACCGGTTATCCCCATGATATTTCAGCATCCCTGCAAAGGCCGCCACAGCTGCCGGTTCCGAGAAGATCCCGGTTGATCTTGCAAGCATGGACGAAGCCCTGAGGATCTCATCATCGCTTACAGTGGTCCACTCCCCGGCATATTCCTTCAGGTATTTTACGGTCATGTAAAAATTACGCGGAACATCCACGGAGATGGAATCGGCGATCGTATGGGAAGGTGTAGAAACAAATTCCGGACTATTCATGTTGTTAACTGCATTCGGACTGCCTTCTGCCTGGACTGCCACAACCACAGGCATCCGGGAAATGATCCCGAGTTTCATGAGATCTTCAAAACCTTTATAAACACCCGAAACAACCACTCCATCACCAAGTGGGACAAATATCCTGTCGGGGATCTGTTGTCCTAATTCACCGAACAATTCAAAGGAGACGCTCTTTTTTCCCTCGATGGTGAGGGGGTTGAAAGCTGTATTCCTGTTATAAAATCCAAATTTTTCAGTAGCCAACACGCTGAGATCGAAAGCATCGTCGTACCTCCCCTTTACCGGGACGATCGTGGCGCCGTACATCATGATCTGGGTAAGTTTCGCTGGAGGTGCTGAAGCCGGAACAAAGATCACGGATCTCTGTCCCTGGGATGCGCAGATACCCGCCAGCGAGGATCCTGCATTCCCGGTCGAAGCTGCAATGATCGTGTCAATGCCATGCTCCTTCGCCCATGCAGAGACCAGCGCCGACGCCCTGTCCTTGAAGGAAAAAGTAGGATTCTGTGAGTCATCTTTCAGGTAAACCTCAAGATCGTCAGTGAAACCTGTGTGAGGTGGTGATGAAGTGAGGTGGTGATGAAGTGAT
>JBAXRT010000174.1:0-4830 GCA_037131065.1 bacterium | reverse complement strand
CAAACGTAGGCCGTATCCTGTTCGATTTTCAATTTGAATTTTGAGTCTTTCGGGACTATGAAGGTGTCGAAGGGTTCATATTCTGTCCATTCCGTTGCGCCCGGTAGCAGGACCCTCATCAGTCCGTATACGACAGTCATGTATTCAATGGTTGAGGTGCCGAACTCATATTCTCCGGGAGCCATCACGCCAAGGGTGGCCGGGCCATCGGGAGTCGTAAAGGCCATGGATTTTACTTTTCCGTCGAAGTACTCATTGGTCTTGAACATGGATATTATGATTTACGATTTTAGATTTTAGATTTTAGATTTATTTCATTGTTCCCCTTTTACCTTGTCACCTTTTTACCCTGTCACCTTGTTACCTGACTATTCAAAAGTCTTCAGTCTTAGTTCTGATCCATCGAAGACCGCATAGGTAAAGTGGGTGAGCCAGTCGCCGAGAACGATCTGCGTTGCTTTTTCCGATATTTTTGCTGAAACGGGATAATGGTAGTGTCCGTAGATCAGGTAGTCCAGATCCGGATGCTCAATAATTAAAGCTTTGGAATGAAAGGTGATCCTTTCCTGGATAAGCCTGTAGTTGCGCTCTTCCTCTTTCTGTTCTTTTACAAGCGCTGCATACCTGCTTTTCCGCGACCAGAAAAGTGCAAGGGGGATGCCGCAGTCGGGATGGATAAGGCGGAACAGGAACTGGTTGAAACGGCTGGCGAAGACCTTCTTGATGAACTTGTAGCCGTGATCGCCGGGACCAAGCCCGTCGCCGTGGGCAAGGTAAAATTTCTTCCCTGCGAAATCATGGAATTCAGGATCGCGGTGTAAGCGGATGTTCAGCTCTTTTTCAAGGTAATCAAAAGCCCACATATCGTGGTTCCCGCGGAAAAGATGGACAGGTATCCCCGAATCGGTGATCTCCGCCAGTTTCCCGAGCAGGCGGGCATATCCCTTCGGGATGCAGGTACGGTATTCGAACCAGAAGTCGAACAGGTCGCCCATCAGGAAGATCTCCGCGGCATCCGGCCGGATCTGTTCCAGCCAGGCCACCATTTTCTTTTCCCGTACCAGACTTTGGTCGTGATCGGGGATCCCGAGGTGAAAGTCGGAGATGAAATAGATGTTCTTACCCATCCGGGAAAATTTGATGCAATTTACTCCTTTTTTCCTTTGTTCATCTCCTGCTCGCGTCTGAGTTCCAGAATCCGCTGGTGATGGTATTCTGTATGTTTGTTCCCGGGACAACTCCTCATCAGTGAGCTGTCAAGCTTCAGGAAATAGATGGAGTCATCAGCAGGTGAGAGCACGGTGTTCAATCCGAATGCATAGTTCAGAACGATCAGGGAAATGAGCGAGGAGGGATGCCGGTCGATGAAGGCCTTCTCATATTCCAGCTGGTCAATCCAGATCTGCCTGAATGCCGAATCGATCTTTTGAGTCAGCGCATAATATCCTTCACTCTCCTGGTTCTCTACCAGCAGGTTCTCCAATGAGTCGACCCTCTTTTCGTTCTGCCTGGTATACCGGAAAAATTCTTCAAGCAGCTCAGTCTCCCCGGGACCTTTCACGATAACATTCTCAGGGAAAAAGATCAAATTGCCATTCAGGAGGATTGTGTCTCCCGGCCGGGCAAAGAGGACAAGCACCTTGCCCTGTTGTGATTGCAGCATATAAAATCCCGGTTCAGATAGCTTAACAAGGAAGCTGAATTTTCCCCCTTCATCAAGGGTGACTGAATCCAGCCGGCTGATCGATTTGGTGCCAAGTTCCGTCAGAACGATTTTCTCACCAGGACCATTTGTCAGTTGTCCCTGGATTGATACATGATCAGGGATCTTCGTCTTACATGATACCAAAAGAACCAGAAGTAACCAGCATAGGATGAAAATATTCTTCATAATTATTTAATGCAAAAATAAAGTAAATGTCCTGTTATCGGTCGGTTCGCCAATTGCACCGAAACTGCGTGAAAATCCGCACAGGCCTCCGCACGTCCAAAGATTTTCCCAAGGTTTCTACTGCAATTGTCTCACCTCCCTGCGACAATTCCTATCCACCTGTCTACATTCCATTCGTCACTCGTCATTCGTCATTCGTCATTCGAATTACTCGTCACTTCTTTATGGTCTCCTTCAACATACGAACAACAGCCTTGTCCACCGGCAATGTCATCTCCTCCTCTGTCAGTTCGGGAATTTTGATCCACCGGAAATTCTGCGCTCCTTCTGCGATCTCCCAAAAATCGTTTTTCTTTTCAGTGACCTTGAAGGGATAAGGTTTTCCGGCTTTCACCCTGTAATAGATGCTGATAAGCTGCATCTTCGATGGCAACAGGATCGTCGGCTGGAAAAAATCAGTGGTATAAAAGTGCGAGATGATCTCCACCGGCATCTTCAATTCCTCTAGGAACTCTCTCTTAAGGCAGTCGATGGTCCCTTCACCAAACCGCAATCCGCCACCCGGGAACTTGGTCATAAAGATCCCGAGCCGGTATTCGTCAGTAACGAGGATACGACCCTCGTCGATTAGCAGGCCGTAAACACGGATGTTGAAATGGGTGATGTCCATAGTTAAAAGTCGGCAGTAAGCAGTCAGCAGTAAGCAGTCAGCAGTCAGCAGTCGCATGCTAAGTTAGTGAAATTACATTTTTATTGCCCGGAGCATATGCCTCTTCCCGGGAGGGCCAGGTAATTTTTCCGTGAGAAATCCCAGACTTTTCAACCGTCTCACTATTTCTCCCTTTACGCAGTAAGTAACCAGGATTCCACCCGGAACCATTGATTGGGAGAGTGAGGCGAATATCTTTTCCGACCACATCTCTGGTTGCTTGTCAGGGGCAAAAGCATCAAAATAGATAAGATCGAAACATACGGAGGATGGCCGGTAATCTTCAAGGCTGCAATGGATCTTCTGAATGGAGAAGTAGTTTGTGATTTGTTGATGAGAGATGAGGGATGGGGGATAGGGGATCCATGATACAAGGTGGATTCGGCGGAAGGCTGCCGGATATTCCTCTAATGCCTGAAGTTCAGGATAGTTAAGTTTTCCAACAAGCGTGATGTCGAGTGGGTAGGCCTCAATCGCGGTGTAGCTGACTTCCTTTTGAAGTTTTTCAGCTTCAAGTAATGTGAGCAATGCATTCAGACCCGTTCCGAAACCAACTTCCAGTATCTTGAGACGATCCAACTTCCGCGAAGCCTCCCTGAACCCTGCCTCTATAAACACATGCCGTGATTCGGTAACGGCTCCAAACGATGAGTGGTAATGTTCATTCAGTTCGGGTACGAACAGCGTATGCGATCCATCCTTCGTAACAACAACTTTCAATGAATTCGTCACTCGTCACTCGTAATTCGTCATTCAACTTTGGTTTACCAAAGTCGGGGGTACTTATTCGGGTTATACTCATGCATCATGCCATAAACCAACTCGAACACATCCTCCGCGCTTGGTTTTGAGAAGTAGTCGCCATCGTTGGTATAAGCGGGTCGGTGGTCTTTTGCTGTCAGGGTCCGGGGTTCGGCATCGAGATAGTGGTAGCCGCCCTGCTCTTCAAGGACCTTTTGCATCATGAAGGCGGTGGTGCCTCCGGGTCCGTCCTCATCAAAGAAGATGATCTTATTGGTTTTCTTCAGGGATTCCAGGATGAGATGGTTCCGGTCGAAGGGGAGGAGGCTTTGCACATCGATCAATTCAACGGAGATGTTGAAATCCCTGATCTGGGGAACGGCCTCCTGGGCTATTTTGACGCATGATCCGTAGGTGACAAGTGTGATGTCGGTTCCCTCTTCCAGTACTTCAGGAATGCCAATCGGAACGCGGTACTGGCCGGTATTTTCGGGTTTCTGCTCTTTCAGCCGGTAGCCGTTCAATGGCTCGATGATCAGTGCGGCGTCATCGGATGCCATCATGGTATTGTAAAAACCGGCGGCCTGGGTCATGTTCCTTGGTACCAGCACGAAGATTCCCCTGATGGAGTTGATCACCATACTGAGTGCGCTTCCGGAGTGCCAGATGCCCACGAGGCGGTGCCCGCGTGTGCTGATGATCACCGGCGCTTTTTGTCCTCCCCTTGTACGGTACTGGGTTGTGGCGAGGTCGTCGCTCAGGATCTGCAGGGCGTATAGCAGGTAGTCGAAATACTGGATCTCGGCGATCGGTCTTAAACCGCGCAGTGCAAGACCGATACCCTGGCCGGCAATGGTGGCTTCACGGATACCGGTGTCGAAGACGCGGGTATCACCATACTTTGCCTGCATCCCTTCGAGCGTTTGGTTAACACCGCCGATCTTACCCACATCCTCACCGAAGATGACGGAGAGGGGGTTGTTCCCAAAGAGGTGGTCGTAATTGGCAAGGATCACTTCGCGGCCGGTAACGACAGGTGAATTATCGGTATAGGATGGAGGGACCGGCTCTACCTTCAGGGCACTCTGGGCCGATTCACTGTAAAGATGAGAGTTGTAACGCCCGGCATTTTCTTTTGCCAGCCCGGCCATCCAAACCTCCAGGTCAGCCTTCATGGGTTTTTTCATGCTGCAGGTAGTACATACATCACGCATTATTTTCTTGGCCGAGGAAATGATATCTTTCCTGATGGGTTCTGAAATTGCCTCAAGGTCGGCCACGATTTTGTCAATACGGGCCTGCTTTTTACATGGGCAATGCGTGGTTTTTACCACGCTGATCAGGTAATCCCGTTCTTTTTTAAAAGGAGCCAGGAATGCCTGGTAACTCCGGTCACGGGCACTTTTTGCCAATTTAACCGACTCTTTTTCAATTATATCCAGCTCTTCGGCCGTGGGGTGCGCCTGAAGGGCTATGATATGAGCCTCAA